>PLYS01000046.1:0-1800 GCA_003153455.1 Betaproteobacteria bacterium | reverse complement strand
CGCCGCGCGGCGGTAGCGCGCACGAGCACGGCCAGGAATTCGCCGGTGTCGCGGGTAATGTTGAACATGCGACGAGGGCGCTCGTGCGTCGCGGCATCATAGGCCTCGCCGAAGCGCTCAAGCTCAGCCTTCAGGGTTTCAAGCGGGTCACCCATGTTTATCTCCTGATGCCGTACATTGGAATCCACGTCTCGCGTGTGCGCATGGCCGTCAATCCGCACGCATGCCGGTTAGCTCGATCAAGCTCTTCATCTTCGCCGATTCGCTGTTTATGAAGGCGGCAAACTCATCCGGGGTACCAGACGCTGCCTCGGCGCCTTGCGCGAGCAACGTTGAATGCATCTCAGGGGTTTGCAGGATCTCGCCGATGTCGCGGTTGAGCTTGGCGACGATAGCCGGTGGCGTGTGTGCGGGGGCGAGCATTCCAATCCAGAACTCCAATTCAAAGCCGGGAAATCCCGCTTCCGCGGCCGTCGGGACGTCGGGCGCTCCGGGAAAACGCTTCCTGCCGCTGACGACGTACGCCTTGAGTTTTCCGGCCTTGACGTGGGGCAGGACCTGGGGAACAAGTCCGAATCCCGCCTTGACCTCGCCGCTCAGGATCGCCAGGCTCGATGCACCGCCGCCCTTGTAATGAATCGCCACGGCATTGACACCGGTCGCGTGCTTCAGAAGTTCCATCGCGATATGGTTATTGGTGCCGGGGCCGGCAGTGGCGAAATCGATGCCACGCGGCTGTGCCTTCGCATAAGCGAGGAATTCGGACAGGGTGGACGCCGGAACCGAAGGGTGCGCGACCAGCATGGTGGGCGCCAGGGCCGCGAGCGTGATCGGCGAGAAATCCTTGGCGGGATCGTACGGAAGGCTCTTGTACAAATTCGGCGCGACCGCGAGCGCTGAACGGTCTGACATCACCAGCGTATAGCCGTCGGGCGCCGCTCTCGCAGCAGTCCCGGTGCCGATTGTCAAAGCGGCTGCCGGTTGATTATCCACCACGACCGGCTGGCCCCAGCGCTCGCTCAACCGCTGACCGAGTTGCCTGGTCACGATGTCATGGAACGTGCTGGCGCCCCCGGTGATGATGCGTACGGACTTGGTAGGATAGTTCTGTGCTGACGCCGACGCGGCCGCAAACAAGATTGTCGCAATCAACGAAACTGCTGTAGTGTCCCTCATTCCACGCATGGCTTTCTCCTGTTAGTTACTCTGTCTCTCGGGCAGTGCGAGCGATATTGACAGTCCAATTCGATTGACGCAATTGTGCGAAAATTGCATAACCATCAATATAGTTGATGAGCATGGATCTCCGGGACATTGAATACTTTGCAGTGGTCGCGCAGCACGGCCATCTGGGACGCGCGGCGGAAGCCTTGGGTTTGGGTCAGCCTGCATTGAGCATGAGCCTGCGCCGGCTCGAAAAATCGGCGCAGGCAAAGCTCGTGAAGAGGACGCCCAAAGGCGTGGAGCTGACGGCCGTGGGCGCCGCGCTCTTATCGCACGTGGGCAAGCTGCGGCTTGCCCGGGACGATCTCGCGCGCGAGGTGGCAGATCTCGCTCATGGTCGGGCGGGCCACCTTCGCATCGGCGCGAGTCCGTCAAATGCCGAGGTGTTTCTGCCGGAAGCGTGCAGCACGCTGTTGATGGAAGCGCCCAAGGTCACCTTGAGCGTTGCCGTCCTGGACAACGACGCGCTGCTGCCGGCATTGCGCAAGGGTGATCTGGACATCGCGGTGACGCACGCCCAGCAGTTCCCTCAGCCGGACCTCACCCAGGAGCTGTTTCGGGAGGATGAGTTCGTCG
>PLYS01000566.1 GCA_003153455.1 Betaproteobacteria bacterium | reverse complement strand
AAGAAGGCGCGAAACCGAAGCGGATACGCTACAAGCCGCTGAAGGTTTGATCACGGCGGCTCAGCGTGCCGCTGCAAGGGACGTAAGCGTGCTTTATGGCGGCATTCCTGCGGCGATACTGGTAGAGTGAAGTCATGACCATCCAAATGAATTCAGAAGTAAGATGAAAAGATGAAAACTGAAAGCACAATCGAAATTGATTATTCGCGGCAACTGCGCATCCTGGTGGTGGATGACGTAGCGGTCCACCGCATGCTGCTGAAGTCTGGCCTCAACCGGCTCAATCCTTTTGTGAAGGTAGATGAGGCCTGCAGCGGTAGCGAGGCAATGACCAAGCTGCAGGGTACGGAACGCTATGACGCAGTGGTGTGCGACTGGCTCATGCCGAATGGAAGCGGGGAAGACCTGTTGCGCTGGATGCGCGCAATGCCCCATTTCAAGCGTATCCCCTTCATCATGCTCTCGGGGAAAAGCGGCAGTCAGGAAATTATCAAGGCTTTCATGGAACTGGGTGTGGATGGCTATGTGGTTAAACCGTTTATGCCGCGGGATGTCTACCAGAAAGTGGTGGACACCATTGACAGGATGGCCCAAAAAAAATGATGCCGGAAAAAGTTCCAGATAAATCGAAAGGCGTTACATTATGGAACATGTCCCAGCCCAGCAAGGCGACGTGACACAAGGGCCGCCGCAGAAATCGGCAACAGGCAAGATTGACGCGGAAGAATTGATGGTCCGCGTCGACGGGGACATGGAACTGCTGGTGCGGTTGGTGAAGATTTTTTTTGCGGAGCTGCCCAAATATCGGGACGATATTGCTGCAGCCATTGCTGTTGGCGACAGTCATGCCCTACGGGACGCCGCACATTCGCTGAAGTCCGTGCTGGGCACCTTTGCCGCCCATGATGGACATGAGATCGCCTTGCGGTTGGAAAGAATGGGGTTCGGCGGCGAGTTGGCGGGAGCGCAGGAAGTGCTGGCCGAGCTCGACCTTGAGCTGGAAGCCATTCGGCCTTTGCTGGCTGGGTTTTTGACTCATTCCAACGCTTGATAAAACCAGCGAGCGTTGCCATTTCATCAATTGACAGCACGTGATGAATGTTAATTTTGTTGGGGCGCAGCTTTTTTCGGTGCGGCCTTGAGCGCGGTGTGCGCCGGTGCAGCAGGGCGTCGCATTGGCATCCACCATGAAGAAGGCCATCAGTTCCTGCAGTTGTCCCGCCTGCCCGCTCATCTCTTCTGCCGTGGCGGCCAGTTCTTCGGACGAACAGGCGTTCTGCTGCGTGATCTGGTTGACCTGGCCCATGGCGGTGTTGATTTGGCTCACTCATCCCCAAGAAAGTCCGTGATTTCCTCGGCATCAAGCCCGGAACCGGAGTCGAGTTTGAGCCGACCACGGACGGACGCGTGATGATCGTCGCCGCGGATGTGATGGGTGTATATGGTGTTCGCAAAGCCCGCTAAACTGCAATGTGCGCGGCCACTCAACAAGTCAGCAAACTGTCGAAAGCGATAGCGGAACAGCCAGGAGAAAGCGAGATGAGCAGCGTAGTGGACGAGTTCGAGTTTTTTTTGGAGAAAGAGTGGTCCGATGGCCTGCCGGTGGTAACGCCGACCCACGCACGCGTGCAACGCATGCTCAAAGGCACGCGCCTGGACCCGAATGAAATCATCGGCGCCATTCCGCCGTTGATGGGTGAGGCTACGGTGCGAACAGTGGCGATCCATGCCGTAATGGCCGGATGCAAGCCGGAGTATCTGCCTGTAGTGCTGGGCGGCATCAAGCTCATGTTGTGTCCGGAGCTCAACCTGAATGCCGTGCAGGGCACGATGGGCAGCGCCGCACCACTCATGATCGTCAATGGCCCATACGCGGAAAAGATCGGTTTGCACGGCGGCAATGGCTGCTTCGGTCCCGGCTTCCGCGCCAACGCCTCCATCGGTCGCGCGATCCGGTTGATGCTGCTCAATCTCGGCGGCGGTATCTCGGGAGTCGGTTCATCTACTGTTTTCTCATCGCCCTTGCGCTACACCGCTTGTCTTAGTGAAAACATGGAGCAGAGCCCATGGCAAAGCCTCGCGGTGTCGCGCGGCTACTCGCCCGGCGATAACGTGATCACGTGCGCAATGGTGGACCCGCCCAGGTATTGTTTCGACGACCTGAGCCAGCAATCCGAGCGGCTGCTGACCGGTATCGCGGACTCGATGACTGCCATGGGGTCGTTGAACATCCACGTGCCGCGTTGTGCCATGGTGGTGGCCATGTGCCCGCAACATGCGGCGATCTGCGCTCGTGCAGGCACGAGCCGCGCCGACGCTCACCGCCGTTTGTGCGAGCTCGCCGGGCGCAAGGTGCGAGATCTCAAGGGCGGCGGCGCCTGGCGCACCGAGCGGGCAGAGAAGATCAACGTCGATCCCGCAGACGAGGATCACTTCGTGCCCACGATCAAAGACCCGGAGGACTTGCATCTTATCGTGGCCGGCGGCTGGGGGCCGTTCACCGCGGTGTGTCACGGGTGGGGCGGGGGAAGTATCGCGGTACATGGCAGATATGAGGCTTAATTCAATAGTCATTTCTTAAGTGGGAAGGACGTAGTCATGGGCGACAATCTAGAGTTCATCGATCCGACGCTGGAGAGCGGCAAAGTAAAGCTGGCAATGGCTCCCCGGGTAAAAGATCTTGCCGGTAAGGTCGTGGGTTTGCTCGATAACACCAAGGAACAGGCCGACCTGATACTCGAAACAGTAGGAAAAGCCTTGCGCGAGCGCTATGGTGTCGCCCGCGTGATTATCCGCCGTAAGGAAATGTTTTCCAGGCCCGCGACGGAGGCGTTGATCAATGAAATGGCCAAGGAAGTGCAGGTAGCCGTTGCCGCCCTTGGCGGATGAGGGTCCTGTACGTTGTGCAGTGTGCACGACACGGTAGAGTTCGAAAAACGCGGCATTCCCGCTACGACCATCGTCACCGAGGCGTTCAAGAAGACGGCCGTTTTTCAGTTCCGCGCGAAAGGGATGGAAGGACACCCGTTCATTCAGTTGCCGCACCCGGTCAGCAATCTCAGCCCCGACGAAATGCGCGAGGTCACGCTGCGCTACGTCGATGAACTGGTGCGCCAACTTACCGGCTGATGCGGTGATGGCGACTGGCATACGCGTGGAGTGAGCGCCGAGTGCAACCAGTGAACTGCTAACGGCAACGGATACCCCGCAACAAAGCATATCATCACGCACAAGGCAGAGGGGACATGAGCGAGAAAAACGACCAGTTGCGCCTCGGTATTCCCAAGGGCAGCCTGCAGGAAACCACGCAGAAGCTTTTTGTGCGCGCCGGCTACGACTTGCGCATCTCGGGCCGCTCCTATTACCCGGACATCGACGACCCTGAGCTCCAGTGCATCCTGATCCGGCCGCAGGAGATGGCGCGCTACGTCGGCCAGGGCATACTCGACTGCGCGATCACCGGCCTTGACTGGATTCTGGAGAACGATGCCGACGTGGCGGAACTGGCTGACCTCAAGGCGCCGTGGCCGAACTACGGTGTCGTGCGTTGGGTGCTGGCATCCAAAGAGGACTCGCCATTCCATACGGTCAAGGACCTCGAAGGCCGCCGTATCGCCACCGAGGCGGTGGGCATGACCCGGCGTTTCCTGGCGCAACACGGCGTGAATGCGAACGTCGAGTTTTCATGGGGCGCGACGGAAGTCAAACCGCCCATTCTTGCGGATGCAATCGTGGATGTGTCCGAGACGGGTTCGTCGCTGCGGGCCAACAATCTCAAGATCATGCACGTGGTGCTGGAAAGCACGCCGCGCCTCATCGCTCACCGCGGCGCCCTTGCGGACGGCTGGAAAAGCGCCAAGATCGACCGTCTGCTGATGCTGCTNNAACGTGCGGGAACTGATTCCGCGCCTTTACGCGGCGGGCGCACGCGGGATCATCGAATTGCCGATCAACAAGATCGTCGAGTAGATTGCATGGCCACGGTAGGTGTGATCGGCGCCGGGTTGATGGGCACGGCGTGCGCACGGCGCCTCATGCAGGCGGGTTTCGAGGTGCTTGCTTACGACGTTGAGGAGGCGAAGCGCGCTGCGATCGCAAAGCTCGGCGCTCGCGTGGCGGGATCGGTCGCCGAAACGGTCGGGCAGTCCGCCGCAGTCGTGCTCGCGGTCTTCAACACCGATCAGGTCGAGCAGGTGATCGAGAGCGAAGGCGGCGTACTGGATGCCCTCAGCACAGGCTCGCGCTCGCCGGTCCTGATCTGTACCAGCACCTGCGATCCGGACCGCCTTGCCGCGCTCGCCGCCCGCGTCGGGCCTCGTGGCGTGCGTTTTCTCGAAGTCCCGATTTCCGGCACGAGCCGGCAGGTCAGTACAGGCGATGGCGTGGGGCTCGTGGGCGGCGACCGCGATCTCATGGAGCAGGCGGCGCCCATGCTCGACGCGATTTGTCCCCGCCGCTATTACCTGGGCAGTGTGGGCAACGGTTCCCGCGCCAAACTTGCGGTGAACCTGATCCTGGGACTGAACCGCGCCGCGATCGCCGAGGGGCTGGTCTTCGCCGAGCGCCTCGGCCTCGATCGCGAAGCTTTCCTGGACGTTGCGCGCGGATCTGCGGCTTACTCGCAGGTGATGGACATCAAGGGCCCGTTGATGGCGCGGCGGGAGTTTCGCAATCCGCAGAGCCGCGTCGATCAGAGCCTGAAGGATTTTAGCCTCATGCTCAAGCAGGCAGAAGCAGTGCGTCAGGAATTGCCCTTCGCAACCGTGTACGCCCGGATGCTGGAAGACTGCGTGCACCATGGGGAGAGCGAGTGGGACAACGCCGCCATCGTGGAAGCAATCGTCCGGCGCCGGACTTCGTGAAGGAGGATTTTCCTATGCGCTCAGATTACGCAGTTTTTGCAATGCTGGCATTATTGGGCTTTTCGTGCGGTCACGCGTGCGCCCAGAACTACCCCGCGAAACCGGTGCGCGTCGTCGTGCCATTTCCCGCGGGCGGCGGGGCCGACATATTCGCCCGTTTGATCGGCCGCAAGCTCGGCGAGAACCTTGGCCAGACCTTCGTGGTGGACAACCGGGCGGGCGCATCCGGCATTATCGGGTGTGAGGCTGTGGCGCGATCTGCGCCTGACGGCTACACGCTTTTGATGGGAACGACCGGAACGCACACGACGAACCCGGCCGTTTTCTCCAAGCTGCCGTACGATTCGATCAAGGATTTTGCCCCGATCTCGCTGGTCGCGGAATCGCCGTTTGTGCTGCTGGTTCATCCGTCCCTGCCCGTGAAGAACGTAAAGGAGCTCATACAGCTTGCCAAGTCGCGGCCGGGCGAGCTCATTTATGCGTCCTCCGGCATCGGCAGCTCGTCGCATTTCGGGTTCGAGCTCTTCAACTCGATGGCGGGGATAAAGGCGGTGCACGTTCCGTATAAAGGACTGGGGCCCGCGAGTGCGGACACCATCGCCGGAAACATCACCATGACCTGGGATTCCATCAGCGCGTCCGCGCCATTCATAAAAGCGAAACGCCTGCGCGCGCTCGGGATCGGCTCGACCAAGAGGTCGTCCTTGCTGCCGGATGTGCCGACGATCGCGGAATCCGGTTTAAGCGGATTCGAGCTGGGATCGTGGTACGCAATTTTTGCGCCCGCCGCAACACCACCGGAAATCATTCGCAACCTGCAGCGCGAAGTGGTGAAGGCGATCGCGGCGCCTGGTATGCGCGAGCAGTTTGCAGCGCTGGGCGCCGAACCGGTTGGCAGCACGCCTGAGGAATTGGCGGCAGTGGTGCAGCGCGACCTTGTCAAGTGGGCGAAGGTCGCGCGCGAGGCCAAGGTGAAAGCGGAATAGCGAGGAATTTGTCGGACGTTGGTCCGACAAATTCCTGAAGAAAGAACCGCCTCACAATTGACATGATATTGAACTAAACATAGCGTCTCAAATAATGCCGCATATTGGTAGGTCACGTTGCGAAGCTACGTGACAGCGATGTCAGGTAACCTGCGGCAACCTGACCTACGTGGTTATCGGTAGTGCGGCATTATTTATGTCGCCCCGTATAATTAGGAGTTTGTCGGGGCTGTGTCCGACAAACTCCTTTGGGGATGGAGCACGATTTTGTGCGCCTCGACATTGCGGGCTTCGAGCAGACGCAACGCCTCTTCGGCGCGGTGCAGCGGGAAACGATGGCTGATATAGAGATCGGGATTGATCCTGCCGCTCGCAATCAGGTCGAGGCACGGCGCGAAGGCCTGGAAATTTCCGCGCGAAAAATTGATATCGATCTCGCGGTCTTTCAGAAACGCGATCGGAATGGTCGCCTTGTTTTCGGGAAACGTCCCGACCACGGTGATTTGCCCGCCGCGCCTGATCATGCTGATTGCGTCGGCCACGGTCCGTTCCTGAAAGCCGCCAACGCACTCGACGATCTTGTCGAAACCTTGCCCCGCGGTGAATTCCAGGGCGCGTTCGCGCAGACCGGCATGCTTCGCGTTGACGGTGGCGGCGATACCCAGTGTTTTCGCCATCGCCAGCCGATAGTCGAGGATATCGAGAACAGTGACTGCAGCGCCCATCGATTGGGCGATCATTGCAGCACCCAGACCAACGGGGCCGGCACCAATTACGGCAATTGTTTCCCCGGCTTGCGGCTTCACGCGATGTGCGACAGCGTGGTAGCTGATCCCCAACACCTGCACTGTAGATGCCTGATCGAAGCTCACATTGTCAGGCAGCGGATAAAGATTGAAGTCGGGCACCGCCGCATACTCGGCGTAGGCGCCGTCCTTATCGAACCCCATCGTCCTGAGCCGCTCGCAGATGTTGGACCGGCCTGCGCGGCAGGGACCGCATACCCCGCAAGAAAAATCGATGTCACAGCACACCCGCTGCCCGACGTAGGAAGTCCTGATGCTTTTGCCGAGCGCCACGACTTCACCGGCGAACTCATGACCGAGTATCCGCGGGAACGTGAGACGCGGGTGCTTGCCGTGGAAAGCGTGAAGATCCGACCCGCAGATCGAACATGCGTGAACCTTGACCACGACCTCGTTCGGCCCCGGCGCCGGATCGGGAACGGACTCGTAACGCAAATCGCCGCCGCCGTGCAATATTGTCGCTTTCATATCAGAAGTGTCCTGCCTCGGCGTCAGCTCCAGGAATCAGTCGACGCTTTGACCGTCACCGGGTCGACCTCGGCTGTGTCGTGCCCGTCGCTGAGCCAAACGTGTCCGTCCTGGATCGTGCATTGCAACCGCATATTGCGCTGTGCGAGCGTGGCCATCGCCTGACTGGATGCCGCCGGCACATTGATGACCGTCAAGTTGCTGGTACGATCCAGTTTTTCGCGGACCTGGTTCCACCAGAGTTCGGCGCTGCGGCCGCCGTAGCTGTAAATGCGAACCTGCGCGGCGCGACCGCAGGCTTTGCGTATGGATTTTTCGTCGGGCAGTCCCACGTCGATCCAGAGGTCGATGGCGCCCGTCAGGTCTTTTTGCCAGAGATCGGGCTCGTCATCGGTGCTGAGCCCCCTGCCGAACGCCAAGGTCTCGCTGGCGTTCAGCGCGAAGGCGAGCAGCCGTACCATCATGCGCTCGTTGGTTTCCGAGGGATGTCGGGCGAGGGTGAGCGCATGGTCATGGTAGTAGTTGCGGCCCATGTCGGCGATCTGCAGCTCGGCCTTAAAGATCGTGGCTTTGAGCGCCATGAATTCTGTGCGGGGAAGGGCGCGTGCGGCGCGCTCAGCCCGCCAGGCCTTTTTTCAGCAGATTGGCCACCACTTCGTTGACTCCGGTATTACGTTCCTGCGCCAGGGCGTGGATCTGCTTAACGAGATCGAAGTCGAGCTTGACCGCGAAGGGGACAAGACCCTGCGCCTGATCGAGCTTGCGCTGCTCGCGCCGGTCCAAGGCAACAGCGGCGTCTTTGCCGAAGCGTCCCTGCGTGACGGCCTGCTTCATCGCACCGCTGAGTTTCAGGCCCTTGAGTTTATCCATGTCGGGTTTTTTCATAGTCTCACGTCGTTGTTCAATTGCGAGACCGCATTGTACTCGGAACCGCTGAGCAACCTGTGGCAAAATGCACCGCTCGGAAACTACCGCTGCATTCACACATCGTCTCCACTATGCCCCATACCGTTTCAGAAACCGCGCAACTCAAGATCGTTCAACTCATCGCCGGGGAACTCGGCGTCGGGCCCCATCAGGTCGCCGCTGCCGTTGCGCTGCTCGACGAAGGTTCGACCGTGCCCTTCATCGCGCGCTACCGCAAGGAAGCCACCGGCAATCTGGACGATACGCACCTGCGCAATCTGGAAGAACGCCTGCTCTATCTGCGCGAACTGGAAGAGCGGCGCGCGGCGATCCTCGCCTCGATTGAGGAGCAGGGCAAGCTCACCGGCGAGTTGCGCGCCGTCATCGCGGCGGCAGCGACCAAGCAGACGCTGGAAGATCTTTACCTGCCCTACAAGCCCAAGCGCCGCACGCGTGCGCAGATTGCGCGCGAGGCCGGGCTCGAGCCGCTGGCCGATGCGCTGTTCGCCGATCCCATGCTCGACCCGCAGCAGGAAGCGGCGAAGTACGTGAACGGCAAACCTGCCGCCGCTAACGGCGTTCCCGATGCGAAAGCCGCGCTCGACGGCGCGCGCGACATTCTTTCCGAGCGCTTTGCCGAGACGGCGGAGTTATTGGCCAGGCTGCGTGCGTGCATGTGGGGGCAGGGCATCGTCACGTCCACCGTGATGGAAGGCAAGGAAACCGCGGAGGAAGAAAAATTCCGCGACTACTACGCTTATGCCGAAGCCATCCGCACCATACCCTCGCATCGCGCACTCGCGCTGTTCCGCGGCCGCAACCTGGGCGTGCTGACGCTCAACCTGGGCCTGGGCGGGGAACTCGAAGCCGCTGCGCCGCATCCGTGCGAAGAGATGATCGCCGCGCATTTCGGCATCGAAGACCGTGGTCGTCCCGCCGACAAGTGGCTCGCCGACGTCTGTCGCTGGACCTGGCGCGTCAAGGCGTCGCTGCATATCAGCAGCGAGCTGCTCGCGCAGTTGCGCGAAGCGGCGGAAGTCGAGGCGATCAAGATCTTCGGCCGCAACCTGCACGAGCTGCTGCTCGCGGCGCCCGCGGGCCCCAAGGCCGTGCTCGGCATCGACCCCGGCATCCGCACCGGTTGCAAGGTGGCGGTCGTCGATGCCACCGGCAAGCTGCTGGAGACGGCCACCATCTACCCGCACCAGCCGCGCAATGACTGGCAGGGATCGCTGGCGACGCTGGCACGCATGGTGGTGCNNGAGCTGATCAAGCTGGTCGCGACAAAGAAGCCGGAACAGAAGCTGACCAAGATCGTGGTCAGCGAAGCCGGCGCCTCGGTCTATTCGGCGTCGGCATTCGCCGCCGCCGAGTTTCCCGAGCTGGACGTCAGCCTGCGCGGTGCCGTGTCCATCGCCCGGCGCCTGCAGGACCCGCTGGCCGAGCTGGTGAAGATCGATCCCAAGGCTATCGGCGTCGGCCAATACCAGCACGACGTGAATCAGCGCGCATTGGTGCGCTCACTCGATGCGACCGTCGAGGACTGCGTCAACGCGGTGGGCGTGGACGTCAACACGGCTTCAGCGCCGCTGCTCGCACGGGTGTCGGGCCTGAACAGCGTACTGGCGAAGAACATCGTCGAGTACCGCGATGCCAACGGCTCTTTCCCGAATCGCAAAACAATCCGCAAGGTTCCGCGCCTCGGCGACAAGACTTTCGAGCAGGCCGCGGGGTTTCTGCGCATCAACAACGGCGAGAATCCGCTTGATCGTTCCTCGGTGCACCCCGAAGCCTATCCGGTGGTCGAACGCATCCTGGCGCGCATCGGCAAAGGCATTGCCGAAGTGATGGGCCAGCCGGCGGCGTTGAAGGGGCTGTCAGCAGCCGAATTCACCGATGGCAAATTCGGCGTGCCGACGGTGCGCGACATCCTGACTGAGCTGGAAAAGCCCGGCCGCGATCCGCGCCCCGAATTCAAAACGGCGACGTTCCAGGACGGCATCGAGTCTCTTTCCGACCTGCGGCCCGACATGATTCTCGAAGGCGTGGTGACCAACGTCGCTGCCTTCGGCGCCTTCGTCGACATCGGCGTGCACCAGGACGGTCTCGTGCACGTGTCCGCGCTGGCGAACAAGTTCGTCAAGGACCCGCACGAAGTCGTCAAGCCCGGCCAGATCGTCAAGGTCAAGGTGCTGGAAGTCGACGTGAAGCGCCAGCGCATCGCGCTCACCATGCGCCTCGATGATGCGCCGGGCGCCTCGTCGCGCTCGGGTGGCGAGAGGGTGGGCGCAAATGCGGGCGCAGCGCGTAACCCGCGCGACCGGCGTCCGCCCGAACCCAGGCGCGCTGCTGCGAGCGGGCCGCAGCCCAGCGGCGCGATGGCGCTGGCGTTTGCTAAGTTGAAGAAGTAACGGGCGGCGTTGCGGACTGCGGTGGGCCTAAGCGAAGACGGTCTTGTATTGACGTACGCTAATCGAGGGCAGCGGCTCGGTCGAATACGCGCGAACCCTCGCCTCGGCGTGCCTTGGGCGAATCCGCATGATATTCTGGCGCCAGGACGCCCCGGGGCCCCCTGCCGGCTTAACGACTGCTATAGAATGCCGACAATCTGATATGCCTTGATTGTAACGAGGGCGGAGTCGCGGGGCGTCCGCACGAAAGGAATTCGGGATGGCTGCGGCTTCAGCAACGTCAAATGTCGATCTGCGCGTCGTCGCCGAGCAGGCGGCCATGCTCTATCGCATGGCGCCGGCCGCATTGCTGATGTCGGTCGCTGCGTCCACGATCATCCTGACGGTGTTTTACCCGCTCGCGTCGCACGTCCCGCTGTTCATCTGGTACGCCGTTTCCAACCTCTGCACAGCCGGCCGCTACGCGTTGGTCCTCGCCTACCGGCGCGCCGCGCCGCCGCCCGAAGCGGCGCGCCGCTGGGCGCGCTATTTCGTGTTCGGCACGTTTTGCGCCGGTGCCAGCTGGGGCGTGCTCGGCACCCCTGCCCTGCCGGTGCAGTCGTACTCGTACAACGTGATCTTCCTGGTTTTCAATATAGGGATCTCGGCTGTCGGCCTGTTCTCCCTGTTCCCCTGGGTTGCGGCCTATGCCGCCCTGACCGTGCCGCTCATCGTGCCGTCCGCGCTGGCCATGTACTGGCATGGCGGCCATGAATATACGTTGCTCGGCGTCGTCATGTCCGTCTACCTGCCGATCGCCCTGTTCTCGGCCCGCCGCATCGGCCGCAACAATGCCGAATCGATCCGGTTGCGTTTCGAGATCGTCGCGATCGCCGAAGAGCGCGAACGGGCCAAGCAGGCGGCGGAAGCGGCCAACCGTGCGAAATCGCAGTTTCTCGCCAACATGAGCCACGAGATCCGCACGCCGATCAACGGCATCCTGGGCATGACCGAGCTGGTCCTCGACTCCGCGTTGGCCGCGGAGCCGAGGCGGCAGTTGCAGATCGTGCAGCGCTCGGGAGAGGCGCTGCTGGCGATCATCAACGACATCCTGGATTTTTCCAAGATCGAGGCTGGCAAGTTCGAGTTGGAACGCGTCGATTTCAACCTGCGCGACAAGATCGACGGTGTGGTCGAGCTGCTGGGTGAGCGCGTGCGGCGCAAGGGCCTGGCGGTGAGCGTCAATGTCGACGCGGCCGTGCCGGCCCTGTTGCACGGCGATCCGGTGCGGTTTTGCCAGGTGCTCAACAACCTGGTGGGCAACGCCATCAAGTTCACCGAGCGCGGCGGGATCGCGATTACGGCGCGGCTCGGCGAGCGGCGGCCCGCCGATTCGCCGAGCGCTCTGCGGGTTCGATTTGCGGTCAGCGATACCGGCATCGGCCTGGACCCCGAACAGAAGTCCAGGGTGTTCGCCGCTTTTGCGCAGGCGGACGGGTCGACCACCCGCAAGTACGGCGGCACGGGGCTCGGGTTGACCATCTCGAAGCAGTTGGTGGAGCTGCACGGCGGTGAGATGGGCGTGGAGAGCGAGCCGGACGGCGGGTCGACCTTCTGGTTCACTCTGCTGTTCGAACCGGCCAGCGGCATCGCGCAGGTCCATGCCGCCGCCTCGCCGGCGCCCGGCAATTGGCGCTTGCGTGGCCGCGTGCTGCTGGTCGAGGACAACCTGGTCAATCTGGAAGTCGCCGCCGGCATGCTGAAGTCGTTCGGGCTTGCGGTCGCGAGCACCGAGAACGGCGAGCAAGCGCTGGCCGCGTTCGCTTCCGACCGCCCCGATCTGATCCTCATGGATTGTCAGATGCCCATCCTCGACGGCTATGAGGCGACGCGACAAATTCGAGAGCGTGAACGCGCCGCGGGGTCCGCGCCGCGCACCCCGATCATCGCGCTGACCGCAAACGCCATATCCGGAGCCCGCGAGCGCTGCATCGAGGCGGGCATGGATGATTACCTGCCAAAGCCTTTCCGGCGCAGCGACCTGTATGCGAGCGTCAGCCGCTGGATTCCGGCCGAACGGGAGGCCGAGAGCGCGGCGCAGCAGCCTTCGCTGCCCGTCGCTGCGGAACCCGCCCCCGACGTGATCAACGCCGATGCGATCGACTTGATCGTCTCGTTGCAGAAGCCGGGCGACCCGGACCTTCTCGCGCGCATTGTGGACTTGTACCGCAGCCGCGGCGCCGATCTGGTGCGCGAGATGGAGTCCGCCATTCGCGCAGGCAACGCCGAGGCGAGCCGGCGCGCCGCGCATAGCATGAAGTCCAGCAGCGGGCAGCTCGGCGCGGGCCGGCTGGCCGCGCGGTGCGCTAGGATCGAGGAGGCCGCGCGCCTCGGGCAACTGGAAAAATGCGCGGCGGACGCGGCTGCGCTGGCAAGCGACTTTCTCGCCGGTTGCGAAGCCCTGGACGCAGAACTCGCGCGTCGCCGCAGCCTCGCCGCCAAGGCGGCCGGGCGCTGAGCTCGGCCGAGCCGCCGCGTACTGCGGCGGTAATCCCCTTGTTTTTGACCCCTTTGTTTTGTTTGCGCAAGACATGACTCCGATTTGCCCTGTCGCAAAGCTTCGGATGTCACCGGGATTGAATATGCCGCTAAGGAATAGTCATGCGTTAAACTGCATCGATGATCCAGATGCACCTGGCCTGTTGGCGTGTGCTGAAATTTGACCAGATTTGCGTTTTTTTGCTCAGCGACGACCCCCGGCGGCCACCCAAATTCCTC
>PLYS01000571.1:9392-13462 GCA_003153455.1 Betaproteobacteria bacterium | reverse complement strand
AGCGGCTTGATGCCGAAGGGGTCGCGCGCAAGGAACAGGCTCTTTTCACGCGTGTCCCAGATCCCGAATGCATACATGCCACGCAACGCGTGGACCATCTCCGGCCCGCGGTCAGCGTATAGGTGCAGCAACACTTCAGTGTCACTTTGGGTGTGGAAGCGGTAGCCCTTTCCTTCAAGTTCGGAACGCAGTTCCCGGTAGTTGTAGATCTCGCCGTTGAACGTAATGCGCAAGCGGCCGTCGGCCGTTGCCATCGGCTGAGCGCCACCATCGGTGAGATCGATAATCGTGAGACGGCGATGAGCAAGACCGATCCTTCCATCGTCCGAAACCCAGAGTCCTGCACCGTCGGGACCGCGTTTGATCATCGCTTCGCGGATGCGAAGCAACTCGGCGCGGTCTACCGGCGGCGCGGAGTCACGATAAGCAAAGATGCCAGCGATGCCGCACATGGTTATATATCGTGGATCGTGGTTCGTGGTACGTCGCTCGAATCACGGGCTCGAATCACGTGGCTCGTGGGTCGTGGTTCGTGGGTAGTGGCTGGGTGAAGCAGGATTCACAGTGCTATTGCGTGACTGGTTCCAAAACTCAGGCAGCCGCCCGAGGAATTCTCGGGCGTGGCTTGCGGCTGGCGTGCCAAAGGTCGAAGTCTATTTGCATGCCGAGCCACGTCTCCGCTGTCGGACCTGCAAGCCAAACTTCCGAGCGCAGCGCCAACTCCGGCGTCAAAGCGGCCTTGCCGTTGATGATGCGCGAGAACTGGACCCGCGACATGCCGAGCTGGCGCGCGGCTTCGGTCACGGATAGCCCAAGCTCCGGTAGCACGTCCGCTTTCAGTATCGCACCCGGGTGAGGAGGTTTGTGCATCCGGCTCATCGTATTCTCCTAGTCACGAAGCGGCTCGGGCGCAATGGCGATTCGTGGTTGAAGAGTATAGGCAAACTGGGCGAGCAGGCGACGCTGATCCCTGGTCAGATGCTCGAGCTGGATCGCGGTAACCGGCCACCCATGGTTCGTGGATCGTGGTACGTGGGTCGTGGGTCGAACAACGAACAACGAACAACGAACAACGAACAACGTGATTCGTGGCCGGGCACGCTACCGCCCTGCAAAACACTGCCATGTTTCGCATAAGTTACTGTTTATACTGTTTTTATTATTTAACCGCCGCAACCCAGTCGCGGCTAACTTCAAGCCTGTTCAGCCTTCCAAGCAGCTCCATTAAAATGACCACCCGCTGGTCGCCCGTCTCCGCGGCGAACACCCCTTCCAGTCCGGCGAGCGGTCCCTGCAGGAGCTTGATGTGGGCGCCCGGCGCGAACAGCGGCCGCGTGCAGCCATGCAGGCCGGTCGCGGGATCCTCGCGTTTGCGTAGCGCTTCGATCAAGCTGTCCGCAACCGTCGCCGGCTGGCCGCCAAAGCGCACCAGACCGCTCACGCCCCTGGTCGATCTGATCGGAGCAAGGCTTTGCGACTCGAGGCCGGCAGCCACGAACAGATACCGCGGGAAAAGCGGCTCTACCCTGTCAACCCAGCGGCCGGCACGGCGATGCCTGTTTTTGAGCCGGGGCAGGTACACTGTAAAACCCTGATTGGCCAGGTTGGCCTCGGCCACCATTTCCTGACGCGGTTTGCAGAGCGCGGCGTACCAGCGGTTCATTGCGGCTTGTGCTCCGGCGATTCGTCGACTTCGCGCCGCAACTGCGCGATCTCATTCTTGAGGACTTCGTAATCAACGACCTTGCGGCGCAGGAAATGCATGGCGATGACGGCTTTCTGTTCGATGCCCTTGGGCGTAAGCAGGTAGGCATACGCAAGCTTGTTCCGGCTGTTGCAGAAATTGCGCGCCCTGATCCAGCCCGCCTCGATCAGCGCATTGACGCAATAGTTGACCTTGCCCAAAATAATGCGTTCAAGCCATGAACGCTGAATTGTAAAAAATGGATCTGCCCGCCACGAACAGATCCTTTGGTTCGCTAACATTCAATTGTTGCCGCTGGCGTCTTTTTCCCGCGAGAACCAAACCTCACCAGCCGTCGGTAAATCGTGAGATACAATCCCATAAATACCAACGCCGAAACGACCAGATAAGATGTGTCCTGCCACCACAATACGGCGGGGATTGCGTTGCCTACCACAAGCATTACCATGAAGACTGAAGCATCTGAGTTGCGGCGCGAACGAGAGTTCCCATCGATACCGTGTTTCACGCGCCTGTAGATCAGGGTATGCAGGTGCAATCTGTCCGGGGCGGAGGCGGGCATCCCCCTCAGTACTCGTCTGCGATAGGCTGAAAAAAGCGTTTCCCATACGGGATATAAGACCAGCAGCAACGGAAACCATGCCGACACCTGCGGGTTGCGTTTCACCAGCAAGGCCGAGAGTATGGCAACGTAACCACCGAGAAAATACGCCCCGCCGTCTCCGCAATAAATCCGGCCGCCCGGAAAATTCCATATAAGCAGACCCAGCAATGCCCCGATGCCCAGTCCGGACATGAGCAGGATTTCAGGGTCATTGACATTGAAAGCCACATAGCCCAGCGCGAGGAATGCCATCAGACAAACACTCAGGGCCAGACCGTTGAGCCCGTCGATGATATTCATGGCGTGGGCCACACCACCTACTGCAACCAGGGTAAACAGGAATGAAACGACCGGGCTGGCAAGCAGGGGGTCTATTCCGAACACATCGACACGACGCACGGCGGCATCCAACAGAAAGAAGCCAAGTGCGGCCGTACCGAAGGAAAACAGCAGGCGTATTTTTGGGGAAATGCGCTTGGTGACATCCTCGGCAAGGCCGGCGAGGAAAACCGGCGACATGCAAATGACCCAGACCAGCATGGTCTGAATGGGCACGTTCTTGTAATAGATGCTCGCAACAAGCCCAGCCAGCCAGCCGCCGAAAATCGACACGCCGCCGATGCGGGATACCGTCGTTACATGCACCTTGTGGGAACCCCGTGAAGCAACATCACCCGTGAAGCGGGCGTGGAGATGCCACCAGCGCAGGATGAGGTACCCCATTGCTGTCGATACCGCAAAAGACAGAATGAACAGCCTTAACAAGACGCTCTCCTTTTCACCCGAATGGCATCGTTTCGCGATACCCGGGCGCCATTCCCGCGAATGGCATGGTTACAGACTATCACATCGTAATCATGCACAGAGGGCCCTTAACATTTCTAACCGTCGCGAAGGGGGTGTATCAGCGCTCTTGATGTTTCGGGTAGCCAGATAGGGCTTGACCAATGAAAAAGNNACGCGGTCCGGACCGAAAACCTGGGACGAAGGGCAATCGCAGCCGCCCGGGAATTTCGGCCGGATCTGATCCTGTTAGCGAACCTCTGAATAAGTCTATTTGGAAAAATGTCGTCATTCCTGCGAAAGCAGGAATCCAGCGGAATTAATTTATTACTGGATGCCGGACCCGGCTTAGAACCTGCCGAGGCAGGCCTTCACGCGCCAGAATGACGAGCGGGGGAGAGAAACCAAAGCTCAAACCGATCACGCTTTTATTTTCTTCTTGTATTCGCACAAATCGTTGATCAAACACGCCGGGCAATCCGGCTTGCGCGCCTTGCACACGTAGCGTCCGTGCAGGATCAGCCAGTGGTGCGCGTGCCGTTTAAACTCGCCGGGAACGAATTTGAGCAGCTTCTGCTCGACCGCGAGCACGTCCTTGCCGGGCGCGAGACCGATGCGGTTGGCGACGCGGAAGATGTGGGTGTCGACCGCAATCGTCGGCTGCCCGAACGCGACGTTGAGTATGACGTTGGCGGTTTTGCGGCCGACCCCCGGCAGTTGTTCGAGCGCCTCGCGCGTCCGCGGCACCTCGCCGCCATGGCGTTCGAGCAGCAACTGGCATGTCGCGATGATGTTTTTCGCCTTGGTGCGGTAAAGCCCGATGCTTTTGATGTAGCGCTCGAGCCCGGCGACGCCGAGCGCGAGGATCGCCTGCGGCGTGCGTGCGGCTTTGAACAGCTCGCGGGTGGCGAGATTGACGCTTTTGTCGGTGGCTTGCGCCGAAAGCACGACTGACACCAGCAATTCGAACGGCGAGCG
>PLYS01000571.1:0-9278 GCA_003153455.1 Betaproteobacteria bacterium | reverse complement strand
GAATCGCTGCCGTGCGCCCTCGGCGACAAGCCGGCGTTCGGCACGCGTCGGTTGCGCGCCGGTTTCCACCATGCTGATGCAGTCGACCGGGCATGGCGGCACACACAGCTCGCAGCCGATGCAGTCGCGCGCGATCACGGTGTGCATCAGCCGGGCGGCGCCGACGATCGCATCGACCGGGCATGCCTGGATGCACAGTGTGCAGCCGATGCAAAGCTCCTCCGCGATCACCGCGACGGCCGGCGGCCTGGTCACGCGAGCGCCTCCGCGGCGGGCACAAAACGCCGGCCGACGTCGTCCGCGAGGTCGCGATGGGTAACGTGGCCGGCGTGCACCTGCAGTCCGCCGCGCAAGCCTGCGTCGGCGGCAAGCGCCGCGCGCAAGCCGTGCGCGGCGAGATCGACTGCATAGGGCAGCGTTGCCTGCGTGAGTGCCAGCGTCGCGGTGCGCGCTGCGGCCGAGGGCATGTTCGGGACGCAGTAATGCACGACGCCCGACTCGACGTAAAGCGGATTCGAGTGCGAAGTCGGGCGCGACGTTTCGGCGATGCCGCCCTGGTCGATGCCGACATCCACGATGACCGACCCGGGCCGCATATGCTCCACATCGGCGCGGTGTATAAGCTTGGGTGAAAGTTTTCCCGGCAGCAGTACCGCGCCGATCACAAGATCGGCGTCGCGGACCAGAGTCTCGATGAGGTGCGGATTTGCGATGCAGGTCTTGAGCCGCGCGCCAAACAAGCTTTCGAGCCGGCGCAGCCGCTCGGCGCTGCGATCGAGCAACGTGACGTCGGCGCCCATGCCGATCGCAATTTTCGCGGCATTCTCGCCGACGGTGCCGCCGCCGATGATCACCACTTTGCCGGGCGCGACCCCCGGCACTCCCGAGAGCAGGATGCCGCAGCCGCCGTTCGCCATCTGCAGCGCCCAGGCGCCGACCTGGGTCGCGAGCCGGCCCGCGATTTCCGACATCGGCACCAGCAGCGGCAGGCTGCCGTCGGCCGCGGTCACCGTCTCGTAGGCAATACAGCTCACGTTGCGCTCGAGCATCGCTGCCAGCAGCGCCGGGGCGGGCGCGAAATGCTGGTAGCAGAACAGGATCTGGTTGGAATGGGTGAGTGCAAATTCTTCCGGCTGCAGCTCTTTCACCTTGATTATGAGATCGCTCGCGTAGGCTTCCGCCGCGGTGGCGGCAATCTGTGCGCCGGCAGCGCGGTAAGCGGCATCGTCGAAGCCCACGGCGGCTCCGGCCCGCGCCTCAATCCGCACTTCGTGGCCGGCGGTGGCGAGCACGTGCGCCCCCGCCGGGGTGACTCCGACCCGGTACTCGTGGTTCTTGATTTCCTTCGGCACGCCGATCCGCATGGCATTATTTTACTCCGCGCCGGCGCGTACGCTTCGTGAATCGTGGCTCGTGAATCGTGGCTCGTGNNGGTACGTGGCTCGTGGTACGTGGCTGGCGACTGCCAGCTTTTTCTACAACGAGATTGCCGCGGCCCTGCAGGCGTTGCAATGACGATGGGAAACGACACACGATCCACGATCCACTTACAACGTACCACGAACCACGAACCACGTTCGGTTTGACCCGGCGTGGCGCGCGTGATAGAACGCCTCCATATTTCCGGAATACCCGGTAGCCGGACTGATCGAGAGCACAGGCCTGTGGAAAGACGAGTCGAGCAACTTGCGCAGCTCGCCGCGATCGCGGTGCTGGTCGTCGGTTGCATGCTGGTGTTGCAGCCGTTCGTGACGGCCCTGCTGTCGGCTGCGATCGTGTGTTTTTCGACGTGGCCGATCTACAAGCGCGTCGAGCAGTGGGTGCACGGGCGGCGCTGGCTCGCGGCACTGATCATGACGCTGTTCCTGATACTGGTCATCGTGCTGCCGCTCGCGTTGCTCGCGCTGACCATCGCCGACTCGGTGACGCCGGCAGTGGGCAGTCTGCAGGAGTTTCTCGCCGCAGGACTTCCCGGCCCGCCGGACTGGATCAGCGGCATCCCTCTGATCGGCGGGTATCTCGACGACGGGTGGCGTGAGCTTGCTGCAAGCCAGACCAAATTCAACGCAGCCCTGGAAAAGCTCGCGCAGCCGGCGCAGCAGGGACTGCTGAAGTTCGGGTTGATTCTCGGCGACGGTGTGTTGCAGATGACTCTTGCCGCCTTCATTGGCTATTTTTTCTATCGCGACGGCGAGGCGCTGGTCGCCTCATTGCGCTCGGCAACCAAGCGGGTCGCCGGCCATCTGATGCCGGAGCTGTTCCAGACGGTTGGCGGAACCATCAAGAGCGTGGTCTACGGGTTGCTCGGCACCGCGCTCGCGCAAGGGGTGGTGGCGGCAATCGGTTTTTTGATCGCGGGCGTGCCGGCCGCGTGGCTGCTCGGTTTCGCGACTTTCTTCCTGTCGTTGCTGCCGATCGGCCCGCCGCTGATCTGGGGTGGTGCGACCGCGTGGCTCGCCTATCAGGACCAGATCGGCTGGGCGGTGTTCATGGCGGTCTACGGCTTTTTCGCGATCAGCGGCATCGATAACATCGTCAAGCCGTTCCTGATCAGCCGCGGCAGCAGCCTGCCGTTCGTGCTGGTGTTTCTCGGCGTGTTCGGCGGCGTAATCGCATTCGGCTTCGTCGGCATCTTCATCGGCCCGACGCTGCTTGCGGTCGGTTTTGCTCTCGCGCAGCGCTGGACGCGTCCCTCCGGTGCTGACACGCCCCCGGCCTGAGCCCGCGGCGCGACTATCCCTTTAGCAGCCTGGGCGGACTTAACAGTCCGTACAGGCTGCTAAAAGCAAAACCGGCTGACCATTGATAATAGACTCACTCGACGCGGTTGAATTTGGGGAAAAGCGCGGGTAAATTCGCATATCGGTTATCCGCTTCTGCAATTCTACTGGCGCCGGTTTTGCATTAGGAGTTTGTCGGGGCTAAGTCCGACAAACTCCTAGCGGCTGCCAGCGGCCGTCGATCAGTCCCTGTAGCGGCTGGAAGTTGATTTTGTAGGCCATCTTGCGGCTCTGCGCAATCCAGTAGCCGAGATACAGGAACGGCAGGTCGCTTTTCCGGCACCTGTCGATCTGCCACAGGATGTTGTAGGTGCCGAAGCTCGCCGCCTTGATTTCCGGATTGAAGAAAGTATAGACCGACGACATTCCGTCCTGCAGCTCGTCGAGAATGCTGACCATGCGCAGCACGCCGTGCTCGCGAAACTCGACCAATCGCGACTCGACGTTGCTCCGCAGCAGAAAATGGCGGTATTGCTCGCGGCTGTCCTGGTCCATGCCGCCGCCCGCATGCCGCATCGACTGATAGCGCAGATACAGCGCGTAGTGCTCCGGGCTGTATTTGAGGTCGAGCACCTCG
Organism: Betaproteobacteria bacterium; assembly: GCA_003153455.1. Taxonomy (GTDB): domain Bacteria; phylum Pseudomonadota; class Gammaproteobacteria; order Burkholderiales; family SG8-41; genus PALSA-1004. Next base: position 5,921 of record PLYS01000571.1, on the reverse strand, counting down.
GCCTCGAGACCGGCGTGCTTTTTCCCGATGCGGCGTTGGGTGCGGTTCGCCCGGAACTCCTCGGTGGAGATGCGCACGGGCACGCAGGCGCGGCAGTGGTCGCAGTAGGGACGGTAGGTGAACGCGCCGCTGCGGCGGAAGCCGGCCCTGACCAGTTCGCTGTAGACCGGGGCGTCGATCAGATGGCTGGGGGTCGCGACCTGCGAGCGCGCCAGCCGGTCCGGCAGATAGCTGCACGCATACGGTGCTGTCGCATAGAACTGCAGTACCGACAACGGAAAATCATTGAGCAAGGTCATCGTCTAGTTCCCAGTGGCCAGTGACACCCGGATAGTCTACCAACTCCTGAAGTTTTCGCATAAAGTCTGCGCGCGGAATTTCCCGCGCGCCGAGCGACGCCAGGTGCCGGGTATGCAACTGACAGTCGATCATGCCGAAATGCCAGTGCTCGATTTGGCGCACCAGATGCACGAACGCGATTTTCGACGCGTCGGCAGCGTGCGTGAACATCGATTCGCCATAGAACATTCTTCCGAGCGCGACGCCGTAGAGCCCGCCCGCGAGCTCGCCGTCGATCCAGGTCTCGATCGAGTGCGCGAGGCCCTGCTCGTGCAGTGCGCAATAGGCGGCGATCATCCCGGCGCTGATCCAGGTGCCACCCTGCTCCGGACGTGGTTCGGCGCACGCCTCCATAACGGCGCGAAAGCAGGTATCGGCGCGCACTTCGTAGTCGCGTTTGCGCAGCGCTTTCCTGAGCGAGTGCGATACTTTCAGCTCATGCGGCATGAGCACCATGCGCGGGTCGGGGCTCCACCACAGTACCGGCTGTCCCGGGCTGAACCACGGAAAGATGCCGTGCCGATAGGCGTCGATCAGGCGCACCGCCGACAGCTCGCCTCCCACCGCGAGCAGACCGTTGGGATCCGCGAGCGCGGCGGTCACTGGCGGAAACGGCTCATCGGGGCGCAGCCAGTGGATCATGAGTCGTATTCTACGGATACGGCATGCCGACTGTCATATGAGCGCTTCCAAAATTGGATAACTGAAGTGAAATTGCAGGCCCTGATCGCAGTCGTCCTGTGCGCCGTGCTGGAAGCGCACGCGGCGCAGAATCTCAAGACCGAAGTCATCGCCTATCGCGAGGTGGACCAGCTCTCCAGCTTCGACGGCGCGGTCGAGGCGGTGAAGCAGTCTACTGTCGCGGCGCAGATCTCGGGCCGCATCGTTGCGATCAACTTCGACGTCGGCGACAGCGTAAAGCAGGGCGAGGTGATCGTGCGCATCGACGAGCGCGAGGTCAACGACGCCTACGCCGGCAGCCGGGCGCAAATCGCGCAGGCGCAGGCTTCGCTGCAGAACGCGCAATCCAGTTACGAGCGCACGCGCCAGCTGTTCAGCCAGAAGTTCGTGAGCCAGCCCGCGCTGGACAAGGCGTTTGCCGATTATCGCGCCGCGCAGGCACAGCTCGACGCGGCGGTCGCGCTCGGCAGCCAGGCGGCGACGGTGAAAGGCTTCGCGACGGTGGTCGCACCATATAGCGGCGTGGTCGCGCAGCGCCACGTCGAACTCGGTGAAATGGTGACCCCCGGCAAGCCGCTGATGACGGGCTTCGATCCGCGCGATATGCGCGTGGTGGCGAGTATTCCACAAGACAAGCTTGGTGAAGTGAAGAAAAGCGGTGCGGTGCGCATCGAATTTCCGGCGCTCGCAAGAACGGTCGCAGGCGGCGGCGTTACGTTTCTGCCGGCAGCCGATCCGGAGACCCACACCACGCGCGTGCGCGTCAACCTGCCGCAGAGCGTCGCCGGCGCCTATCCCGGCATGTTCGCGCGCATGCATTTCAGCGTTGGCCGCGCGCAAAAGCTCGCGATTCCGGTGGCGGCGGTGGTACGGCGCAGCGAGCTCACCGCCGTCTACGTGGTGGGCGACGGCGGCGCCGTCAAGCTGCGACAGATCCGGCTCGGCGGGGCCGCGGGCGAGGCCGGCGTCGAGGTGCTTGCCGGTTTGAGTCCCGGCGACAAGATTGCGCTCGAGCCCGGACAGGCGGCGCAACGCGCGGCCGGCGCCGCAAAATAAATGGTCGACCGCCGGGTTGGCGGCGACCGACAAACAATGGGTATTTCTGGCCGCATCACGCAATTCTTTCTGCACTCGCAGCTGACGCCGCTGATTGCGCTGGTCGCGTTTCTGCTCGGCCTGTTCGCGGTGGCGGTGACTCCGCGCGAGGAAGAACCGCAGATCAACGTTACCGTCGCCAGCGTCTACATCCCGTTTCCGGGCGCATCCGCGGCCGATGTCGAAAGCCTCGTCGCGACCCCGGCGGAGCAGGTGGTGTCGCAGATCGCGGGCATTGAACACGTGTTCTCGGTATCGCGGCCGGGGCTTGCGATCCTCACTGTCCAGTACAAAGTCGGCCAGGACCGTATCCAGGCGCTGGTGCGGCTGTACGACACGCTCTCCGCCAACCGCGACTGGGTGCCGCCGGAACTCGGCGTCGGCGATTTCATCGTCAAGCCGATGGGTATCGACGACGTGCCGATCGTCGCGCTCACGTTGTGGACCGCGGATCCGGCGCGCGGCGGCTTTGAGCTGCAGCAGATCGCGAATGCGGCCGAGATCGAACTCAAGCGCGTCGGCGGTGCGCGCACCGTGACCACCATCGGCGGCGCGAGCCGCATGGTGCGCGTGCTGCTCGATCCCGAGCGCCTTAACGCCTTTCGCATCGCGGTGCCGGAACTCAGGCGCGCGCTGCTTGCTGCCAACAGCGCGCTGCCTGCCGGCAAACTGACGCAGAACAACCGCGAGATCACGGTCGATGCCGGCCAGTATTTCGGCGCGGCGGACGAGATGCGCGGCCTGATCGTCGGCACGCACCAACAGCAGCCGGTGTATCTCGGCGACATCGCGACCGTGGTGGATGGCCCGGAGCAGCCGCGCCACTACGTGACGTTCGGCGGCGGCGCGGCAGCGCAGGGCACCGCAGCGCGCGGCGAGTTTCCCGCGGTGACGATCGCTGTCACCAAGAAACCGGGCGAGAACGCAGTCGATATTGCCGGGCAGGTGTTGCAGCGTATCGGTGAGCTCAAGGGGACGCTGATTCCTGAAGGCGTCAACGTGTCGCTCACGCGTAACTACGGCGAAACGGCCAACGACAAGGCGCAAAAACTGATCCAGAAGCTGATCTTCGCGACGCTGTCGGTGGTGGCGCTGGTGTTCATGGCGCTCGGCTGGCGCGAGGCGTTGATCGTCGGCATCGCGGTGTTGCTCACGCTCGCGGCGACCTTATTCGCGTCGTGGGCGTGGGGCTTTACGTTGAACCGCGTGTCGCTGTTCGCGCTGATCTTCTCGATCGGCATCCTGGTCGACGATGCGATCGTGGTGGTCGAAAACATCCACCGCCGGCGCCGGCTCGATGCGCTGCCCGCGGCCGAGTCGATACCGCGCGCGGTGGACGAGGTAGGCGGCCCAACCATCCTTGCGACACTGACCGGGATCGCGGCGCTGCTGCCGATGGCGTTCGTGAGCGGATTGATGGGGCCGTACATGAGCCCGATCCCGATCAACGCTTCAATCGGCATGCTGATCTCGCTCGCGATCGCATTCATCGTCACGCCATGGCTCGCGCTGCGGCTGCTCGCGCAGCACGCGCCGGTGCACGGCGGTGAAATCGCGGAGGGCAGGCTGCTCGCGCTGTTCCGCCGGCTGCTGACGCCGTTTCTGAACCGCAAGGCCGGACGCGCCAATCGCCTGAAGCTGCTTGCCGGCATCATTGCAGCGATTCTTGGCGCGGTGTCGCTCGCCGCGCTCGAACTGGTGGTGCTGAAGATGCTGCCGTTCGACAACAAATCCGAATTCCAGATCGTGGTCGACATGCCGGCCGGAACTGCGCTCGAGCACACGGTGCGCGTGCTGCAGGAAATCGGCGCCTATGTCGCGACCATTCCGGAAGTCACCGATTACCAGACTTACGCCGGCACCGCGGCGCCGATCAATTTCAACGGCCTGGTGCGTCAGTACTACCAGCGCGCGTTGCCGGAGCAGAGCGACGTGCAGGTCAATCTCGTCGACAAGCATCATCGCGACCGCAAGAGTCACCAGATCGCGCTCGCCGCCCGGCCACACATCGAGGCGATCGGACGCAAGTTCAACGCGCGCGTCAAGGTGGTCGAGGTGCCGCCCGGGCCGCCGGTGCTGGCGCCGATCGTCGCGGAAGTCTACGGTCCCGACTACGCCGGCCAGATCGCGGTCGCGCAGCGCATACGCGAAGTGTTCGGCGCAACGCCCGACATCGTCGATATCGACGACAGCGTCGAGGTGGATGCGCCGAAGGTGGTGCTGCGCGTCGACCGCAACAAGGCGGCGCTGATGGTCGCGCAGTTCAAATCGTATCTGACACCGCTCGTCATCATGGCGCCGATTCCGCTCACCGTAATCGGCGTGATGCCCGGCCATCCTCAAAAAAACGGGCCTCAAGCAAGCCTAATGGCTGGTTCCGCGCAAACGGTTCGGATCGAGAACGGTGATTCGCCGTCCGTCGACCGCGATCGTGCCGGTTGCGATCAGCTCGTGCAGCATGCGCGAGAAGTACTCCGGAGTGAGGCTCAAGCGCGACGCGATGACGCTTTTTTTGGCGGGCAGCGTGATCGGACGCGCCCACTCGCCGTCCGCAGCGGCGATCTGCAGCAGATAGTTCGCCACGCGCTCGCGCCCGGAGCGCAGAGAAAACGCCTCGATGTCGGAGATCAATCCGCACACCTGGCGGGATAACGCCGCGATCAGCTGCAGCGCGAACTCGGAGTTGTCGGCGGCGCAGGCAAGCAGCGCCTCGCGCGGAATCAGCAACAATGTGCTGTCGGCAAGCGTTTCGGCGGTCACGGTTTCCGGCACGCCAAGCACCACTGCGGCGAGCCCGATGTGTCCGCCGGGGCCGATAAGTTCGATCACCTTGCTCGCGCCGCGCGGCGCGCCAATGCTGAGCATGACGCGTCCGTTTACCACTGTATAGAGCCCCGCGCAACGCTCGCCGCTGCGGTACAGATGTTTGCCACGCGGCAGACTGAGCGCGGTCGCTTTCAGCGCGAGACGCGTCAGCGCCGCAGGCGCCAGCGCGCGAAACAACGCAGCGCGTCTCAATGCTGCCGTGCTTTCGTGTTCGTGTTTGACCATGGAACCGGTTACCTTTGCAGCCGTTGCGCCAGCGCGTCGCATAGTGCGCGCGTGCTCGCGGCGCCATCGTAACCGAGCTCAGCCGTGACTGCACAGCCGAGCTCGTCTGCGGTTAATGCGTCGCGGGCCGCGATCTGCGCTTCGAGCACGGCCAGCGTCGCTTCCGAAGCATCGCCGCCCTGCGCGGCGCGGGCCGCGACGCGCGCGCGCAGCACATCATGCGGGGCCGTGACGCTCGCGATCACAAATGGCACACCAAGTTCCTGCGCCAAGGCATGAAATGCGGCGCGCTGCGCGTGCTTGAGGAAGCTGGCGTCGACGATGACCGGGTAGCCTGCGCCGGCGATACTGCGGGCGTGTTGCGCCAGTTGCTCGTAGGTTCGCGCCGTCGAGTTCGTTGCGTAGATGCCAGTGCCGACGGTGGAGGCGGTATGCGCGAGTGCGTCGAAGCCGTGCAGCCGCTTGCGTTCGACATCCGAGCGTGCGCGTATGGCGCCGAGCGCGGTGAGCGTCGATTGCGTGAGCGTGGTCTTGCCGGAGCCGGACAGGCCATGCGTGATAATGACCGCGCCGCGCCGGGGATTGGTATACAACACGGCAAGCGCGAGATAGCGCCGACAGGCCTGAAGCGCGCGTTGACCTTGCTCGCTTGCTGCGCCGCGCTGGCTGCCGCGTATCAGGCTGATTTTCGCGCGCACCACGGCGCGATAAACAAGATAGAACGGCAGCACCGCGACGCCGGCGTAGTCGCCGCT
>PLYS01000577.1 GCA_003153455.1 Betaproteobacteria bacterium | reverse complement strand
GTATAGCCGTCGGGCGCAGCCTTGGCGACAGTGTCGGCGCCGATCAGACCGCCAGCGCCGCCGCGGTTGTCGATGATGAACTGCTGGCCCCACGCCTCACCGAGTTTGATTGCGACCAGGCGCGCGATGATGTCGTTGGAAGCCCCGGGCGTGAACGGCACCACCCAGCGCACCGATTTATCCGGATAGTTCGAGGCCGCGTCCTTCGCTGCCTGAGCCCAAGCTTGGCCGGCGATCGTGCAACACAGCGCAATCGCGGTGAGTCGCGATATGAAAAGCATGATTTCCTCCAAGTCCGCCGCCAAAACGGCGTTATGTTTTCGCGGATTCCAGTACCTTGGGATTCACGACATTGACCGGCTTGCCGGCGAGGTAAGCGAGTATCTGATCGAAGATTTCGCTGAACTGGGACTCGTAAGCGTCGCGTTCCACGTAGCCGAGGTGCGGCGTGCACACCACATTGTCCAGCGTGAGCAGTGGATGGCGGGCGTCGAGTAGCGGCTCTTCCTCGTAAACGTCGACCGCTGCCATGCCGGGGCGTCCGGCGCGCAGCGCATTCACCAGCGCGCCCGGTTCGATCAGCGGCGCGCGGCTGGTGTTGACGATCAGCGCGGTCGGTTTCATGCGTGCGAGATCGGCCGCAATCACAATGCCGCGCGTGGCGTCGACCAAGCGCATATGCAGGGAAATGACATCGCATACCTCGAAGAAAGCCTCCTTGCTGCGCGCGGCGCTGTATCCGTCCGCCCGGGCGCTGGCGAGGGATGCTTCGCGCGCCCACACCAGCACTTTCATGCCGAACGCCTTGCCATAACCCGCGACGACGCTGCCGATCCTGCCGTAGCCGAAAATACCCAATGTCCGGCCGTGCAAACCGGTGCCGACACCGATCTGCCACTTCCCTGCCTTGAGCGCTGCCATTTGTTGTGGAATTTGCCTCATCGCGGCGATGATGAGCCCCCAGGTCAGCTCGGCGGTCGCATGCGACGGCTGCCCCGGGTGCATGCTCGACGACACGATCACGCCGCGCCGCGTGCAGGCCTCAACGTCGATATGCGGGTAGACGCTGCGCTGGCTGATGATCTTCAGTTTGTGGAGGCGCTCGAGCAGCGGCGCGCGGATCGGCGTGCGCTCGCGGATCAGCACCAGCGCTTCGGTGTCCGCGAGCCGCGCGGCGAGCACATCGACATCCTTGGTGTGATCGTTCCAGATTTTGACGTTATGGCCGGCGAGCTTGCTGAAGCACGCCAGCGTTCTGACCGTGTCGTGGTAATCGTCGAGTATCGTGATGTTCATATCGTTTCCCGTGAAATCGGGAGGGCGTGAGGGCGCGAATTGGAATTCCCACTTCCGATCTCCCGCTCTCGCGAACTCACGAGTGTTGTCAATTCAGCCAGCCGCTCGCCTTGACCTGCGCAAGCACGTCGTCGACGATCTGCGGCGCAAGCCCGACATACGTCGTTGGATCGAGCACGGCGTGCAGCTCTTTCTCGCTCAACGCCTCGCGCACCTGCCGGTTCTCCAGCAGCGACTTCTCGAACGTCATTCCGTGCTCCATGCCGTGCATCGACGCTTCATACACCAGCTCGTGCGCGCTCTGCTTGCCGACCTTGTCCGAGAGCGCGAACATCACGCGCTCCGACATCAGGAACCCGCCGAGCAGGTCGAGGTTGCTGCGCATTTTGTCGACGTTGACCTTGAGCCCCGCCAGCACGTATTTGGTCTGCTCCAGCATCACGCCCATCATCAGGCACGCCTCCGGCAGCGCCTTCCATTCCATGCGCCACGCCGCGCCGTCGCGCTCGTGCTCGACGAACATCGCTTCCTGCATGAAGCCCACGCTGTAGCGGATCGCGCGGCTCACCGACACGATGTTTTCGCACACCGAGGGATTGCGCTTGTGCGGCATGGTCGATGAGCCGACCTTGCCTTCGTTGAACGGCTCCTCGAGCTCGTCGATTTCGTTGCGCTCGAGGTTGATGATCTCGTTCGCGATCTTGCCGAGCGTGCCGCCGACGAGGCCCAGCACGCTCACGTATTCGGCAAGCCGGTCGCGCGCCGGCTGCCAGTTGATGTCGGCAACGCCAAGTCCGAGCCGTTTCATCACGCGCCGGTCGAGCTCGATTGCCTGCGGCCCGTAGGATGCCTTGGTGCCGACCGCACCGACCAGGATGCCGACAAACACGCGCGGCTCGAGCTGCTGCATGCGCTCGAAGTGACGCGCCATTTCCGACAACCACACCGCGCACTTGTGGCCGAATGTGATCGGCAGTGCCTGCACGATGTGGGTGCGGCCGGTCATCGGCGTGTCCCTGTAGGTTTCGGCCAGGCGATAGACCTCGCGGCCGATGTCGCGCAGATCGCGCAGGAAGATCGCGTGCGCCTGCTTGACCTGCAGCACCACGCCGGTGTCGAGCACGTCCTGCGTGGTCGGACCGAAATGCACATACTCGCCGAGGTCCCCCCTGCATTGCTTCTGCAGCGCGCGCAAGGCCGGCACCAGCGGATGCTTGATGCGGCGGATTTCCGCGGCGATGGCCTCAAGGTCGACGTTGGCGACTTTGGCCTGCGCGGCGATTTCCTGCGCCGCGGCGCGCGGGATGATGCCAAGCTCGGCCTGCTCGAGTGCAAGCGCCGCCTCGAAGTCATACCACTTCTGGACGCGGTTCTCGTCACAGAAAATCGCGCGCAGCTCGTCTGTGCCCCACAGGTGCTTGAGCAGTATCTGGTCGAAAACGCTGGAAGCCATTAGGTCCTCTCGAGGATGTGCAGACCGCGCACGCGGTCGAGAAGATAAATGAGCCCGCGCTCGTCGACTGTCACGTCGTTGCTCTGCACGCGCTCCGATCCTTGCGGAACGTCGGGCAGGTAATAGGCCACTTCTTTCAGCGCGTGCGGCCGCGAGATATCGATGATCCTGAGCCCGTGGGCGAACCACGCCACCGGGATCTCGGTGCCCGTGACTTTCTCGCACGGCTGGTGACAACCCGTCATGCGCGGCTGCGGCTCGGGCGGCATGTCCTCGACCTGGAAAGTCGAGATCGGCTGCGGATGTTTCTCGTCCGTGATATCGACCATCCACAGGAAGGCAGCCGGATACGGCGGCGAGCCTTCCATCCGGAACACGTCCTCGTCCGACACCAGCATGAAATCGCGGTTGTCGATCTGGAACGGGATGCGCAGCGCGGTGTGCGTCGGCCACGGGAACGGCGGGCTCCAGTCGAGGCCCGACACGAACCTGGGTTTGCTCATGTCCTCGATATCGAGTATCACCAGCCCACCCTGCCAGTAACTCGTGTACAAACGGTTGCCGAAGCGCAGCGGGTGGTGGCACTTGTGCGCATCGCCTTTCCAGGTCGGTTTTTCCCCGCCGGCAGTCCACTGTCCCGGCATCCACCAGCGCCCGACCTCCTGCGGCCGCGCGGGATCCTTCAGATCGAGGATCATCATGATGTTGCCGACGTAACCGTCCATGGTCGGCGAAATATAAGCATAGCGGCCGTCGAAATCGAAGCGGTGCACGCCGCGCGCATAGGTAGCGCCGGGCCCGTCGGTCGTGTCCCAGTGGCTGATCAGCTTCGGTTTGGCAGGATTGGCAATGTCGTAGATGCTCAAACCGCCAAAGTAGCCGGCGGGCGGCGTCTCGCCGTGCAGTGCATGCGTGCCGAGGATTTCGCGGTTGGTGACCATGATGTCACCGTGCACGCGCACTTTGTGCGAATGCGTGCCGGCCGGCATCGTAAGCTCCGCCAGCAGTTTCGGATGTTTCGGGTCCTTGACGTCGATGATCAGAGTGCCGTGCGGATTGCGCATGTTGCCGACGTAGGCGATATTGCGCTCGACCACGACCTGGCCGCCGCCAGCGCAATCGTGCCACGCCACCGGCTGCAAACCGTCCGTGTGCGCGTGATTGCGGACGTCGACGTATCCAACCTTCTTGATGCCTTTTGCTTTTGCCATGCCTTGACGTCTCCTAAGAAAATGCTGCGAGCTACTTATTCGGCACGAATATTGGCCTGCCGGATCACCCGTGCCCACTTGTCATGCTCGCTCCTGATGAACGCCGCGAATGCCTGCGCGGAATTGCCGACCGGGTCGGCCCCCAGCCCCAGCAACCGCTCCTTCATCTCCGGCAGCTTGAGGATGCGCACGATATCGCTGTTCAGCCGATTAACGATCTCCTGCGGCGTCTTGGCCGGCGCGAGCCAGCCGAACCAGCCGACGACCTCGAAGCCCGGAAAACCCAGCTCGGCCACTGTCGGCAGCTCCGGCGCCAATGCCGAGCGCCGGGCACTGGTGATCGCGAGCGCCCGCACTTTGCCTGCTTTCACCTGCGGAATGGCAGCCAGCGCGATGCTGAACAGGGCTTGCACCTGCCCGGCGAGCACCTCGCTCAACGCCGGCCCGCCGCCCTTGTACGGCACGTGTATGACCTGAATGCCGGACATGAGCCTGAACTGCTCCAGTGCGAGATGGCCGGAGGTACCGTTGCCCGCGGAAGCAAACGTAAGTTGTCCCGGGCGCTCCTTGGCCAGGGCGATCAGTTCCTTGACCGAAGTCGCGGCAACCGATGGATGAACCACGAGGATGTTGGGCACTGAAATGCCTTGCGTGATCGGCGCGAAGTCCCTGAGTAAATCGTATTTTACTTCGTGGTAAAGACTCGGATTGATGGCAACCCCGGCGGCGACCAGGACGAAAGTGTATCCATCCGGAACCGCGCGCGCCGCCATCTCGTACGCGATGTTGCCGTTGGCGCCCGGCCTGTTGTCGATGACCACGCTTTGCCCGAGCGCCTCGGCAAGCCTCGGGCTGACCAATCGCGCCAGAGTGTCGGCCGGCCCGCCCGGCGGCACCGCGACGATCATGCGGATCGGTTTGTTCGGATAGGGCTGCGCGAAAGTATCCGTCATCCCGGTTGATGTCACCAACGCCGCGATCAAACCGCCCATCATGCGTTCGCTCAACGCACGCTTGCCGAACATGGATGCTGCTCTATTTAACATCCACGCCGGAGGCTTTGACTATTTCGCTGATCTGCTTCCTTTGGTCGCGCCGGAATGCATCGAGTTCCGCGCGCGAGCTCCCGACGAGGTCGAGTCCCAGCGATTTGAGCTGTTCGCCGAATTGCGGCTCCTTGACCGCCTTGGCGACTTCGGCGCTTGCTTTGGCCAGCACCGCCTCCGGAGTGCCGGTGGGGGCCACCACACTGTACCATCCGTGCGTCTGGTAGCCGGGCACCGTTTCCGAGATCGACGGCACGTCGGGAAGCAGTGCAGTACGCTTCAGGCTGGTGACGCCCAGCGCTCTTACCCGCCCGGCCTGGATCATGGCCAGCACGGCCGGGAGGACAACGTAGGTGAGATGCACTTCTTTCCCCATCGTAGCAGCGAGGGCCTCGGCGACGCCCTTGTAGGGCACATGCAGCATGTCTGTGCCCGTCAAACGCGTGAACAGGACCCCGGAGAGATGCTCGGTGGCGCCGGTGCCGGCCGAGCCATATCGGAGCGGCGTCGTTTTCGCGAGCTCGATCAACTCACGAATCGACTTCGCAGGCAGTTCAGGATTGACCACGAGAGCAAACGGTACGGTTCCGATCAGGCTGATCGAGGCGAAATCCTTGTCGAGGTTGAACTTGACGTTGGGATATACCGCGGTTGCGACCATCAGCTGCGAGGTCAGCATCATCCACGTGTACCCGTCGGGGGCCGCGCGCAATACCAGTTCGGCGCTGAGGATGCCGGCCACACCCGGCCGGGAATCAACGACGATCCGCTGGCCCCACGCCCCGTACAATCGGTCGGCCAGGGCCCGCGAGATGATATCGGGACCCGAGCCCGGCGCGCTGCCGATGACGAACCGGATCGGTTTTTCCGGGTAGGCTGGCTGCGCGGCGTGCGCCGCCGACATTGCCAATACCACCGGGATTGCGATTGCAGATAACAGTTTCTGAGTACGCATCTCAATGCTCCTCTGGTTAAACCTTTGTCATTCGGTTATGTGATATTCGGCCATTGCCACTTTTCAGCATTATCTCATTGTCGCCGGCAGGTGTGCGCGCCGCCACCGGAATGCTAAGATAGCGCCGCGCATCGCGAAGAGAGCAGCAGCGCCAATTAATCCCGTGCCTCAGGAGATGACCGCAATGACCGTCAGCGCGGATTCCGATCACGTACCGGCGTGTTGCCTGGCCGTCTTGCTGGCGGTGCTTGCGATCGTTTTTGTTTCGCCCTGTGTTGCACAGCCTGCGTGGAAACCCGAGCGCACCGTCGAGATCGTCGTCATCTCCGCGGCTGGCGGCGGCAACGACAAGACCGGGCGGACGATGCAAAAGATCTGGCAGGACGCCAAATGGATCGAGAACGCCGTGGTGGTCAACAAGGTCGGCGGGGGCGGCGCAGTCGCATACGCCTATACGAATCAGAACCCGGGCGACGCGCACCGCATCGTAATTGCGCGAACCGGGCTCTTGTCCAACCACATCCTCGGTCTTAGTCCGCTCAACTATACCGACCTGACGCCGCTCGCACTGGTGTCGAACGAGGCGATGTCGCTGGTGGTGCGCGCTGATTCCCCGCTCAAATCGGTCAAGGACCTCGTCGAGCGCTGGAAGGCGGACCCGCAGTCGGTGAGCATTTCTCTTGGCAGCACACGCGGTTCGCCCACCCATTACGTTTTGGCGCTGATCGCCAGGGCTTCCGGCGTGGATCCGCGCAGGCTCAAGGTTCTTACCTTCGGCGGCGCTTCCGATTCCGTGACCAATCTGCTCGGCGGGCACATCGACATGGCGTCGGCGGCGCCCGGCAATGTCGTGCAGCACCACAAGGCGGGCACGCTGCGCATCATAGGTATCGCGACTGCCAAGCGCTCAGCCATGCTGCCCGACGTTCCGACCCTGAAGGAACAAGGGTTCGACGTCGTCCAGGGCAGCTGGACCGCGATCATGGGGCCGAAGGGGATTTCCGCCGCCCAGGTCGCATACTGGGAGGACATACTCGAGCGCACCGCGAACCACCCGCAGTGGAAGCGCTATCTCGAGTCGGATTCCGTGGAGTGGACATTCATGAAATCGCAGCCCACGCGCGATTTCCTCAGGCAGGACTATGATGCTGTTCGTGGCCTGCTCATCGAACTGGGTATGGCCAGGCAATGAAAGCTTTCAGAATGCGAAACGTTTCATGCCGCCGTCCACCGGGATCACGGTTCCGGTGATGTAGCCCGCGCGCGGCGAGGCGAGAAAGACCGCGAGATCGGCGAGTTCCCCAGGCTCGCCGAAACGTCCGGCTGGAATCTCCCGTTGCGAGAACTCGCGGCGGCTTTCCTCCGTCGGGTGCTGGCGCGTCATCTGCTCGCTCTTGATGCGCCCCGGCTGAATGCTGTTGATGGTAATGCCGTATTTGCCCATATCGCGCGACAGTCCCTTGGCCCAGGCGTGCACTGCTGCTTTCGCCGCGTTGGCGACGTTGACGTTGCGCGGCTCCGAGCTGCCGGTGATGTTGATGATGCGCCCCCATTTGCTCTGAATCATCGCCGGCAGAAGCGCGTGCGTCAGCTCACGCAAACGGAAGAAGTTGACCATCATGCCTTCCTCCCATGTTTCGACCGGTGCGTCAAACGGGATCGGGCGGCTGCCGCCGGCGGCGTTCACCAGGATGTCAACGCGTCCCAACCGATCACACGCCGCCGCCGCGAGCCGCTCCGGCGTTGCGGGGTCATACAGATCGGCTTCGAGCACTACCGGCTCGGCGTAGCCTGCCGCTTTGATCTCTTGCGCGACTTTCCTGAGCAGCTCACCGCGCCGCGCGGCGATTGCGACAGTGACGCCTTCGCGCGCCAGTTCCGCCGCGATGGCGCGGCCGATACCCGGCGTGCTGGCGCCGGTAACGAGGGCGGTCTTTCCGGTAAGTTGCAGGTCCATCCTTGACTCCCAGAATTCAGGTCAGGCGCTTCGATTGCCGGCCGGTTTGAGATTTGGCGATCTCCGCCATGGTTTCGATGCGCACCAGGCGCTTGTCGATTTCACGGACTTCGATTGCCAACGATTTGAGTCCTTCTGACAAACGTTTGACTTCATCCGTCATCCGCAAAACTTCTTTGACGCCGTCGATAATGCGATCGAGCCCGGCCATCATGCCGCCCTGCGTTGTTCGGACTTCGCCTTCGCCGCGAAATGCTCGAGCGTTCGCCGGGTCTCGCGGAGCGCGTCTTTGAGTGCATGACGGGCTTCCTTGACGGCTCGATCGAGCTCGTCAGCCAATGCAGTCAGGACGATTTCCTCGTCGTTATGCCGATAGCCTTCCACCGCGCGACGGATGACTTCGCCGGCGCTCACGTTGAGTTTTTTTGCTTGAGTGGCGATGGCCTGTTTTTGCGTCGGAGTGACAAGTATCGTCATGCGTTCTGTCTTCATGGTGCGCTCTCGCTCAAATGAATATTCACATGTGTATGATAATATCAAGTGCGATTTCGATCAAGCAGTTCCAGGCCGGGTCCAGGCATGTCAGCTTTACTCCGCGTGTTCCGCGGCCAAAGGTTTATGGATCGGATACATGACAAGGTTCGACTGAACACTCATTGCCGAGGGGTAGCCGGAATCGCTGCGGTCATCGGTGTCTCCTGCTAAGATTCCGTAAATTTTACCGCGTATGCGGCTTTGGTCTGCGAAAGGCGGATCGATGGCAGAAGCGGATCTGAGGCACGCAGGCGAGAAGCGCGGCCAGGACACATGTACCTATCGATTCCCACCATAGCGGTTGGTCTTATCGGCCGTGCGGCGATAGGCAAGTTCATCGCTCTGAGCGGTGGCCCGAATCTGCTTGCTTGCGTAGCGCTGCCTTAAGCGGCAACCGGATGGATCAGCGGCTTCCCGGAGAAATACGCGCGCAGGTCCGCCAGCAGCTTGTCGCTGCGTCCCTCGCGTATCTCGCGCGTCGATGTTCCGATGTGCGGCGCCAGCACAACGTTGTCCATCTGCATCAATTCGGCGGGCACGTGCGGCTCGTCGCGGAACACGTCCAGCGCCGCGCCCGCNNGCCGCGATCAACGCCTGCTCATCGACAATCGCGCCGCGCGCGACATTGACGAGAAATCCGTCCGCACCGAGCGCGCCCAGGATGCGCGCATCGACCAGATGGCGGGTCGCCGGCGTCAACGGGCAGGTCACGATCAGGACATCCGACTGACGCGCCATGCTTTCGAGATCGTCGAAGTACCGATAAGCAACGTCGTCTTTCCGGCGCGGCCCGCAGTAACAGACTGACATGTCGAAGCTCGACGCCCGCTTCGCAATCTCCCGTCCAATTCTGCCGAAACCAACGATGCCGCAGGTCTTGCCGTGGACTTCGCTGCCCGAAGCAAACACCCCGGCGGGCCACTTCCCCGCACGCACGAAGCGGTCGGCTTCGCACAGGCGGCGCATGACCGCTACGACCATTCCCATTGCCAGATCCGCAACCGGCTCGGCCGTGGAGTCCGGCGTGTTGGTAACGACCACACCGCGCGCCTTTGCCNNCAGCGAGGTCCAGCAGCTCGCAATGCGGGCCAAAGCACGCGAGGAATTCAAGTTTGGGCAACGCTTCGAAGTTGCGGCGGCTGAATCCCGTGGGCGGTGTCGTCACCGCGCCGCGCACGTTCCCGCATGCCTGCCTGAAGAATGTATCCGGCTCCGGCGCGGTCCACAGCTTATGCACGGTGAACTCGCGCTCGAGCTCGGCTATCGTCGGCGCGTAAATCGCCTTCATCAGCAGGATTTCTGGTTTCAACATTTCATCGTCAGTCGAGCTTGATGTTGGATTCGCGCACGACCTTTAC
>PLYS01000417.1 GCA_003153455.1 Betaproteobacteria bacterium | reverse complement strand
GTGTCGGCGCGCGTGGTAAATACCCACAGCTTCTCTGGCTTCCCGTCCAGTTCGTAGGGAAAAGCGAAGCGCACCCCATAGCTTTTCCCTATCCAGTTCGCCTGCATCGTCTTCACGCGCTCGGGCNNTCTGGTCGACCGGGTCCCAGTTCACAACGCCCGTTTTCTTGTAGACGAGGCCTTTCTCGAGCATGCGCAGGAACAGCCACTGGTTCCAGCGGTAGTACTCGGGCTTGCAGGTCGCAAGCTCGCGCTCCCAGTCGATCGCGAAACCGAGCGATACGAGCTGCTGCTTCATGTAGGCGATGTTGTCGTAGGTCCACTGCGCCGGCGGCACGCTGTTGGCCATCGCAGCGTTTTCTGCCGGCAACCCGAACGCGTCCCAGCCCATCGGCTGCAGCACGTTATAGCCGCGCATGCGGTGGTAACGGGTCAGCACATCGCCTATGGTATAGTTTCGCACGTGCCCCATATGCAGTTTGCCGGACGGATAGGGGAACATCGACAGGCAGTAATATTTGGGCTTGCCGGGCGCCTGCGTGGCGCGGAACGAGCGCTGATTTTCCCAGTATTGCTGGGCTTCGCGCTCGGTCACCTGGGCATTGTATTTATTCTGCATACCTGCCTGAATTTACAGCCAAAGACGTAAATTATACCTGCAACGCATCCGAATTTTGCTTCTGGTATATGCAGGACAAAGGAGCGGGCAATGAAGATCAAAGCATTTCTGACAGCGTTATTGATGTCGGCGGCGACTTCCGCGCTGGCGGCGGCGCGCGCCGACCTCGTGGTCGAAGGCGTGCAGATGCCGGTGTGGGTCGAGCATGCGAGCGGCGCCCGCGATCCGCTTGCGACCGGCAAGGCGCTTGCCAACAAGGACCGGATTTACACCGGCCCCGGCGCGCGCGCGCTGCTGCGGCTCGCTGACGGCAGCCTGATCAATCTCGGTGAGAATGGGCAGTTCGTGCTCGACGATCTTGGGCAGCGGAAATTCAACCAAAAGGACGTGGTAACGGTGTCGCTCGACGTGGTGAGCGGCGCATTCCGGTTCACCACGCAGGCGCTTTACAAATTCCGCGGCGAGCGCGATGTCAAGGTCACAATCGCAACCATCACCGCCGGCATACGCGGTATTGATAGTTATGGGGCAAGGCCGACAAGAATGTGGGGCAAGGCCGACAAGACGCGCGACATTGTGTGCCTGATCGACGGCACGATTACGGTCGCACGCGACCAGGATGCGTTTACCATGGCTCAGCCCATGTCGTTCTACATTGCACCCAAGAATGAGCCGCCGCTGCCGGTGGCGCCGGTGTCGCAGAAACAGCTCGACGAATGGTTGGCCGAAACCGAGATCGTTTTCGGTGCCGGTGCGCTGCACAAGGGCGGCAAATGGAAGGCGTATCTCGCCGACGCCGATACTCAGGAGGCAGCACTCGGGATTTACGATGGGTTGCGCGACGCGGGCTTTCCCGCGGAAATCCGGCCGGTGAAGACCGAAGCCGGGCTGATCTATAGAGTGCGCATTTCCAATCTGCCGAGCAGGCAGGAAGCGCAAATGCTCGCCGGCAAGCTCAAGGACAAGATGGAAATAGCCGAGCCGAAAGTCTCGCCGTAATTAGATGAACCCGTCATTCCTTTCCGGCCTCAACGAGCAGCAACTCGAAGCCGTCACGCTGCCCCCCCGGCTGGGCTCGGGGCAGGCGCCGCAGCCGGCGCTGATCCTCGCCGGGGCCGGCAGCGGCAAAACCCGTGTCCTGACCACCCGCATCGCGTGGCTGATCCAGACCGGACAGGCAAGCCCGGCCGGATTGCTGGCGGTGACGTTCACCAACAAGGCCGCGAAGGAAATGCTCGCGCGCATTGCGGCGATGCTGCCGATCAACACGCGCGGCATGTGGGTCGGCACCTTTCACGGCCTGTGCAATCGCATGCTGCGCGCGCACTACCGAGAAGCCGGGCTGCCGCAGTTGTTCCAGATTCTCGACAGCCAGGACCAGCTTGCTCTGATCAAGCGCCTGATGAAGGCCGCCAATGTCGACGACGAGAAGTATCCGCCGCGCCAGGTCGCGTGGTACATCAACAGCCACAAGGATGAGGGCAAGCGCGCGGCCGATGCCGACGACTACGACAGCTTTTCGCGCCGCATGAAGGAGCTCTACGCCGCCTACGAGGGGCAGTGCCAGCGCGAGGGAGTGGTCGATTTCGCCGAGTTGTTGCTGCGCTGCCATGAGCTGTTGTCGAAAAATGAAATCCTGCGCGACCATTACCGCGGCCGCTTCCGCCACATCCTCGTCGATGAATTTCAGGACACCAACCGCCTGCAGTATCAATGGCTGCGGCTGCTGGCCGGCAGGGACAACGCGATCTTTGCGGTTGGCGACGACGATCAGTCGATATACGCCTTCCGGGGGGCATCGGCCGCCAACATGCAGGAGCTGCAGAAGGATTTCGCGGTCGAGAAGGTGATCAAGCTCGAACAGAACTACCGCTCGCACGGCCATATTCTTGATGCCGCCAACGCTTTGATCGAACACAACCGCCGGCGGCTCGGCAAGAACCTGTGGACTTCCGCCAGCAAGGGCGAGCCGTTGCGCGTCTATGAAGCCGCGACCGATTTCGACGAAGCGGGTTTCATCGTCGAAGAAGTGAAGGCGCTGCACAGCGAGGGCGTAAGTTTGTCTGAAATCGCACTGCTTTACCGCTCGAACGCGCAATCGCGCGTGCTCGAGCACGCGCTGTTCAATGCCGGCATCGCCTACCGCGTCTACGGCGGGCTGCGTTTCTTCGAGCGCCAGGAAATCAAGCACGCGCTCGCTTATCTGCGGTTGCTGGCGAGCGACGATGACGGCGGCGCGCTCACACGCGTGATCAACTTCCCGACGCGCGGCATCGGCAATCGCAGCTTCGAGCAATTGCAGGACCTGGCGCGCGAGCGCGGCGTGAGCCTGTGGGCGGCGGCGGTGGAAAAAGCGGGAGGCGGGAGGCGAGAGGCGAGAGGCGAAAAGGCCGCCGTCGGGGAATCGGAGGACGCAGTAAAGGCCGACGCAGTCGACCACGTCTCACGCCTCACCCCTCACGCTTCACTCGCCAAAGGCATTCCAGCCTTTGTGGCGCTGATAGCCAGCATGCGCGCGGCGACAGCAAGCCTGCCGTTGCCCGAGATCATCGAGCACGTGCTCGAGCACAGCGGGCTCAAGCAGCATTACCAGAGCGAGCGCGAGGGTGCCGACCGGCTGGAAAACCTCGACGAACTGATTAACGCTGCCGCCGGCTTCGTGTCCGATGAGCAGCAGGACGACACCAGCCTCACGGCGTTCCTCGCCCACGCTGCGCTCGAAGCGGGCGACAACCAGGCGCAGGCCGGCGCCGATGCGCTGCAGTTGATGACGGTGCATTCGGCCAAGGGGCTGGAGTTCCACAGCGTGTTTATCAGCGGGCTCGAGGAGGGCCTGTTCCCGCACGAAAACAGCCTCTCCGAGGCCGACGGCAGGGAAGAGGAGCGGCGGTTGATGTATGTGGCACTGACACGCGCGCGGAGGCGACTCTATCTATCGTTTGCGCAGAGCCGCATGCTGCATGGGCAGACGCGCTACAACATTGCGTCGAGTTTTTTCGAGGAAATTCCCGAGCGGTTAATGAAGCGGGTGAATATAGGTCTAAGGTCTAAGGTTGCAAGTCTAAGGTCTGATGCGACAGGTCTAAGGTCTAAAGTTTCAAGTCTAAAGTTCGATTCTCAAAACCTTAAACCTGAGACTTTAAACTTTAGACCCGATTTTCCCTGGAAAATCGGCCAAAACGTTACGCACCCCAAGTTCGGCGCGGGCGTGATCGTCGATGCCGAAGGACGCGGCGCCGATGCGCGCGTACAGGTGAATTTTCACCGCAACGGCACCAAGTGGCTGGCTTTGGAATATGCCAAGCTGATTCCAGCCTAGTCAGCGCAAGGGGTGGTTACTGCGAATCCGGGGCAGGGACAAACAAGTCCCTATAGCTGACATAAATCGACGGCACCAGTATCGGCGCCAGCAGCCACACTCCCAGATCGGGCTGGCGCGTGGCAAGGCTGAGCGGCATCAATATCACGACCGGCACCACCACCGCCATACCGTAGATCAGCAGCGGCAGGATGTTTTTCAGGCACGCCCACAGACTCAACGCCAGCGCCGGCAGCGGCTTTACGTCGTCGAAGAACACCAGCAGCGGCGCGAACCAGACTGCCATCATCAGCGGTAGCGACACGCCGAAGCCGACGAGCAGCGCCATCATCATGCGTGGCGCGGCGGCCTGCATTGCTGCGATCGCCTCCGGGGCCGCGGCGCCAGCCGCAATCGTTTTCGAGAGGCTGCTGATGGTTTCGCCGCCGACCAGGGTAATCGCCATCAGCGTGAGGAACTGGCCGACCAGCGATACGCCGCCGATCGTGACCAGCCGCGCCGCATTCTTGAGAAAGCCGCTCGCGAGATAGCCAAGCCGCAGCGGCTTGCCTTGCCCGAGCGCCTGGGCGCCGTGCGACAGCCCGGCCAGAAAATTCGGCGCAATCAACACGGCAATCACGCCGATCAACGGAACCGCAAACAACACGCGGCTGCCGATAAACAGGATTGCAATCAGCAACAGCCATTGCGGCGGGTTCTTGCGGAAAATCAGGATGCCCTGGGCGATCCAGCGCCAGCCATGAGAGGCGTCAACCACTCGAATATTCATGTTAATTGCACAAATAATTGCCGCAGCTCGGCTTCGCGCGCAACATGTTGCTCGAGTATGCGCTGGAAATGTTGCGGATCCTTGGCATGCGTGAGCACGCCGGGCCGCGGCAGATACAGGTCATACAGCCGCGATATCCAGAAGCGCAGCGCGCCGGCGCGCAGCATCACCGGCCAAGCACCGCGCTCGATTGCGGTGAACGGCCGAACGCGGTGATACGCCGTGAGCAGCGCTGTAGTGCGCTCGCGGCTGAGCGCAGCGTCGGCCGTGATGCACCAGTCGTTGACCGCGATCGCAACATCATAGAGCAGCACGTCGTTGCAGGCGAAATAGAAGTCGATGACGCCGCCGACACGGTCATCGTCCCACAGCACATTGTCGCGGAACAAATCGGCATGAATCACGCCGCGCGGCAGGTCTTCGAAGCGGTAGAGCGACTGCGAGCGCATTTCTTCCTTGAGCAGCGCCGCGGCGCGCTGATCGAGGAACGGCAGCACATTAGGCATTGCTGCCCGCCACCACTTGGGGCCGCGGGGGTTCGGCATTTCGGCGCTGTAGCTCGCGCCCGCAAGATGCATTTCCGCGAGCAGTCCGCCGATCGTCGCGCAGTGTACGGCATTGACTTGCTTGAGGTCTGCGCCCGGCATGCAGGTAACGATGCTTGCCGGCTTGCCGTTCAATGCGCCGAGATATTCGTTGCCAAGGTCGGCGATCGGCCGTGGGCTCGGAATGCCGTGGCGCGCAAGATGCGCCATCAGGTTGAGGTAGAACGGCAGCTCATTGGCCTTAAGCTTTTCGAACAGCGTGAGAACGTAGCGGCCGTGCGTGGTGGTGACGAAATAATTGGTGTTTTCGATGCCGGCAGCGATACCCTCTAGCCGCGTCAGCGTGCCGATCGAATAGTTCTTGAGCCACGCCGACAGCTGCTCGGGCGTAATGGGGGTGAAGACGGACATTGGTCAGCAATCAGCGGTCAGCTCTTGTTGGCTCGACTTCGCCCCGGACTTATCGAGCGGAAAGCTGACGGCTGATCGCCGAACGCTTGCTACCAGGAATGAATGACCCACAGCGGTGGACGGACCCCGAAATCGAGGCTGTCCTGCCGCGTCATCCTGCCGTCGCCTTTTTCGTCGATCAGATAGTAAGGTATCCCGTGAGCAGGGGTGACCTTGAGCATATAGAGCTTGCCGCCGACGCGGTACTCTTCGACCGTGTCGGTGCCGCGCTTGATGATCGTGACCTGCGGCTCGAGCGCCGGATCGAGATCGAAACCGGGCGGCGGCGGAGGCGGCTCGGGTACCGGCTGCAGATTACCTGGCCGGTCCGCGGCCGCCACGGGCAGCACGATGCTGAGCAGTAATGTGGCAAGCAGGTTACGCATAGTCATCCCTTGAGGCTGATGTTCATATTATCTGCTTTTCAATGGAAATTTCAAAGCAGGCGCCTCGACGAATTCTGACATAATGCCGAACGTGCGTCACGACTCGGGTGCCGACCATGCTTTCTTGGCGAAATCCGGGGACAACGGGCGGGGAAGCTTGGCTTTTTCTATCATGTGTATTCCTAAAGTGAAGGGTGAATTGACCCTTCACCGCCGAAGGCGATGAAGACGCTGCTGCTGGTTGACGGATCCTCGTACCTCTACCGCGCATTCCACGCAATGCCGGATCTGCGCAACCGGAAGAACGAGCCGACCGGCGCGATCTACGGCGTGTTGAACATGCTGCGGCGGTTGCATCGGGAGATCGCAGCGGATTATAGCGCCTGTATATTCGATGCCAAAGGCAAGACTTTCCGCGAGGAAGCGTACCCCGAATACAAGGCCAACCGGCCGCCGATGCCGGATGACCTCGTACGGCAGATCGAGCCGCTGATGGAAGCGATCCGCGCCATGGGCTGGCCGCTCCTGGTCGTCGCCGGCGTCGAAGCCGACGACGTGATCGGCACGCTCGCGTGCGAAGCGCAGCGGCGCGGCGTACGCACCGTGATTTCGACTGGCGACAAGGACATCGCGCAGCTCGTCAATCCGCAGGTGACGCTGGTCAACACCATGTCGAACGAAACGCTGGACGAGGCCGGCGTCGAAAAAAAATTCGGCGTCAAACCCGAGCGCATGGTCGATTACCTCGCGCTGACCGGTGATGCGGTCGACAACGTGCCCGGCGTCGACAAGGTCGGTCCGAAGACGGCGGTCAAATGGCTCACGCAATACCGGACGCTCGACGACGTGATCAGGCATGCCGGCGAAATCGACGGTGTCGTCGGCGAGAACCTGCGCAAGGCGCTCGCCTGGCTGCCGCAGGCGCGCGCGCTCTTGACGATCAAATGCGACGTCAGGCTGCCGGTCAAGCT
This sequence comes from Betaproteobacteria bacterium, assembly GCA_003153455.1. GTDB lineage: Bacteria > Pseudomonadota > Gammaproteobacteria > Burkholderiales > SG8-41 > PALSA-1004. The sequence goes on along the minus strand of PLYS01000417.1, from coordinate 3,144 downwards.
CGACGACCTCGCGCATACTCTGCAAGACACGGCGAGGCTTGCGGAGCTATTCGATCGCTTCGAATTCAAGACCTGGAGGCGGGAGCTTGGCGCTGGGGATGCGCTCACGGCAGCGTCACCGGACACCGCCATCGCAAATGTGGATACTCCAGCCCGGACTCGCTCCCGCCTTTACGAAACGATATTGACGGAAGAACAGTTGACTCGGTGGATACTCCTGCTGGAAAGCGCGCCGCTTTCCAGCATCGATACCGAAACTACCAGTCTCGATCCGCTGCAGGCACGGCTGGTCGGGATTTCGTTTGCGATCGAGCCGGGACATGCGGTGTATCTACCGCTCGCGCACCGTTATGCCGGCGCGCCGCAACAGCTCGATCTCGACGCGGTGCTGGCCAGGCTCAGGCCGTGGCTCGAGGATGCGCACCGGCCCAAGCTCGGCCAGAACCTTAAGTACGACAAGCACGTGTTTGCCAATCACGGGATCCGGCTCGCGGGCATCGCGCATGACACGCTGCTGCAGTCATACGTGCTCGAGAGCCACAAGCCGCACGGTATGGACAGCCTGGCCTTGCGTCATCTCGGTGTGAAAACCATCACCTACCAGGAAGTCGCAGGCAAGGGCGCGAGCCATATAGGCTTCGACCAGGTGACGCTCGAGCGCGCATCCGAATACGCGGCGGAAGATGCGGACATCACGCTGCAATTGCATCACGTGTTGTACCCGCAAATCGAGGGCGACGCCAGGCTCGCGAAGGTTTACCTCGACATCGAGATGCCGGTAATGGAGGTGCTGCACGCCATGGAGCGCCACGGCGTGCTGCTCGACTGCCTGCTGCTCGAAGCTCAGAGCCGGGAACTGGGCGCGAAGATGGTCGAACTCGAGCGCGCCGCGCAGACGCAGGCCGGCCAGCCGTTCAACCTCAATTCGCCGAAGCAGATCCAGGAAATCCTGTTCGACCGGCATAAGCTGCCGGTGATCAAGAGAACGCCGAGCGGCGCGCCCTCGACCGACGAAGACGTGCTCGAGCAGCTCGCGCTCGATTATCCGCTGCCGAAGCTGATCCTCGAGTACCGCGGCATCGCCAAGCTCAAGTCGACTTACACCGACAAGCTGCCGCGCATGGTCAATCCGGACACCGGACGCGTGCACACCAACTATGCACAGGCCGTGGCGATTACCGGCCGTCTCGCCAGCAATGACCCCAACCTGCAGAACATTCCGGTGCGCACTGCCGAGGGCCGCCGCATCCGCGAGGCGTTCATCGCGCCGCCCGGGAGCAAGATCATCTCCGCGGATTATTCGCAGATCGAGCTCAGGATCATGGCGCATATCTCGCAGGACGCGAGCCTGCTCAGTGCGTTCGCGGCCGGCGAGGATGTGCACCGCGCGACCGCGGCTGAAATTTTCGGCATCGACCCGGGCGCCGTTGCCGCCGAGCAGCGGCGTTATGCCAAGGTGATCAACTTCGGGCTGATCTACGGGATGTCGGCGTTCGGCCTCGCCTCTCAGCTCGGCGTCGAGCGCGCTGCGGCGCAGCAGTACATGGATCGCTACTTCACGCGTTACCCGGGCGTCGCGGAATACATGAAGACCACGCGCGAGAAAGCGCGCGAGCAGGGTTACGTCGAGACCGTTTTCGGGCGGCGCCTATGGCTGCCTGAGATCAGAGGCAGCAACGGCGCGCGCCGGCAGGGTGCGGAACGCGCCGCGATCAACGCGCCGATGCAGGGCACGGCGGCCGACCTGATCAAGCTCGCGATGATCTCGGTGCAGCGCTGGCTTACCGGCGATGCGATGCAGAGCAAGCTCATCATGCAGGTGCATGACGAACTGGTGCTTGAAGTACCCGATTCCGAGGTGGCAGCGGTGAAGGAATATCTGCCGCAGTTGATGGGCGGGGTGGCGAAACTGGCGGTAGCGCTGGTTGTGGATGTGGAAGTGGGCCCGAACTGGGATAAAGCTCACTAAGCAATCCAGTTTTTCGCATAAAACTCGCATACAACCCGCTTTTCAGCGTCAAAGGACAATCCTTCTCCCGAGCGCAGGTCAACCGCAGTGTACGAGTGATGCTCGACGCCGAGGTGATCGACCAGCGTCTGGAATACCTCGTTCAGCCCGGAGTCGAGGGAAAAAACCCAGCTGTAGCGCGATAAATTCCGCCGCGCCACGGCGGACTTGCCCAGCGCAAGCAACGCGGCCTTGCAGCGCTCGGTCGGCTTAGGATCCTGTCCCGAGAACGAGAGATCGACGGTTACCAGGAAATTACACTCGGCGGCGACGGTCGAGGCGCGCCAGATTTCCTTATCGTTTTCCGTAAGACCGATGTAGACGCGTGGCACGATGAATTTGCTCCATGAGCTAAAGACTATTCGAGCGCGCCGAACGCCTTTTGCACGATGCTGCTCGCCGCATCGATAATGCAGTTACGCGACGCCTGCCGCGCGGGCCTGCTGGTCGGCATGATAGCTCGAGCGCACCAGCGGTCCGCACGCGGCGTGCGCGAAGCCCAGCGCGCGTGCCTGGCGCTCGAATTCCCTGAATATCGCGGGCTCGGCGTAGCGCAGCACCGGCAGATGGTGCGCGCTCGGTTGCAGGTATTGTCCGAGCGTCAGCATGTCGACGCCGTGTGCGCGCAGGTCGCGCATCACTTCGAGTATCTCATCGTCGGTCTCGCCGAGCCCCAGCATCAGCCCGGACTTGGTTGGGATGTCATGCAAGCGTGCCTTGAAATCCTTGAGCAGTCGCAGCGAATTTTGGTAATCAGCGCCGGGCCGCGCCTGCTTGTAGAGCCGAGGCACGGTTTCAAGATTGTGGTTCATCACGTCGGGCGGGCTTAGGGCGAGGGTATCGAGTGCTAACTCAAGCCGTCCGCGAAAATCCGGCACCAGCACCTCGATGCGAGTCGCGGGCGACAGCCCGCGCACGGCGCGGATACAGTCGGCGAAATGCTGCGCGCCGCCGTCGCCCAAATCGTCGCGGTCGACGCTGGTGATCACGACGTAACGCAGCTTGAGCGCGGCGATGGTCCTGGCGAGACTGAGCGGCTCGTCGGCGTCCGGTGGCCGCGGCCGGCCATGCGCAACGTCGCAGAACGGGCAGCGCCGCGTGCACAGGTCGCCTAAGATCATGAACGTCGCGGTGCC
>PLYS01000127.1 GCA_003153455.1 Betaproteobacteria bacterium | reverse complement strand
CGCCCGGACGATTGTCGACGATGAACGTCGCGTTGAGGCCTTCGCCCATCTTCTGCGAGATCGCGCGGACCAGGGGATCGGAGGGACCGCCGGGAGGATACGGAAGGATGACCCGTACCACTTTCGACGGATATGTCTGCGCCGAAGCCGGCGGCAAACCGATCAACCCGCCCAGGACTGCTGCTGCGAGCAAGCACGGAATACGCATCGTCGTTCTCCTCTCAGAAATACGCCTGGCCGGAACGGATGGTCGGCGTCCATTCGCAATCGCCCCACGGCCCTTCGCCGTTTTCCCTGAGATAGGCGATGCGCCCGCGTTGCGTGGGCACATGCCTGCCCGAAAACAGCGCCTGCAGCCAGTCGAGCACATGGTCGTAGCAATCCATCCCGCCCAGGTTGGGAAGCGCGAAGTGAGTGTGGTACTGGTTTTCGTACACCCACAGCTCTTTGGGCACCTTCAGGCTTTCAAAAGCCTCGATTGCATCCTCGAGCGGACACAGCGGATCGTACTCGCCCGTCGTCAACAGGGTCGGACATTTGATCTTGCCGAGGTGGCCGCGCACGGTCATGTGCCGGGCGACTTCCTCGTCGAACCTGTCCTCGTCCTGGTAGCCGGCCATGTACATGAACATCTGCTTGANNTGCTGATGCCGTAGATCGCGATCTTGCTGTTGTCCACCTCGGGCCGCTTGAGCAGGTAGCTGATCACCGCCGCCCCCGCGCGTTCGTAGTTGTCCTTCACCGCACGGATCTTCTGCATGTTCGAGCTGCCCTGGCCGGGCCCGTCCATGGCCAGCAGGTGAAAACCGCGCGCCAGCGCGATGTTGTCGTGCGCCTTGGGAAATGCCTCCTTGGTCTGGTCCATCCCCGGCACATAGATCACGACCGGGGCCTTGCGGCGGTCGGGCAGCAGATGGAACAGGCAGGAGATCGTCTTGCCGTCGTCGAACGGCACTTCGACGCGCTCGATCGGATAGGCGGCGACCGCGGAACGGCGGTCCACCATCTCGCACAGCTTGCCGTAGAGCCGTGTCTTGACCGGGTGGTCGTCAAAGTAGATCGGGTGCTGCGCCATGCGGTACGCCTCGACCGCATGATCGTAGTGGGCCGCCGCCGTCGCATGGTGACCCCGCGCATGGGCGCGTCTGGCGAGCCGTTCGTGCCGCTCCGCGGTCTCGCGCCAGACCTTGGACATCATGCGGTAATTGCGCGCGCGCTTCCCCGGGGGAACTTCGATCCCGTCGAATTCGAAGTTCTGCACCCGCCCGCGCATGTTGAGCGCGAGATCGAGCATCCACTGCTGGTTGTCGCGCTGCGTTCTGAGTTTGCGGATCATGCGTCCTCCTCAACAGCAGTCTGCACAAGCCCGGGCGCGCTAGGCATCGCGGCGGCCCGGCGGCTCAGTCTTCTCCCAACAAAAAGCGCGCGGTGCGGCCGCAGATCTGCGTCCGCTCCTCGGCCGTGAGCCCCGGGATCGCGTCGAGTTCGGCCAGCGGGTCATAGTACCCCATGTCGAACGGATTGTCCGTGCCGAGCACCACGTGGTCGGCGCCCACCCGGTCGATCAGCAGCCGCGCCGACTTCGCATCGTGCGTCAGCGCATCGAAGTAACAGCGCCGCAGCATCTCCCGTGGCGAACTCCTCGTATGAACATTGGCCGCGGGACGGTAGCGGTGCGCACGCTCGAAGCGCCCGATCTGGTACGGCAGGTAGCCGCCGCCGTGCGGGATGAGGATGCGCAATTGCCCGAGATCGTCGAGCGCTCCCGTAAATACCAGGTGCGCGAACATGATGGTCTCGTCGAGCGGATTGCCGATGGTGTTGAATAGCTCGTAGCCATCCATCCCGCCCTTCGCCGCGCACGTATAGGGATGCGCGAACACGAAACAGCCGAGCTGCTCTATCGTCTTAAGCAGCGGGCGAAACTTCATGTGCGCGAGCTGCTCGCCCTCGACCGACGAGCCAATTTCCACCGCCTTGAACCGGTACTCCCGCACCACCCGCTCGAGCTCGACGGTCGCCGCGTCGGGATCCTGCATCGGTAGCGTCGCCATGCCGCGCAGGCGCGACGGATATCGGGCGACCATCTGCGCGATCCCGTCGTTGCTGAGCCGCGAGGCGGCGAGCCCCGCTTCCGCGCTCAAGTCGTAAAAATAGGTCGGCGGCGCGACCGATAGCGCCGAGATGTCGATCCGCATGCGGTCCATCGCGGCGATCTTGGCTTCGACGTCGTACAGTTCGCGGTTGATCTCGTGCAGCCGGTTGCTGCGCTCGAAATAAAGCTTGCCACCGCGCTCCACGACCTTGATCCCCTCGGTCGTTTCGCCCGTAACGCCGAAACGTTCAGGCGCGCTGAGCAGCGCATCGATGACGGTGGGCGGAATGACGTGGGTGTGCAGATCGACACTGCTCATGCAAAGATCCTGACTGGCGCCAAATCTCGATGCACCGGACGGCGGGGCGCCGCGAACGCGGCTACGCCCCTTCCGCCGCTTCGGGATTCCACTGCCCCTTCCGCATGCGTGTGATCGTTATGCTTGCAAACACGC
>PLYS01000045.1 GCA_003153455.1 Betaproteobacteria bacterium | reverse complement strand
CCCGGAGCAATCGGCGCACGCCACAATCTATGCCGAGGGCCTCGCCCGTTGGCGTGCGCGTGACTTCGCCAGCGCCGTGGAATGCTTCGCGCGCATCGCTGCCGTCGATCCGCCGTCGGCGCTGTTCGTGGCACGGGCGAGGGCGTTGGCCATGCATCCCCCTGGTCCGGACTGGGAGCCGATCTGCACCCTTGAAGGGAAGTAGTGATCTTGCGCTCCAAGTGGATCAGACTTTAGTGTTCCGGTCGAAAGGTTCCGGACGAACCGTCAACCTAGGAACTCGAGTTCGATGCGACCACATCGCGCCCTGTCGATTCGAGATCGAGGTTTTGCAGGCTTCTATCGGCGAGCCTGATCCTGTTGATCGCGCTCAATGCGTCCAGCCGCGATTGGAATAGCTGCCCCGGCGGGCTGACAAAACGTTCGTGCAGTACATCGCCAAAGAACTTCTCGGCCTGGACGGGCCCGAGACTCATGTGAGCGAGCCCACGCTCAATCTCGATCAGCCGTGAATAACGATCAAAATCTCGCAATGTAAGGCCCGCCGACGGCATGATATCGGCATCCCGCAGCATGGCGGCCATCAATCTTACCCGCGGGTCGGAGAGTCTCGCAAAATGCGGGTACGGTTCGGCCGGCACTTGCTCGCTGATGCCGAGGGCAGCATCCAATAATCGGTAGCCGTCGTCTATGTCGGTCGAAAGAATCATGGCGCGGACCGCCGACAGTTCNNTCGTCCCGTCATGGTCGATATCGTGCGCGAAGGCCGCGCAGGCGCCGACGAGGAGTTCGCGGGTCGTCAAACGGCATGGCGAGCCGCCAGTTTCAGCAAGGCGGTTGTTCGCCAAGGCCAGATTAAACCAAATGACGCCCACATTCCGCGAATGATCCGGATTGTGAAAGGCATTGGAGGTCCCGGATTGGTCAGCGCGCTCGCAAACGTCGAACAAAGCTTGGCCGAGCGTTCCTAGTTCCGAGCTGTCGAGCCGGTCCACGATTTCCCGCGCAATGTCGAGACATGAGAGGCCCGACTGGCGCAGCGACGCNNCCATTCTCAACATCCGGCTTTGGATCATGCGGTCTCATCTATGCGAGGTCCGTAAGTCAGCTGCAAAACGCGGTCGATCGCGCCTGGGCGGCGAACAAGCATTGGTTGGTCGTATCGGCGCTGCTTCGCGAGCTGTTTCTAAGGCTCAAACGGCCGGAATTGTCCGGCCCTTCATGGCACGGTAATTTATCAGATTCGCAACCCAGCGGCATCGGGGAGGCAAATTATCAGCGGGCGTTCGAACGTTTTTGCGCCAGATCAATGTATTCCCGTCTTGTTGCTCTAGCGATGGGGTCAGGCGGTTAAAGCGATCGGCCGGAACCTTTTCGAGGACAAGAGTCGAGGTGGATCGATGAACGCGGGTGAAATTATGACGACGAACGTCGTGACCGTTCGGCCGGACACGCCGGCACGTTCCATCGCGCTTGTTCTATTCAAGAATAAAATAAGCGCGGTGCCGGTGGTCGACGAGAACGGCAGCCCGATCGGCATGGTCAGTGAAGGCGACCTCATGCCGCGTAACGAGACCGATCGGGATGCGCGCCGTGACTGGTGGCTGAAGCTCCTGGCGGAGGGCGAAGAGCTGGACCCCCAATACGTCCAGCATGTCGAGCAGACGGACCGCACCGCCCNNGGCGGTTGCCCAGCCTGGCCAAGCAGCGGAGCCGGAGCCGTCGCCGGAGCCCACGACGGAAATCACCTTTCCCTATGAGCGCCTGGCGGCACTGACCCAGCACGAGCAGCCCGACGTTCCGCCGCAACCAGCGACGCCCGAAGAGCCGTCAGCCGATGCATTCAGCAGTCTGGTCGCCCATTTCGAGCAGGACGAATTGGCGCGCCGCGCGGAAGCGCACCGCGAAATGATGGAGAAACGCCAGCATGAAGTCCGCGAGCTCATGGCGGCTCAGCTCTCCGAGGAGGCGTGGCAGCGCATGCTCAGCGAATCGCGCTTGGCCGCGCAGAAAGGCGAGCAGGAACACCTCATCCTGCGGTTTCCCAGCGAGCTGTGCACCGATCACGGGCGCGCCATCAACGCCCCCGACCCGGACTGGGCCGTAACGCTGCGCGGCATCGCCGCTCAGGTGTTTCTGCGCTGGAAGCGCGAACTGCGCCCGCGCGGCTTCCATCTGCGGGCTCGCGTGATCGACTTCCCCGAAGGAATACCCGGCGATATGGGGCTGTATCTCAGCTGGGGCAAATAGGTGTGTTTCGGCGTGGGGTCTCGACGCCGATCGACGCCGCAAGTATCTGATTTGATTGATTGATACCGAGGCGGTCAGGAGGGCGCCCCTATTCACACTCTGCTCCCTCGCATAGTCATCTTCGTCATTAGTGGAAGCAATCGTAGATTTCACGATGGCAACGGCGCCGATGACCGGTGCTTGGATTGCGACCCCTTGGCATTGCGTGCGGCTAAAGTTTTTATGTGCGCACCGCTTCAGACCTCGCCAAAGATCCGCGTGCAAACCGTGCGCAAATGCGCGCGCATCTCCGCTTCGGCTGTTTCGGGCTCACGCCGCCTAATGGCATTGACGATGGCACGATGTTCGCCGGTGGCCCGTTGGATGGCGGCCAAGGGCTCGATCGGCTCGCGCAGGCGTCCCCATAATTCCTTGTTGCGGTTGGCTTGCAACGTTTCGTAGATCATCAACATCAACGTATTGCCAGCGGCTTGGGCGATCGCGCGGTGAAGGCGGCAATCCCAGAACTCCCAGTCGTCCCAATCCGGCAATCCGCTCATTGTTTCCAGGCAGCCCTCCATCTCGGTGAAGTCGCCGCCTTTCGCGCGGTAGGCAGCAAGGCGCGCCAGTGTCGGCTCAATCGCGAGTCGCGCCTCCATGACCTCCCTTGGGCTTGTAAGATTCGTGAACGCGCCAGCCGGGACGGCGATGCCAGGCGACCAAGTTCGACGCCCGTAAAAGGTGCCTTTGCCGACGTGCCGCCAGACGACCCCCTGGATTTCCAGCTTTCGGAGACCGGTACGCAGCCGCGTCCGAGTCAAGCCTAGTGCGGTGGCTAGCTCACGCTCCGGCGGCAGGCGGTCATGATCAGAAAACTGACCGCCCTCGATGTAACGCTGAAGCTTCACGAAATCGTCCG
>PLYS01000660.1 GCA_003153455.1 Betaproteobacteria bacterium | reverse complement strand
GCGTGTCGGTGGTGTGGCTGGCCGGCAACCTTGCGCGCAAGCAGAAACGCGAGACGCTGACGCAGGTGGCGGCGGGCGTCGCGCAGATCACAGTCGGCACGCACGCGCTGTTCCAGGATCAAGTCGAGTTTCATAACCTGGGGCTCGCGATCGTTGACGAGCAGCACCGCTTCGGCGTGCACCAGCGGCTGGCGCTGCGCCTGAAAGGCGCCAAATCCGGCGCCGGCGCGCAACCCCACCAGCTGATGATGAGCGCTACGCCGATCCCGCGCACACTGGCGATGAGCTATTACGCCGACCTCGACGTGTCGGTGATCGCTGAAATGCCGCCGGGGCGCACGCCGGTCGCAACGCGGCTGGTGTCGGATGCGCGGCGCGGCGAGGTGATCCAGCGCGTGCGCGATGCCTGTGTCGAAGGCAGCCAGGCCTACTGGGTGTGTCCTTTGATTGAAGAATCGGAGGCGCTGCAATTGCAGACCGCGCTCGATACCTATCAGCGCTTGGTCGATACCTTCCCGGAGCTCAAGGTCGGGCTGGTGCACGGGCGGCTCGCGGGTAACGAGAAAACCGCGGTAATGCAGTCATTCCAGAGTGGCGCAATCCAGTTGCTGGTTGCAACGACGGTGATCGAGGTCGGGGTTGACGTGCCGAACGCGACGCTGATGGTGATCGAGAACGCCGAGCGTATGGGGCTTGCGCAGCTGCACCAGCTGCGCGGGCGCGTCGGCCGCGGCGCCGGGAAGAGCACCTGCATACTGCTCTATCAGAATCCACTCTCCCAGTTCGCACGCGCGCGGCTCAAGATCATTTTTGAAAACAACGACGGCTTCGAGATTGCGCGGCACGATCTGCGTCTGCGCGGTCCCGGCGAGCTGCTCGGCGCGCGCCAGAGCGGCGTGCCGATGCTGCGCTTCGCCGATCTTGATGCCGATCTCGACTTGCTCGAGGCGGCGCGCAATTCAGTGCAGCACATACTGCGGCTGCACCCTGAAATTGCCAGACGCCATTTGCAGCGCTGGCTCGGCGGTAAGCAGCACTATTTGCGCGTTTAGTCGTTGTCCGTCATATGGATTGCAGCCGATGGCTGCGGGTGGGCGATAATAGCGGCATATATTCTTTACACATGAAATCCTCCGGTGTCGATACCCTCTTGGCAACTGTTACCCGTCTGCGCCGACGCGCGCCTGCGGCATTGGCTGTTGGATCGCGGCTCGCTCACCCTCCGCCTGCGGAAGCGATGTGATCGTTTCAACGTGAAGGTTTTGTCTCAGCGCTCCGCCGCGGTCAATCGCGATGAGTGCGCCGTCATCGGCGTGCGCCCGGACGTGGGGTGCGTGGTGCGCGAAGTGAGCCTCAATTGCGGCCAGCGGCCCGTGATATTTGCGCATTCGGTGGTCGAGCCGCGCGCGCTACGCGGCCCATGGCGCATGTTGATGACGCTTGGCGCGCGTCCGCTTGGCGAGGCGTTGTTCGCCGATCCGCGCATCACACGCTTTCCGCTGCGCTTCCGCCGGCTCAACCGGCGGCACGAGCTGTATCGCCGCGCGTGCGAGCTGCTCGAACACTCGCCGGCATGCCTGTGGGCGCGGCGCTCGCTGTTCGCGCTGCGCGAATCGCGTTTGCTCGTGACGGAAGTGTTTCTACCCGCTATCCTTGATCTCGCGCCATGACTATTAAAGAACGGATCGACGTTTACGAGAAACTGATGCGGCTCGACAAGCCGATCGGCATTCTCTTGCTGCTCTGGCCGACGCTGTGGGGACTGTGGCTGTCGTCGTACGGTCATCCCAATCCGGCGATAGTGGTGATTTTCATCCTCGGCGTGGTGCTGATGCGCTCAGCCGGCTGCATCGTCAACGATTTCGCGGACCGCAATTTCGACCCCCACGTCGAGCGCACCAAAGACCGGCCGCTCGCCGCCAGGCTGATCTCTCCCCTGGAGGCGTTGCTGGTTGCCGGCGTATTGATCCTGCTCGCATTTCTGCTGGTGCTGCAACTCAACGCGCTGACCATCAAATTATCGGTGGTCGCATGTTTGCTGGCGCTGGTCTATCCATTTCTGAAGCGTTATTTCTGGTTGCCGCAAGCGTGGCTCGGCATCGCGTTCGGCTTCGGCATTCCGATGGCGTTTGCCGCGCATCACAATTTCGTCGCGCCGCTCGCGTGGGCCATGGTAGTGGCCAACGTATTCTGGGCGATCGCCTATGATACCGAGTATGGGATGGTCGATCGCGATGACGACGTCAAGCTCGGGCTCAAGTCATCGGCGATCTTGTTCGGCCGCTTCGATGTGTTCGGCGTTATGGTCTGCCATACGCTGTTCTTGTCGATCATGACGTATATCGGTACCTGGGCACGGCTAGGCCTGTTCTACTTCGTCGGGCTGGTGATTGCGGCCTGCCTCGCCGGCTATCAATATCTGCTGATACACGAGCGCCAGCGCGAGCGCTGTTTCAGGGCGTTCTTGAACAACAATTGGCTCGGCGCTGCGATCTACGCGGGGATAGTGGCCGATTTCCTGTTACGGATTCCGCTGTTCTCCGTTACTGCGGCCGTGATCACGCACTAAACCGGCATGAAATACCGCGATCTCAGGGACTTCATCGCGCAACTCGAGCGCCGCGGTGAATTGAAGCGCATCGCAATCGAGGTCGATCCGCGCTTCGAGATGACCGAAATCTGCGACCGCGTGCTGAAAGCGCAGGGCCCGGCGCTGCTGTTCGAACACCCCAAGGGGCACACGATTCCGGTGCTCGGCAACCTGTTCGGCACGCCGTTACGTGTCGCGCTCGGCATGGGCGCGGACAAGGTCGAGGCGCTGCGCGAAATCGGCAAGCTGCTTGCCACCCTCAAGGAACCCGAGCCGCCGCGCGGGCTCAGGGACGCGTGGGACAAGCTGCCGCTGTTGAAGCAGGTGCTCACTATGGCGCCGAAGCTTGTCGGTAGCGCCCCGTGCCAGGAACAGGTCTGGGAAGGCAGCGACGTCGATCTGGGCCGACTGCCAATCCAGACCTGCTGGCCGGACGACGCCGCGCCGCTGATTACCTGGGGGCTGACTGTGACGCGCGGCCCCCAGAAAAAGCGCCAGAACCTGGGCATCTACCGCCAGCAAGTCATTGCACCGAACAAAGTCATCGTGCGGTGGCTCAGCGCGCGGGGCGGCGCACTCGATTACCGCGATCATTGCCTCGCGCATCCGCACGAGCCGTTTCCCCTGGCGGTCGCGCTTGGCGCCGACCCCGCGACGATACTCGGCGCGGTGACGCCGGTGCCTGACAGTCTGTCCGAATACCAGTTTGCCGGATTGCTGCGCGGTGCGAAGACGGAGATCGTGAAGTGCCTGAGCCACCATCTGCAGGTGCCTGCGAGCGCGGAAATCGTACTCGAGGGTTTTATCCATCCCGGCGAGACCGCGCTCGAAGGCCCGTTTGGCGACCACACCGGTTATTACAACGAGCAGCAGCGTTTTCCGGTGTTCACCATCGAACGCATCACGTCACGCCGCGACCCGATTTACCACAGCACCTATACCGGCAAGCCGCCCGACGAGCCGGCAGTGCTCGGCGCCGCGCTGAATGAAGTGTTCGTGCCGCTGCTCGCCAGGCAGTTTCCGGAAATCGTCGACTTCTATCTGCCGCCCGAAGGCTGCTCATACCGGCTGGCGGTAGTCAGCATGAAAAAGCAGTATCCGGGCCACGCCAAACGCGTGATGTTCGGCATCTGGTCGTTCCTGCGCCAGTTCATGTACACCAAGTTCATCATCGTCACCGACGACGACGTCAACATCCGCGACTGGAAGGAAGTTATCTGGGCGCTGACCACGCGCGTCGATCCGGCGCGCGACACGCTGATAGCCGAGAACACACCGATCGATTATCTTGATTTCGCAAGTCCGGTCGCCGGACTCGGCTCGAAGATGGGCATCGACGCCACCAATAAGTGGCCGGCCGAAACCGCGCGCCAGTGGGGGATACCGATTGCGATGGATCCCGTGGTGAAGGCGCGTGTCGACGGCCTATGGAAAAACCTGGGGCTGTAACATGAAGACTATTGGAAAAAAGCCGGGTTAATTGGAAAAAAATAGCCGGGGGCGACCCGGCTATATAGATGATGGCGTAGTTTTTTGGTTAGAACTTTAGTACTGCGCCAAGTCAGTTCTACAGCGATTATATTTCTACAAAAACTCGCTTTAGGTTAATGCGTTGAAACCATCTTAAAGAAAAGACTTTAACTTATCTATATAAGCCCGTTTATTTTAAGGTAAAAAATATAATATCGTTGTATTTTAGCAACAATATATTTTAACTATTTGATTTTACATTGTTTTATAAATACAGAAACGGGCTGGGTTGCAAGTAAGCCCTGCTACGAGGCTTTCTAGTGTTCGTAGACCCACTTTAGCAGCGCATCCTGCGCCGCTTGCGCTTCCGGCGCCCGGGCATGGTTAATGATGCACACCACAACCATCGTGCGCCCCCTGCTGTCGAGCACATAACCCGCAATCGCGCGCACGCCGGACAGGGAGCCGGTCTTGACGTGCGCCTGCCCCGCGACTGCGGTGCTCGACAGGCGTTTTTTCATCGTGCCGTCGACTGCGACCAGCGGCAGCGACGCGATAAACTCAGGCATCACCGCGCTACGTTGCGCGTTCAGCAGCAACTGCGCCATGCTTTTGGCGCTGAGGCGCTCAATGCGCGACAGGCCGGAGCCGTTTTCAAGCACCAGTTCGGGAAACGCGAGCCGGCGCGAAGCGAGCCACTGCTTGATTGCGCGCGCCGATTTCTCGCCGTTGGCGGGTGCGTCGAAAACAATTGCGCCCAGCGCGAGATAGAGCTGCCGCGCCATCACGTTATTGCTGAACTTGTTGATGTCGCGCACGATCTCGGCGAGCGTCTGGGTTCGATGCGCGAGCAGCAGCCGCGCGCCGGCCGGCGTTTCGGCATCGCGCACGCTTCCTGCGAAAATGCCGCCAAGATCGTGCCACAGCAGGGTGAAGAGGCCATGCACGTACTGCGGATGACCGAGCACGCTGTAGTTGCGCTCTTTCTCGCCGCACGTCACCGAATAATTGCCGCCGAACAGCAGCCGTGCGCCGGCAGCGTCGCCGAGCGCGGTGAGCTTGAGCCGGCTCACCCAATCGCCACACGGCTCGTGGTCGAGCACAACATTGTTGAGCACCTGCACCTGCGGCAGCGGCGGATCCGCGAGGATCGAAAGCCGGCGCCGCTCCAAATCCGGGATGAACTGGAGGCGCATCGCTTTGAAATTCACCAGCAGTGCGTCGGGCGGCGTATTGTAGGGACGCGTCGGTTCGTTGTCGAAGCCGGCCGGGTCGCTGTCTTCGGCGGCGGCGAAGTAACTGCGGTCAAGCACCAGATCGCCGCGAATTTCGCGCACGCCGCGCGCGCGCAGGCTGCGCAGCATCAGCCAGAAGTTTTCGAGCGTCAAGCGCGGATCGCCGTAGCCCTTGATGATGAGATCGCCGGCGAGCACGTCGCCCTGCAGCGTGCCGGTGGTGTAAATCTCAGTGGTCCACGTATATGCGGGGCCGAGCTGATCGAGCGCGGCAAACGTCGTGATCAACTTGATAGTGGATGCCGGATTCAGCGCGCGCTCGGCGCCGATCGCGAGCAGCGGCCGCTCGGCGCTGACGTCCTGTACGTAAATTCCAACGCTGGTTTCCGGGATGCCCGCCTGCTGCAGCGCCTGTGCTACCGCTGGTGGCAGCCGTGCAATACTGTCCTGGGCTGCCACGGCAAGCGCGCACCACAACCATGCAGCCGTCAGTAATCGCAGCGCGCGCATATCAGAGCGTCACCATCGAGTGTGCGGCGGGCACCGTTGCGTTCCAGCCGAGCTGTGCGCGCATCGTATCGCAGAAGATTTGCGCGGTCTCGGCTTCGCCGTGCACGACGAAAGCGTGGCGCGGCGCGCGCTGAAAGTTGCGCAGCCACGCCAGCAGCCCGGCCTGATCGGCGTGAGCGGAGCGGCCGCCGATGGTGTAGACCTCGGCCCGTACCGGAACGTCTTCGCCGAAGATGCGCACCGATGCGGCGCCATCGACGATACGGCGACCGAGCGTTCCTTGCGCCTGAAATCCGGTAATCACGATAGTACATTCGCTGCGGCCGAGATTATGCGCCAGATGGATGTGGGCGGCGTCGAGCAGCATCACGCGCAGCAAATCGGCGGTCGCGCCGGTCGTGAACACCTGGCCGCGAAAGCCTGCCGCAACCAGGCGCGGCAGCAGCCCGGAATGGTCGATATGGGCGTGCGTAAGCAACACGAAATCAAGCGCGCGCGGATCGAACGCGAAATCGCCGTAGTTCTTTTCACTCGCTTCGCGGCCACCCTGGAACATGCCGCAGTCGACAATGAAGCGCGCCAAGCCGGTTTCAACCAGATAGCATGATCCGGTCACTTCCTCCGCCGCACCCAGGAAGCTGAGCCTCATGCCGGCGACCTGCTTGACTTGACCACTGTATCGAGCGCCGCGCAGGTTCCCGCCACGAGAAAATCGATTTCAGGGTCCGTGATTACGTAGGGCGGCATGAAATAAACGGTATTGCCAATCGGGCGCAGCAGCAGTTCGCGCTCGAGCGCGGCTTGATAGAACCTACGCGTGAAAGCAGTGTCGTCGGCGTCGACGTCAAACGCCCAGATCATGCCGGTGTTGCGGAAATGCTTGACGCGTGGATGTTGCGCAATGGGTTGCGCGGCGCGGCTCAGGTAAGCGGCTCTTGCTCTGTTGGTCTCGATCACGTTGTCCTGCTCGAAAATATCGAGCGTCGCGAGTGCGGCGCGGCACGCGAGCGCGTTGCCGGTGTAGGAATGCGAATGCAGGAAGCCGCGCGTCACGCTGTCATCGTAGAACGCCGCGTAGACCGTATCGGTCGTCAGCACCACCGATAGCGGCAGATAGCCGCCGGTGATGCCTTTCGACAGGCACAGGAAATCGGGCGTGATACCGGCTTGTTCGTGCGCAAAAAACGTGCCGCTACGGCCGCAGCCGGTCATGATCTCGTCGGCAATCAGGTGCACCTCAAAGCGGTCGCAGATCACGCGCGCGCGCCGCAGATACTCGGCGTCGTACATCGCCATGCCGGCCGCGCCTTGCACCAACGGCTCGACGATGAAGGCTGCAGTATCCGCGTGATGTTGCTCGAGATGGTGCTCGAGTGCTTGTGCGCAACGCTCGGCGTAACCGCGCGGCGACTCGCCTTGCTCCGCGAGCCGCCAGTCCGGGCTCGGCACCTGTGCGCTCGCCCGCAGCAGCGGCGCATAAATGTCCTTGAATAACGCGACGTCGGTTACCGACAGTGCCCCGAGCGTCTCGCCGTGATAGCCGTTGGCGAGGCTGACGAAACCGGTCTTGTGCGGACGGCCGCTGTTGCGCCAGAAATGAAAGCTCATTTTCAGTGCAATCTCGGTTGCCGATGCACCATCGCTGCCGTAGAAGCAGTGACCGAGCCTGCCGCCGGTCAACGCGTTCAAGCGTTCGGATAGCTGCACCACGGGTTCGTGGGTGAAGCCGGCGAGGATCACGTGCTCGAGTTGCGCGAGTTGCGCTACAAGTGCCGCGTTGATGCGCGGATTGGTGTGACCGAACAGATTGACCCACCACGAGCTGATCGCATCGAGGTAACGCCGGCCGTCAAAGTCATACAGCCAGATGCCGTTGCCGCGCGCGATCGGCACCAGCGGCAGCGTCTCGTGCTGCTTCATCTGCGTGCACGGATGCCACACTGCGGCAGCACTGCGTGTCAGCAGTGAGGCGTTGCGAGTGCTAACGGCCACGCGCTGGCAAGCCGCACCAAAAATAGCGCGGCGAGTATTTACAAGCGCTGTGGCTCATGCACAATACAGGCGTTTGTATGTATAACGTGAAAGGAGAGAACATCTTCGTTGCGATAAATCTGCGACACCGGAACTCAAGCATCACGTCACTGATGCCGTAATCCATAACAAGCTCACGCCCCGCGCACGTCAACGCATTAATCGCTGCGGACGTTTGTGTAGATGAATGGCATCAATCTTGCTCGTGTATGAGTGTAGCATTCCTGCGGGGGTTCGCTCGTCATGCAATTACTCGAACGCATCGAAGATCAGGTCGCCTCAACCGGCCTGCCACTATTCGCAATCACGCTGGCCGCCGTTCCTTGTCCCGACACACCTGTCATCCTCACGCTGCATTGGCACGGCTTCATCAAGGAGAAGCTGGCTGAAATCGAAGAGGCCGAGACGGTTGCTTACACTCCTATCCCCAGTTCAGCGCTGCAGTTGAACGAGCGTTGGGGAAACCTCGTCGCCGTCGATCGCGCCGCGATGGATGCAGCATGGGAGCTCGGTGCGTGGGACGTGCAGCGAGCCGAGCGGCCCGGTTGCATGCGACCCGGCGCCGAATCGCGCGAAGCGCTGGAATGCCTGCAGGCGTTTGGCTCGTTTCCGTTCGGCATCAACGGCAATCAAGTGGTCGTCGCCGACGCGCCGGATGCTGACGATCTGGTAGAAACCGCGTCGCGCCGCGGTTACCTGATGTGGCTGTTTCGTCCGGTGCGCGGCGGTATCTGGGGCGATTACGCCGACGACGCGACACTGACCGAGAACGGTCGCCGCAATCCGCCTTGCCCGCTGCTACCGATACCGCCGACCTGCGAGGGTAACCGCAAGACAGTCTACCGGTTCGGCGTGCCTGCATCGAATCCGTTCGCCAGCCAAAACTGATTCAGCCGCCCACCGGCCGCTCTGGGTATCCTCTAACTATCTGATTGACCGCATTTTTTGCGGCCACCGGAGTTGCGCCAGCAACTGTCGGCATCGCCCTGCGCATCGCAGGCTCTTGAAATTCCAGTCTTAAGCCCATATTATTAGCACTCGCTCGAATTGAGTGCTAATATTCGTTTCCCGTTGTTTTTTCACAGTTCGCAAAAAGGAGATGCATTTATGAAGATTCGTCCTTTACACGACCGCCTCATCGTCAAGCGGTTGGAAGAAGAACGCAAAACCGCCTCGGGCATCGTAATTCCCGATACCGCGGCCGAAAAACCCGATCAAGGTGAAGTCAAAGCGATAGGCAAAGGCAAAGTGCTCGAAGACGGCAAGATTCGCGCGCTCGACCTCAAAGTCGGCGATCGCGTCCTGTTCGGCAAATATTCCGGCCAGACCGTCAAAGTCGAAGGTGAAGAACTGCTCGTGATGCGCGAAGAAGACATCATGGGCGTCATCGAGTAATCCTCGCAGTAAACCAGGAGAAATCACATGGCAGCAAAAGAAGTTAAGTTTCATGACTCGGCCCGCGCGAAGATCGTGGCCGGTGTCAATATCCTCGCCGATGCGGTCAAGGTGACCCTCGGCCCGAAAGGCCGCAACGTCGTGCTCGAACGCTCGTTCGGCGCGCCGACCATCACCAAGGACGGTGTGTCGGTAGCGAAGGAAATCGAGCTCAAGGACAGATTCGAGAACATGGGCGCGCAAATGTTGAAGGAAGTCGCCAGCAAGACTTCCGACACCGCCGGCGACGGCACCACCACCGCGACCGTGCTCGCTCAATCGATCGTGCAGGAAGGCATGAAGTATGTTGCCGCCGGCATGAACCCGATG
>PLYS01000120.1 GCA_003153455.1 Betaproteobacteria bacterium | reverse complement strand
GCGCGATCCGTTCAAGGCCAAGCAGTTGCAAAAGGGGCTGCGGGAACTCGGCGAAGAGGGCGCGATCCAGGTGTTCGAGTCCGGGTCGGGGAACACGCTGTTGCTCGGAGCGGTAGGACCGCTGCAGTTCGAGATCGTGGTGCAGCGGCTGCAAAGCGAATACAAGGTGGACGCGGTGTACGACATGACCAATATCTTTGCCGCGCGCTGGCTTACCTTTCCCGACGACACGGTACGCACGAACTTCGAACGGGAACTTGCGCTGAATATGGCGAAGGACGTGGACGATAATCCGGTCTACCTTGCTCCCAACAAATACAATCTGCAACTCACGATGGAGCGCTGGCCGAAGGTGGGCTTTCATACCACGCGCGAACATGGTCAGCGGCTGGTGCACGCTGATGGATAAGCCGAAAGATTGAACCGCAAAGGACGCGAAGGACGCAAAGGAACTCCAGGGCAAGAAAGAAAAGAATGGCTAGTCCGTGGGTGTGAGGTATGCGATGAAGCTCGGCTTTTTCACTCTTGAGTCCGGCATTCCCTGAATTACGAGCCATTCTTTCTTCGCGGAGGGATAGATGAAAATCGCACCACTATTGATTGTTGCTGCTCTTTTTTCTGTCGTTGTCCCGAACGCGTGGGCCCAGGGGTATCCGTCCAAGCCCATACGGTTGGTGGTACCCTTTACTCCCGGGGNNGACAACCGGCCCGGCGCCGGCGGTACCATCGGGTTCGAAACGGTGGCGCACGCCAACCCCGACGGCTACACCCTGATCATAGTCAACAGCAACTACAGCGGCACTTCCGCGATCGTAAAGCTGTCGTACGATCCCGTGAACGACGTCGAGCCGATCATCCTGATCGGGGAGACGGGACTGGTCCTTGTCGTGCACCCCTCGATGCCGGTGAAGAGCGTCAAGGACATCATCGCGCGGTGGAACAAGGAAGCCGCCAATGTGCTGCAGACGGAGGAGATGAAGAGCCGGTTGGCGGGCGAAGGGGTGGAACCCGCCGGCGGCCCGCCGGAGCAGTTTCTCAAGATCATCAGGCGCGACGTGGAAAAANNGGAAGAGAGTGGTCAAGGAGATGAAAATTACGGTTGCAGGCTGATCAAGCGGCCATAATCTCGCGTAGTACGTAGGGCAGGATACCGCCGTGGCGCAGATAGTCTGCCTCGATCGGGGTATCGACGCGCAGCAACAGCGGCACGCGCTGCGTTGATCCGTCCTTGCGGTTTATCACCAGCGTGACTTCCTGCTGCGGTCTGACGTGGTCCGAGACGCCGAGCAAATCGAAAATTTCGCTGCCGTCGATATTGAGGCTTTGCCACGTNNTTCGAGCGGTGGATGCGCTCGAAGCCGCGCGCGATCACCGCTTTCACGCCGAGCAGTTGGGTGCCTTTCGCAGCCCAGTCACGTGACGAGCCGGTGCCGTATTCCTCGCCGGCAAACACCATTAACGGTACGCGTTCCAGCTGATAACGCATCGCGGCTTCATAAATCGTCAACGGCTCGCCGCTTGGCTGGTGAATGGTGGCGGTGCCCTCGGTGCCCGGCGCCATCAGGTTACGGATGCGCACATGGGCGAAGGTGCCGCGCAGCATGATTTCGTGATTGCAGCGGCGCATGCCGAAGTTGCTGAAGTCGGCGGGCTTGACGCTTCGCTCCAGAAGATATTTTCCCGCCAGCGAATTCGGCTGGATGCTGGAGATCGGGCTGATGTGATCGGTCGTGACTGAGTCGCCGAACAGGCCGAGCACGCGCGCGCCGAGGATGTTGCCCTGCTTTGCGGGCTGCATCCTGAAGCCTTCGAAAAACGGTGGCTCCTTGATGTAAGTCGAGTCCGCGTCCCAGCTGAACACTTCGCCCGCAACAGACGGCACTTCTTTCCACAGCGGGTTCGATTCGGCGAGATTGCTGTAGAGCCTGCGGAAGTTGGCCGGATCGTTGGCGAACTTCATCAACGCGGCGATCTCGGCATTGCTCGGCCAGATGTCCTTCAGGTAGACCGGCTTGCCATCCGAGCCCGTGCCGATTGGGTCCTTGCTCATGTCGATGTCGACCGTGCCTGCCAGCGCGAATGCCACGACCAGCGGCGGGCTCATCAGAAAGTTTGCCTTGAGCGCCTGATGAATGCGCGCTTCGAAATTGCGGTTGCCCGAGAGCACCGCGACGCCGATCAAGTCGTTCTTCACGACCGTGTCTTCGATTGCGGCATCGAGCGGGCCCGAGCCACCCATGCAGGTCGTGCAGCCATACCCGACGAGGTAGAAGCCGAGTTGTTCGAGATAAGAGAGCAGCCCCGACTGCTGCAGGTACTCGTTGACGACGCGCGATCCCGGCGCGAGCGAAGTCTTGACGCGCGCATTTACCTTCAATCCGCGCTCGACGGCCTTTTTAGCCAGCAACCCCGCGCCGAGCAACACGGCGGGGTTCGAAGTGTTGGTGCACGAAGTGATCGCCGCGATCAGCACATCGCCATGACCGACCTCGAGCCCGGGTTTTCCGGTCACGATGCGTGTGCCGATGACGGTGGTGCCTTTGCCATATCCGCCTTCGGCTGCCGGCTGCTGCATCAGTGAACGGAACCGTTCCTTGAGTCCGGGCAGGGTGATGCGCTGATTGGGCAGCTTCGGCCCTGCAACCGTCGGCACCACCTTCGACAGGTCGATCTCGACGACGCTCGAGTAGTCGCACTGGCCCGGTTGCGGAATGCCGTAAATTCCCTGCGCCTTGCAGTAGCCCACCAGCGCGTCGATTTCCTCGTCGGTGCGGCCGGTCGCGCGGAAATAGCGCACGGTTTCGTCATCGGCGGCGAAAAAGCCGATGGTCGCGCCGTACTCCGGACACATGTTGGCCACCGTGGCGCGGTCGGTCACCGCGAGCGATGCGGCCCCGTCGCCGCAGTACTCGACGAACTTGCCGACCACCTTGTGTTTGCGCAGCGCTTCCGTAACGGTGAGCACGAGGTCGGTTGCCGTGACGCCTTCCTGCAGGCGGCCTTTCAGGTGCACGCCGACCACGTCAGGCGTCAGAATGTAGATCGGCTGACCGAGCATGCCGGCTTCCGCCTCGATCCCGCCTACGCCCCAGCCGACCACGCCGATACCGTTGATCATCGTGAAGTGCGAATCGGTTCCGACCAGCGTATCCGGAAAGTAAACGCCGTCCTTCTGCTGCACGCCGCGGGCGAGGTATTCGAGGTTGACCTGGTGCACGATGCCGATGCCGGGAGGCACGATTTTCATCGTGTCGAACGCCTGCATGCCCCATTTCAGAAAGCGGTAGCGCTCGGCATTGCGTGCGAACTCGATCTCCATGTTGAGTCTGAGCGCGTCGGGCGAGTTGTAGTGATCGACCTGCACCGAATGGTCGACGACGAGATCGACCGGCACCAGCGGCTCGATCAGCTTTGGATCCTTGCCGAGCTTGCGCGCCGCTCCGCGCATGGCGGCGAAATCGGCAAGCGCGGGAAAACCGGCAAGGTCCTGCAGCACGATGCGCGCGACGACGAACGGAATCTCCGCGGTGCGCGGCGCATTCGCACGCCACGCGGCAAGCTCGCGTACGTTCTGCTCACTGACGCGCCTGCCATCGCAGTTGCGCAGCAGCGATTCGAGCACAATGCGCAGGCAATAAGGCAGGCGCGACACTTTGCCGAGGCCTGCGGCCTCGAGTGCCGCGAGCGAGTAGTACTTGCCGCTCTTGCCCGAAGACAGCTTGAATTCCCGCAGCGAGCTGAACAGATTGTGAGGCATATTACTGTTTGCAATCGCCGATGCGTTTAGAGGTAGTCGTTTGCGTCATAGTGCCATCTGGCATCGACATGGTCATGTCCATCGTCATGCCAGTCGCGGTGAAGGTACCCTTGACCGCGCTGTCGAGTTTCTTCGGTTTCGTGCATGACATTTTGTAGGAGAACTGGCCGCCGCTCTGGGACATATCCTTGATTTGGCAGTCGCTGTTGGGATCGGCGGCCATTTCGAACGCTTTATTGCCGGAGACATCTTTGGCGGTAAGGCAACGCTTCATGGTCTGCGCCGGCATGTTGGGCATGCCAGCCATGTTCATTTTGATGGTGTATTCGTACTGGCCAGGCGTAAGGCCCGCGGCGGCAAGCGTCAGCGGCAACGCGAACATTACCGATGCGGAAAAAGCGAGACAAGTGCTTTTTTGTTTCATTGTGACTTCCGGTATGACGTTTAAATTACAAATAAATCGACGAATTCGTTGACCGGCGTGGCTTCGAACCGCGGCTGGTGGCGGCACAAATCAAGAATTGCCGCCTGCTGTTTAGCCGGAAAACGGCGCGCGAGATTGGTGCGGAATTTAGCTTCGAGCAGCGGCACGCCTTCCTTGCGGCGGCGGCGGTGGCCGACCGGATACTCAACTACGACATTTTTCGTCTCGCCGCCGTCCTTGAAGAACACCTGCACCGCGTTGGCGATCGAGCGTTTGTTCGGGTCGAGATAGTCGCGGCTCCATTGTTTGTTCTCCACGCATACCATCTTGGCGCGCAGCGCATCGACGCGTGGATCCCTGGCGACGTCGTCCTCGTAATCTGCAGCGGTCAGATTGCCCTTGATAAGTCCGATCGCGGTCATGTACTGGATACAGTGATCGCGGTCGGCGGGATTGCCGAGTGGGCCTTGCTTGTCGATGATGCGGATCGCGGATTCGTGGGTCGTAATCACGACTTTCCTGATGTCGTCTATCCGGTTTTTGACTTTCGGATGCAGTCTGATTGCGCATTCGACCGCAGTCTGGGCGTGGAACTCGGCGGGAAACGAAATCTTGAACAGCACATTTTCCATCACGTAAGAACCGTAGCGGCGGATGAACTTGAAGGGCTTGCTTTTGAACAGCACGTCGTAAAAGCCCCAGGTCTTGGCGGACAGCGCCGACGGATAGCCCATCTCGCCTTTGAGCGCCATCAGCGCGAGCCGCACCGCGCGGCTGGTGGCATCACCCGCTGCCCATGATTTTCGCGAGCCGGTGTTGGGCGCGTGGCGGTAGGTGCGCAGGCTCTGGCCATCAATCCAGGCATTCGACAGCGCGTTGATGACTTCGTCGCGCGTGCCGCCGAGCATTTTAGTCACTACCGCGGTGCTGGCGACCTTGACCAGCATCACGTGGTCGAGACCGACGCGGTTGAAGCTGTTCTCCAGCGCAATCACGCCCTGGATTTCGTGCGCCTTGATCATGCCGGTCAGCACGTCGCGCATCACGAGCGGCTTTTTGTTCGCGGCAACGCGGTTGCGCGACACGTAATCGGCGGTGGCGAGGATGCCCCCGAGGTTGTCCGACGGATGGCCCCATTCGGCGGCGAGCCAGGTATCGTTGAAGTCGAGCCAGCGGATCATGCAACCGATATTGAACGCCGCCATCACCGGATCGAGTTGGAACGACGTGCCGGGCACTTTCGCGCCATTCGGCACTACCGTGCCAGTCACGATGGGGCCCATCAGCTTGGTGCACGCCGGGTAAGACAGCGCCTCGAAACCGCAGCCGAGCGTGTCCATCAGGCACAGCCGCGCGGTGTTATAGGCTTCGGTGCTTTTAATATTGTANNGATGACATGGAGCTCCGTGGGTAATTTGACCTGCCTGCGAAATTTCGTGCGGTCAGGTGAGAAAAGTGAACGGGTGAATGATGAGCGAAGGGGTGAACGAGTGAACGGGTGAACGAGTGAACGGGTGAACGGGTGAACGGGTGAACGCGTGAACGGGTGAAATAAACCACGCTCTCCCCCGCTCCCGGGGGAGAGGGCCGGGGTGAGGGGGCTTCACCCATTCACTCTTTCACTCCTTCACGCTCTTTTCCCCCGCTCGCCGATCGGCGTTAACTTGCGCGGCTCGGGGCCGGTGTAGTTCGCGGTCGGACGGATGATCTTGCCGTCGAGGCGCTGCTCGATCACGTGCGCGGCCCAGCCGCTGGTGCGCGAGATCACGAAGATCGGCGTGAACATCGCGGTCGGGACGCCCATCTTGAAGTACGACACTGCCGAGAACCAGTCGAGATTCGCAAACATTTTCTTCTCGCGCCACATCACGGCCTCGATGCGGTCGGCGATGTCGAACATCGCCATGTCGTTGGACTCTTTCGACAGCGTGCGCGCGACTTCCTTGATCACCTTGTTGCGCGGGTCGCCGATGGTATAGACCGGGTGGCCGTAGCCGATCACGACTTCCTTGTTGGCGACGCGCGTGACGATATCGTTCTCGGCGTCATCGGGACCCTCGTAGCGGTTCATCACTTCAAATGAAACCTCGTTGGCGCCTCCGTGTTTGGGGCCGCGCAGCGCGCCAATGCCGCCGGTGATGGCCGAATACATGTCGGAGCCGGTGCCGGCAACGACGCGGCAGGCAAATGTCGAGGCATTGTATTCGTGCTCGGCGTAGAGGATCAGCGAGGTGTGCATCGCGCGCACCCACTGCTGTGACGGCTCCTTGCCGTGCAGCAAATGCAGAAAATGCCCGCCGATCGAGTCGTCGCCGGTCTCGACCTCGATGCGCCGCCCGTTGTGGCTGTAGTGATACCAGTAGAGCAGCATTGAGCCGAACGACGCCATCAGCCGGTCGGCGATGTCACGCGCGCCGGGTACGTTGTGATCGTCGTTCTCAGGCAATGCGGTGCCGAGCACCGAACAGCCAGTTCGCATTACGTCCATCGGGTGCGCTGCCGCCGGCACGCACTCGAGCACCGCCTTTACCGCTTGCGGCAGGCCGCGCAGCGATTTGAGTTTGGTCTCGTAGTTGGCGAGTTCAGCCGCAGTCGGCAGTTTGCCGTGTACCAGCAGGTAGGCCACCTCCTCGAACTCGCAATGATCCGCGATATCGAGAATGTCGTAGCCGCGATAATGCAGGTCATTGCCGCTGCGTCCCACGGTGCACAGCGCGGTATTGCCGGCGGTAACGCCCGACAGAGCGACCGATTTCTTTGGTTTAAAGCCGGCGGCGGGCGCTTCGTTGCTGCTCATGGTCGTCTCCTCGCTCCAGTCTGATCTGTTATTCTCTTCCGCAATTCCACTGGCGCCGGTTTTGCATTATGAGTTTGTCGAGGCTAAGTTCGACAAACTCATAGCAGGTGCTTGATACCATCGCGTTCTTCGTGCAGTTCCTTGAGTGTCGCCTGCATGCGCGCACGGCTGAACTCGCTGACGTCGAGGCCTTTGACGATTTCGTA
Organism: Betaproteobacteria bacterium; assembly: GCA_003153455.1. Taxonomy (GTDB): domain Bacteria; phylum Pseudomonadota; class Gammaproteobacteria; order Burkholderiales; family SG8-41; genus PALSA-1004. Next base: position 13,666 of record PLYS01000120.1, on the reverse strand, counting down.
GCTGCCATTCTTGCACGTGCATGGGTAACCGTACAGCACGCCTTCGGCAATGCCGTAGCTGCCGTCGGCGGGAATACCCATGCTGACCCAGTCACCGTCGGGAGTGCCGTAGACCCAGTTGCGCATGTGGTCCATCGCGGCGTTGGCGGCGCTGGCGGCGGAGGACAGGCCGCGCGCATCGATGATTGCGGCGCCACGCTTCTGGATGACTGGGATGAAAGTCTTCTCGAGCCAGGTCTGGTCGTTGATCAGCGGCCACACTTTCTTGCCCTCGGCTTCGGCTTGGAACAGGTCGGGGTATTGCGTCGCCGAGTGATTGCCCCAGACTGTCATTTTCTTCAAGCTGGGCACCGGCTTGCCTGTTTTCTGCGCGATCTGCGTGAGCGACCGGTTATGGTCGAGCCGCATCATCGAGGTGAATTGCGTGGGCTTGAGGCCCGGCGCGTTTTTCATCGCGATCAGGCAATTGGTATTAGCAGGGTTGCCGACGACCAGCACCTTCACATTGCGGTTTGCGACTTCGCTGAGCGCCTTGCCCTGCGGGCCGAAAATTTTGCCGTTGGCTTCGAGCAGGTCTTTGCGTTCCATGCCGGGGCCGCGGGGCCGCGCACCGACCAGTATCGCAAAGTCGGAATCTTTGAATGCGACTTGCGGGTCGCTGGCCGGGACCATCCCTTCAAGCAGCGGGAATGCACAATCGTCGAGCTCCATCATCACGCCTCGCAGCGCCTTCTGCGCTTTCTCGTCCGGTATTTCCAACAACTGCAGGAAGACCGGCTGGTCCTTGCCGAGCATCTCGCCGGATGCGATGCGAAACAACAAACTGTAGCCAATCTGGCCGGCGGCGCCGGTCACGGCAACGCGAACTGGACGTTTCATTTTAGGATGCTCCCGGGAACGAATTAGAAGTCGGTTGATCAACTTTTACTTAAAGCGAAACAAACGGTATGCGGACGCGACGAAAAACAGGCGCAGGGTGTGTTCTGCAAACGATCCAGCCGGGCGATGATAACGAACCCGATCGGCTCATGTCAAAAGAGCATGCGGTTTGATGAGTGGTCCTCATAGTTGCCATTCGACTGCGCTCGGAAACAAAAAACCACACTCTTACAACTTCCTGCCGCCTTCGGCAGCCCACTTCTCGAGCATGTCGGTGGTGACGGACTTGGGGCGCTCGATAGGATAGCCGAGAGCACGGTCCCAGGTGATGTTGGCCATGCAGCCCACGGCGCGGCCCACGCCGAAGAGGACGGTGTAGAAGTCCCACTCCTTGATGCCGTAGTACCACTGGATCACGCCGGAATGCGCGTCGACGTTGGGCCAGGGGTTCTTGGTCTTGCCGTGCTCGCCGAGGACGCCGGGGGCGGTCTCGAAGATCATGGCGACCAGCTTGAACAGCGGATCGTCTTTCAGGCCCTGAGTCTTCAGGCAGAACTCGCGCTGTGCCATGTAGCGCGGGTCGGTCTTCCTGAGCACCGCGTGGCCGAAGCCCGGGACCACCTGCCCTGCGTTGAGGGTATCCCAAAGGGCGGCAGTGACGTTCTCCTTGGTCGGCGCGGCGCCCTTGAGCTTCTTTTGGAACTCAATGATCCAGCCGAGCACCTCCTGGTTAGCCAAGCCGTGCAGCGGGCCGGCCAGGCCGTTGAGGCCAGCGGAGTAGGAGTAGTAGGGGTCGGAGAGGGCCGAGTGCACCAGGTGGGTGGCGTGGGCGGAGACGTTGCCGGACTCGTGATCGGAGTGCAGGATGAAGTACATCCTGGCCACGTCCTTGTACTGCTCGCTCTGGCCGATCATGTGGGCGAAGTTGGCCCCCAGGTCGAGTTTCGGATCGATGGCGATCTGCTTGTCGCCGCGGTATTTGAGGTTGTAGATGAAGGCGGCGATGACCGGAATGCGGGCCACGATGTCGGAGGCGTCTTCATAGACCGACTCCCAGGCGGTCGTTTTGTTGAACTTACCTGAGCTGTAGAAGGCGGCGAACGTGGAGTCTTTCTGCATGGCCAGGATTCCCACGGAGAGCATCACCATGGGGTGGCTGTCCCTGGGGAGGGCGCGGATCGCGGTAAAAACGTACTCGGGAACCCGCTGGCGGGTCTTGAACTCGGCGACCACAGCGTCCCCCTGCGCCTGGGTCGGGACGTCTCCGGTCAGGAGGAAGTACCAGAAGGACTCGACGGTCGGATAAGCGGAGCCAGGAGCCTTGGGGAGGGCCGCGAAGGTTTCTGGGATGGTCTTGCCCCTGAAGCGAATCCCTTCCTGCGGATCGAGATAGGAGATGTCGGTGACTAGGCTCCTGATGTCGCGGGCTCCGCCGATACACTGCCCAATATCAACCTTGTCGATTACAACGTCTGCGTATTCCTTGGTGAGTTTGGCGGTGCGGGTACGGTGCGCTTGAATCTTTTCCGACAACTTGTCTTTTAACTGTGTCATGTGCTTCGTCTCCTATTGCTTGCTGAGGTTAAGTACACGCTGCGGATTTAACATCATCGATTGGCAACTGTTGATTTTCGCGTCATTGACATCGATCCCAATTGATCTAGCTCAATTGGAAACGCGTTTTTGTACAAGAGGACATTTTCTTGGCGCGCCCGGCAGGGCGCGCTCGCTTGGTAACCTTGAAAACGCAACCCAAGCGATTGGCCAGAAGAGTCACCCCGCGCGAGGTGATTCTGACTTAGCCACCCTCATCCCACTGGGTAGAGAAAGTGGAGCTAGCTCTCTTCCACGGATAGCCTCTGGCGCGCCAGCAGGTCGAGCGGGAACGGCTCGGTCCCGAGCAGCTCCGGGGGAGCGGTGAAGAACTGGGGCCCGCTGGCCAAGTGGACTGAGATCTGCGGGTCGAGTCCCGTCGCGACGAGCTTGCGGGCGACGCGGATGCACTCGTCGTGGACCATGCGCTTGAAGCGCTCGGACCCGCGGTCTGCCTCGGGCACCTCCTTGAACTCGAAGTAATCGCGAATATTCTGGGGCGGCTTGAGGATCAGGGTGGGCCTCTTCAGCTCGTCCTCTTCGAGGCGTCCGCGAAAGGTCGCCGGGAAGTGCATGGGCGAGAGGTCCTCGTGCGAGATGTTCCAGTCGCGTTCGTAAGGCTTGACCGTGAACATCTCGACCCTGTCGTTTTCGGTAATGGCAATGGCGAAGATGCTGCCCGGGAACTGAGCCTGGGACTTCCGGTAGGCCTCGAAGACGAGTTTGCCGCACGGGCGCTGCTGGCCGTCGCTTCCCGAGGCCGGTGACCGCTCCGCCGGGGCCTCCCTCATCGCGACGCGGGCCCGCGCTTCGACATCGGTGATTGTCCTGCGCCCGGATGGCGGCTCGAAGGACTCGCCTTCCGCCTGGAAGGAGCGGAATCTCGGCGGCAGGCGGTATCTGTCCTGCCGCGACGGGTCCAGCTCTGCAGCCGTCTTGCCGGGCAGATAAGGCAGGCGGAGCGTCACGGTCGTGCCCTTGCCGACCGTGCTCTCGATGGCCAGGTCGCCGCCGAATTCGGCAACCGTCTGGCGGACGAATACGAACCCCAGCGAGTGGAGCTCGCCATCCAGGGTCGGGCGGTCGCTGAGGAGCTGCTGGATCTTGTCCGTAGTCATGCCCACGCCGTCGTCGCGTACGCGCAGCGCCACACGTTCGCCCTCGATGGATGCGCTCACATTGAGCACGCCCGCCTTGCGCCCGCTCATGGCGTCGACCGCGTTCATGATCAGGTTGAAGTACATACGGCGGAAACGCGGACGGTTGCCGACAATGACCGCGGAGTCGAGCCGATCAAGCTGCAATTCCACCCTGGCCTCGGATATCTCCACCACGTATCCCATGACAACATCGCGCGTGAAATCGCGTACGTCCTGGCCGATGTCGAACTCCTCGCGAACGCCCGGCTTCTCCTGTTCTTCCAGGAAGGCCTCGATGCGCAAGTGCACGCCATAGAGCCAGCTGATGCAGTTGCGGTAGCGGCGCCGCCAGCGCACGGAGCGTGCTTCGTCTGGCAGGAAGGCCAGCACCTTGTCCGACCGGCCCCACAGCGGGTTGAGGATGAGATCGCATACGTCGCGGATGGTCTCGATGTAGCGGCGGCCGAGGAGGAGGACCGTGCGATCCGGCGAGAAACTCTTCACCGCGTTCGAGTAGTCCTGGAGCGCTTTGCGCATGACGCCGAACTTCACCTTCAGCTCCTGGACGTCCGCAGCGTGCAGAACCTGCGCCTGCGCGATGTTGTAGATCTCGAGGTCGGTGTTCAGGGTGACGTGGTAGTGCAGGATCTCGTTGAGGAAACCCTCGACGCGAAGGTCGTGGATGAGAAACTTGGTCTCGGCGACTTCCTTCTTGATCCCTTCCGTGTAGTCTGGCATGGATGAAGATCAAACGCTACGTCGACCTGTCATGACGGGTTGGATTCCTAACGATAGGTAATTCAATCTGGGAGCTCGGGTCCACGTGAGGCACGGCGGGGCGCAATGGCTCGCAGCGCGAACCTGCCGCACGCGCGAGCGGCTGGCTGCGGGCGTCGGAATGCGGATTTCGGCACGAAAAGGGCCCAGACAAGTCACGATTGGATGGCAAATCTTACGCCCGCTGAGCGTAATCAGGCAAGCGCGGGCACGCGCCGGGATCGGCCACTCGGCTGCGGGACGGCTTCAGGCGATGTCGGGGAGGGATGGTAAGTGAAGGCAAAGCGCGCGTCTACAGGCCAGGCCTCGGGCGGCAGCGGTGGCGAGCGCTCCATCGCCTCGGGCTGCCACTACCCAAGTGCTCGAGAATGCACCGTACGACACCCGGAACGATCAGTTCGATATAATTCTGATCATGCATGTAGACCACGAGCATGAATGCCTCGACATCGATAGTGCGCACCGCCGGCCCGTCGGGCGCCAAGCCGTTTGCGTCTATCGCTAGCGCTGAGGCTGCGGTTCCCCATGACTGAGGCGAACAAGATCAGGTGGCAGTGCCGACGCGGATTGCTGGAGCTGGATTTGATATTGGAAAGATTCAACCAGCATCATCTTGACGGCCTCGAGCCGGGGCAACTGCAGTGCTTGCAGGAGTTGCTGGCATTTTCCGACAACGATTTGCTTGACCTGGTGATGGGACGGGCTGCAGCCCCGGACCGGCGTTATAACTACGTCTTGCAGCTACTGCGCACGGCATGAGATCGTCCCACCGCCCTTGATTCAAGTATAATCACCCTCGGTATAAGTTCAAGAATCCATGGAGAATTTTATGTCTGAAAAGCTCGCAACGCTGTCCTTCACCGATGGCACGCCGTCGGTTGATTTTCCAGTTAATTCCGGTACGGTAGGCCCTGACGTCATCGATATCCGCCCGCTATATAACAAGACCGGTAAGTTCACCTACGATCCCGGTTTCATGTCCACGGGAAGCTGCGCGTCAAAGATCACCTACATCGATGGCGACAAGGGTGTGCTGATGTATCGCGGCTACCCGATCGAGCATCTCGCCGAGCATTGCAATTTCCTCGAAGTCGCCTACCTGATTCTCAACGGCGAGCTGCCGAACCAGAAGCAAAATAACGATTTCGTGTCGACTATTACCAAGCACACCATGGTGCACGAGCAACTCGTGAGCTTCTACTCCGGTTTCCGCCGTGACGCGCACCCGATGGCGGTGATGTGCGGGGTGATCGGTGCGCTGTCCGCGTTCTACCACGACTCGCTCGACATCAACGACCCGACCCACCGCGAGATTTCGGCGTTCCGCCTGATCGCCAAGGTCCCGACGATCACGGCGATGTGCTACAAGTATAACATGGGGCAGCCGTTCATGTACCCCAAGAACTCGCTGTCCTACGTCGAGAACTTTATGTACATGATGTTCGGCACACCGTGCGAGGAGTACCAGCCGAACCGAGTGCTATCGCGCGCGCTCGACCGCATTCTGATCCTGCACGCCGACCACGAACAGAACGCCTCAACTTCGACGGTGCGGCTCGCCGGCTCGTCGGGCGCCAATCCGTTCGCGTGCATGGCCGCGGGCATCGCCAGCCTGTGGGGCCCGGCGCATGGTGGCGCCAATGAGGCGGTGCTCAATATGCTGGCGCAGATTGGCGATGTCTCCAACATCGGCAAATACATCGCGCGCGTCAAGGACAAGAACGACAACGCCGTGCTCTATGGCTTCGGGCATCGCGTCTATAAGAACTACGATCCGCGCGCCAAGCTGATCCAGAAAACCTGCCACGAAGTGCTCGACGAGCTCGGCCTGAAAGACAACAAGCTGTTCAAGCTCGCGATGGCGCTCGAGAAGATCGCGCTCGAAGACGATTATTTCGTCACCCGCAAACTCTACCCCAACGTGGACTTTTATTCCGGCATCGTCTACAAGGCGCTCGGCATCCCGACCGGTATGTTCACTGCGATCTTCGCGCTCGCACGCACCGTCGGCTGGATCGCGCAGTGGACCGAAATGATTTCGGATCCCGACCAGAAAATCGGGCGCCCGCGCCAGCTGTACACCGGCCAGGTCGAGCGCGCCTTCGTGCCGATCGGGAAACGCAAGTAAGCTCGTGTCGAGTGTCGGGCGTTAAGTGTTGAGTGAATCCGGCAGCAGAACGCATGACCTGCCGGATCAGCACTAAACACTGAGGTTTCTGGGACAGCATGTTCACCGAAATGCTCGGCAATTCGTATCTGTTCGGCGCCAACGCGCCGTTCATCGAGGCGCTTTACGACCGCTACCTCGAGGATCCGAATGCGGTCGAGCCGCGCTGGCGCGCTTATTTCGACGAGCTGCAGCGGCGCGGCGACGGGGCGCGCGATGTCTCCCACGTGTCGATCCAGGAACATTTCGTCCAGCTTGCCAGGCAACGCCGCATGCCCGGCATCACGGCGGCGGCAACGGAACGTCCGCAGCTCAGCGAAAAGCAATATGGGGTGCTGCAGCTGATTGGCGCTTACCGCTTCCAGGGCGCGCGCCACGCCAACGTCGATCCGCTCGGCCGGCAGGAAAAACCAACTATCGCCGAACTCGACCCCGCGTTCTATGGATTGAGCGACCCCGACATGGATACCGTGTTCGGCACCGGCTCGCTGATCGGCCCGCGCGAAATGAAGTTGAAGGACATCCTGCAGATGCTGCGGGACACGTATTGCCGCACCATCGGCGCCGAATACATGTACATCACCGACATGCCGCAGAAGCGCTGGGTGCAGGAACGCCTGGAAACCATCCGCGCGACGCCGGGCTACGACGCTGCGTACAAAAAGCATATCCTCGAGCGCCTGACCGCGGCGGAAACGCTCGAGCGCTATCTGCACACCCGGTACGTTGGGCAGACGCGCTTCTCGCTCGAAGGCGGCGACAGCTTCATCCCGATGCTCGATCACCTGCTGCAGCGCGCCGGTGCGGCGGGCGTGCAGGAGCTGGTGATCGGCATGGCGCATCGCGGGCGCCTCAACGTGCTGGTCAACACGCTCGGCAAGATGCCGAAGGACTTGTTTGCCGAGTTCGAGGGCAAGCAGTCCCCCGAGATGCTGGCCGGGGACGTCAAATATCACGACGGCTTTGCGTCGAACGTCATGACGCCGGGCGGACCGCTGCACGTCTCGCTTGCGTTCAATCCGTCACACCTCGAGATTGTCAATCCGGTAGTTGAAGGATCGGTGCGCGCGCGCCAGCACCGCCGCGGCGATAAGACCGGCAGACACGTGCTGCCGGTGCTGATCCACGGTGACGCCTCGTATTCAGGACAGGGCGTGGTGATGGAAACGCTGAATCTCGCGCAGACGCGCGGCTTCGGCACCGGCGGGACGGTGCACATCATTATCAATAACCAGATCGGTTTCACCACTTCCGATCCGCGCGATACGCGCTCGACGCTCTACTGCAGCGACGTGTCGAAAATGCTCGAGGTGCCGATTTTCCATGTCAACGGCGACGATCCCGAAGCGGTGTGCCTCGTAGCCGAGATCGCGCTCGACTATCGCATGCAGTTCGGCAAGGACGTGGTAGTTGACCTGGTTTGTTACCGCCGGCTCGGCCACAACGAGCAGGACGAGCCGCTCGTCACACAGCCGCTGATGTACAAAAGCATCCATCAGCACGCTACGCCGCGCAAGATCTACGCCGATCGCCTGGGCGCTGAGAAAGTGATCGCCGAGGCCGACGCAGAGGAGATGATCAAATCTTTTCGTGCCGCGCTCGACGGCGGCACTCACACCAACCAGACGATACTGTCGAACTACAAGCCGCCGTTCGAGGCCAACTGGAAACTGTACAGGGGCGCCAAGTGGAACGAGAACGACGATACCCGGCTGCCGCTCGAGCTGCTGCAGCACCTCGGCCGCAGGCTGAGCGAGGTGCCGCCCAACTTCAAGCTGCACCCGCGCGTCGAAAAAGTCATGTTGGACCGGCGCCAGATGGCGGCAGGAAAGCTGCCGCTCGACTGGGGCATGGCCGAAAACCTGGCTTACGCGACGCTGCTCAATGAAGGCTACTCGGTACGCATCACGGGCCAGGACGTCGGCCGCGGCACGTTCTTTCATCGTCACGCGGTGCTGCACGACCAGAACCGCGAGCGCTGGGACCAGGGCACCTACATGCCGCTGCAGCACGTAGGCGACAACCAGGGAGATTTCGTCATCAGCGACTCGGTATTGTCCGAGGAAGCGGTGCTCGGCTTCGAGTACGGCTACGCGACTTCCAGCCCCAAAGAGCTGGTGATCTGGGAAGCGCAATACGGCGATTTCGCCAACGGCGCGCAGGTGGTGATCGACCAGTTCATCGCTTCCGGCGAGGTGAAATGGGGCCGCTTGTGCGGTCTCACGATGATGCTGCCGCACGGTTATGAAGGCGCCGGACCCGAGCACTCGTCGGGGCGGATCGAGCGCTTCCTGCAACTGTGCGCCGACTACAACATGCAGGTGTGCGTGCCGGCGACACCGGTGCAGATGTACTACCTGCTGCGGCGCCAGATGATACGTCCGTACCGCAAGCCGCTGATCATCTTCTCGCCCAAGAGCCTGCTGCGCCACAAGGAATCGGTGTCGCCGCTCGAGGAGTTCGCCAACGACAGGTTCCATCCCGTGAACGAGGAGTGGGACGAGAAAATCGATTCGCAGCAGGTGGAGCGTGTCGTATTCTGCAGCGGCAAGGTGTTTTACGACCTGCGCGCCGGGCGCCGCGAGCGCGGTATCAAAGACATTCCGCTGGTGCGTATCGCGCAGCTCTACCCGTTCCCGCACGATGACTTCAAGGCGCAAATCGAGAAATACAGGCACGCGGCCGAAATCGTATGGTGTCAGGAAGAGCCGCGCAATCAGGGCGCATGGCATCACACACAGCATTATCTGGTGCGGCATTTGCTGCCGCACCAGAAGCTCACCTACGCCGGGCGTGATTCATCGGCGACACCGGCTGCCGGCTATAAGTCGCTGCACGAGCAGCAGCAGAAAGAACTGGTCGCTCTGGCGCTCACGCCCGGCGCGGCATCGCGCGCCGACGATTTGTAAGCAATGGTGGTCGACATTGGAACGGGGATGTTAGTCGAAGTCAAAGCGCCGCAACTGTCGGAATCGGTTGCCGAGGCAACACTGGTGTCGTGGCACAAGAAGGCCGGCGACTACGTCGTGCGCGATGACAATCTGGTCGACATAGAAACCGACAAGGTGGTGCTGGAAACGCCGGCGCCGGTTTCCGGCATGCTTACCAGGATCATCAAAGGCGACGGCAGCACAGTCGTCAGCAAGGAAGTGATTGCGACGATCGATCCCGATGGAAAGCCGCAGCCGGCTTTCCAGAGGGCGGCTGAACCGGCGGCCCAGCCGCAAGCAACAGCGAAATCTTCGAGAGTTGACGAGCCGAGCGTGATGCCGGCGGCGAAAAAGCTTGCAGATGACAAGGGGGTTGATGTCGACAATATCAAAGGCAGCGGCCGAGGCGGGCGCGTCATCAAGGCCGACGTGCTCGAGGCGATGCAAACGGGAAAGCCGCCGGCCGCCAAGACTCCTGTAGCGCCGGCGCCGATGCCGGCACGCGCTCCGACCCCGGCGGTCGATCTCGGCGCGCCCGGCGAGCGTCCCGAGCAGCGCGTGCCGATGTCTCGGCTGCGCGCGCGCATCGCCGAGCGGCTGGTGCAGTCTCAATTGACGGCCGCGATCCTCACGACATTCAACGAAGTAAACATGCAGCTCGTGATTGATCTCAGGAACCGCTACAAGAGCAAGTTCGAGCAGGAGCACGGCATCAAGCTCGGCTTCATGTCGTTTTTCGTCAAGGCGGCGGTCACCGCGCTCAAGCGCTACCCGATCGTCAACGCGTCGATCGATGGCAACGACATTATCTATCACGGCTACTTTGATATCGGCATTGCGGTCGGCAGCCCGCGTGGGCTGGTGGTGCCGATTATCCGCAATGCCGATCAGATGTCGTTTGCCGAGATCGAGACGCAGATCGCGGACTTTGGCCAGCGCGCGCAGGATGGCAAGCTTGGCATCGAGGAATTGACCGGCGGCACGTTCTCGATTTCCAACGGCGGCATATTCGGCTCGATGCTGTCGACTCCGATCATCAACCCGCCGCAGAGCGCGATCCTTGGCGTGCATGCAACCCAGGAGCGCCCGGTGGTCGAAAACGGCCAAATCGTGATCCGGCCGATGAATTATCTCGCGCTGTCCTACGACCATCGCATTATCGACGGCCGAGAGGCGGTGCTGTCGCTGGTGGCGATGAAGGAGGCGCTGGAAGACCCGGCGCGCATGTTGCTGGATATTTAAATTCGTGAGGCGAGAGGCATTAGGCGTGAGGCGGAACACCTTCGCAGTTACATGATTTTGTATTTCGCCTCACGCCTCACTCCTTGCTCCTCACGGGGTTACGAATGGTAAAAATTTTTGACGTAGTTGTGATCGGCGGCGGTCCCGGCGGCTATATCGCGTCGATCCGCGCCGCGCAGCTCGGGCTCAGGACCGCGTGCATCGACGCCTGGAGCACGCCGGACGGGAAACCTGCGCTGGGCGGCACCTGCACCAACGTCGGCTGCATCCCATCGAAAGCGCTGCTGCAATCCTCCGAGAACTATGAACACGCGGGGCACAGCTTCGCCGAGCATGGCATACAAGTGAAGGGGCTCGGCCTCGATCTCGCACAGATGCTTGCGCGCAAAGACAAGGTGGTCAAACAGAACAACGACGGCATCGTATTCCTGTTCAGAAAGAACAAGATCGAATTTTTCCATGGCTGTGGCAGCCTGGTGAAGGGCGGCGCTGACGGCTGGGAAATCAAGGTAACCGGCCCCGGCGCTGCCGAGCTCGCGGCGAAACATGTGATCGTCGCCACCGGCTCTAGCCCGCGCGCATTGCCCGGCGCGGATTTTGACAATAAGCTGATACTCGACAATGCTGGCGCGCTCGTGATCCCGGAGGTGCCGAAACGACTCGGAGTAGTCGGCGCCGGTGTGGTTGGACTGGAACTGGGCAGTGTATGGCGCCGGCTCGGCGCCGACGTCACGATACTCGAGGCGCTGCCGGCTTTGCTCGGCGCAGCGGACGAACAGATCGCAAAAGAGGCGTCCAAGGCGTTTGCCCAGCAGGGTCTCGCGATCCACACCGGTGTCAATATCACTAAGGTTACCGTCAGAAAGTCCGTAACCGTCGAATACACCGACAGCGCCGGCGCCTCGCAGAGCGCAAAATTCGACAAACTGATCGTCGCGATCGGGCGCATACCCAACACCCAAGGGCTCAACCACGAGGCAGTCGGGCTCAAGCTGGATGAACGCGGTTTCATCGCAGTCGATGACGATTGCCGCACCAGCCTGCCTAACGTGTGGGCGATCGGAGACGTGGTGCGCGGCCCGATGCTCGCCCACAAGGCCGAGGAAGAGGGCGTGGCGGTTGCCGAGCGGATTGCCGGCAACCACAGTCACGTCGATTTCAACACCGTGCCGTGGGTGATCTACACGGGGCCGGAAATCGCCTGGGTCGGAAAAACCGAGCAGCAGCTGAAGGCCGCCGGCATAGACTATCGCGCCGGAACCTTCCCGTTCATGGCGAACGGCCGCGCACGCGCGCTCGGTGACACCACCGGCATGGTCAAGTTTCTGGCTGACGCCAGAACTGACCGCATACTCGGCGTGCATATCATAGGGCCCATGGCCTCGGAACTGATCGCGGAAGCGGTGGTCGCAATGGAATTCAGTGCTTCGGCCGAAGACATTGCGCTGATCTGCCACGCCCATCCCACGCTGTCGGAGGCGATGAAGGAAGCGGCGCTTGCGGTGGATAAGCGCGCGCTGAACCTGTGACCGAGGAGTTTGTCGGACTTAGCCCCGACAAACTCCTAATGAAAAACCGGCGTCAGTAGAATTGGAAAAGAGGATAAATAGGGAGACAGTGTGGAAAAATTCAAGGCGTACCGCGTATTCGAGGAAAACGGCAAAGGCAAGGGCCGTCTGGTGGAGATGACGCTGGACGAACTCGATCCGGGAGAAGTCGTGATCAAGGGCGCGTATTCGAGCGTCAACTTCAAGGATGCTCTCAGCGGGACCGGCGCCGGCAAGATCGTGCGCCGCTACCCTTGCGTCGGCGGCATCGATTGCAGCGGCACGGTGGCGGCTTCGAGCGACAGCCGCTTCAAGGCCGGCGACGCAGTGATTTGCACCAGTTACGACATGGCGATGTCGCACGACGGCGGGTATGCCGGAATGGTACGCGTGCCGGCGGATTGGGTAGTGCCGCTGCCGCCGAGCCTGACGCTGTTCGATGCGATGGCGATCGGCACCGCCGGCTACACCTCGGCGCTGGCGATCCATCTGCTCGAGCACAACGGTATGGCGCCCGGCAACGGCAAGGTGGTGGTGAACGGCGCAACCGGCGGCTGCGCGAGCCTCGCGATCGACATGCTGGCGCAACTCGGGTATAGCGTGACCGCTATCACCGGCAAGACGACCGAGCACGATTACCTGAAACGCATCGGTGCCAGCGAAGTGCTTGGCAGGGAAGTGCTGACGGCGGCAACCCGGCCGCTGGAAAAAGCATTGTGGGCGGCGGCGTTCGATTCGGTCGGCGGCGAGCAGCTTGCGGCGTTGACGCGTACCATGCAGCCGCACGGCGTGATAGCGAGTTTCGGCAATGCCGGCGGCATCGAATTGCACACAACGGTATTGCCCTTCATCCTGCGCGGGGTAAGCCTGATCGGCGTCGATTCGGCCTATACGCCGATGGAGATCCGGCGCAAGGTATGGCAGCGTCTTGCGGCCGATCTGCGGCCGCGCCATCTCAAAGACATCGCACAAACCGTTACGCTGGATCAACTGCCGGAAGTATTCGAGAAAATGCTAAAGCAGCAGTCACGCGGTAGAATCGTAGTCAGGACTGGGCAGAGTTAGCGCGTGCGCATTGCAAGTCAATAACGGGACGGCGCACTCGCAGCGCGTCACGACCAGAGGGTATGCGATGGCCAAGTACAAGGAATTTCACCGCCGCTCGATCGAACAGCCCGAGGCGTTCTGGGGCGAGCAGGCCGGTCTGATCGACTGGCACAAACCGTTCGGCAAGGTGCTCGATTACAGCCGGCCGCCGTTCGCCAGATGGTTTGTCGGCGGCGAAACCAATCTTTGTTACAACGCGGTCGACCGCCATCTCAAAGATCGCGCCGGGCAGCAGGCGCTGATCTACATCTCGACGGAGACCGGGCAGGAGCGCGTCTACACTTA
>PLYS01000202.1 GCA_003153455.1 Betaproteobacteria bacterium | reverse complement strand
TGGCAGCAGCTCGCACCCGCATCTGCGGCGTTTTGCAGCGTCATCGGCAAACGCATCGGCGTGGACGACTTCATCGCGCTGCGCCCGGCCCGGGCGATGACCGACGGCGAGATTCTCGCCACCGGTCATCATCGATTTCGCTTCCTCCATACGCCGCAGGTTCCGCATGGCTGGGACGCGGGCCTGCTGTTCGAGGAAACGCAGAGCGTGCTGTTTTGCTCGGATCTGTTTCATCAGAACGGAGACGTCGAGGCGGTCACCGGCAACGACGTCGTCGGTCGCTTCCGCCAGACGGTGATCGACAACCGCGAAAGCCCGGTGCCCGGCTATCTGCCATATACCACTCCCACCGGCGCCACGCTGGCGCGGCTCGCGCAGCTGAAGCCGAAGGTCCTGGCGGCAATGCACGGCTCGACGTTCGTCGGCGACGGGCAGCGCGCCCTGGCGGATGCGGCCACGATGATGCGCGAGGTGCTCGGCTGAGACCGACCACCATTCGCGGAACGGTCGGCCACGACCTCCCGCATGGAGATCCTGGCACAGCGATGCAGTGACTATCATGGCGGACACCGATCACCTGCTGCAGCCTGAAGGACATCCGGACAGCGCGCGCCCGCGTCGACGGATTGCTGGTGACTCAATCTTTTTTCCGATGGCGACGGCCTACGCGATCTTCGTTTTGCCCGCGTCCGTGTTCGCGATGCTCGGGATCACGGGCGCGTTGCCGGCGCTGGCGTCCGCGCCCGGGCACGCGCACGAGATGCTGTTCGGTTTCGCGCTGGCCGTGGTGGCCGGCAACCAGCTCGGCCCTATGGCCGTGCCGCGCCTCGCCCTGCTGGCCGGACTCTGGGTGATCGCGCACGCAGCGTTTCTCTATGCCCCCCAAAGCATGACGGCGGCCGCGGCGAATATCGCCTTTGCCGCGCTGCTGGCCGCACATCTTGTACCGCGGATGTTCGGGACCGCAAAAAAATGGCGCAATCAAGCTCTGCCTCTGGTGCTGGTGGCGATCTGCATCAGCGGCATCGCATTTCAACTGGCCCGGCATGCCGGCTTCGCTGGCACCGAGCACACCATACTCATCGTTGCAGTTTTGCTTTTTGCCCTGCTGATGCTGTTCATGGGCGGACGGATCATCGCGCCGACGGTCGCCGGCCAGTTCTATCGGCAAGGTGGCAAGCTCGACGCCCGCGTGCAGCCGCGCATCGAAGGTGGGCTGCTCGTCGCCATGGCGGTCGCCATCGCGGCGTTGCTGTGCGCCAACTGGTTGCCGTTCGCCCTGTTGGCGGCCGCTGCAGTGGCCGTCGCCGGAGCACTTTCGGCGGTGCGCCTGGTGCGCTGGCGGCTGTGGGCGCTGCACGGCAGACCAGACCTTCTCTGCCTCGCAGCCGGTTACGGCTGGCTTGCCATCGGTTTGTTGCTGTACGGCGTCGCGCTCGCTGCGGGCCGTTACCAGACCGCTGCGCTGCACATCATTACGGTAGGCGCCCTCGGCACGCTTACGCTCAACGTGATGGCCATGACGTGGACACTCAAGGCGCGGCAGGATCCGTCGCGTGCCCGCGTGCGGGTCGGCGCGACGCTCCTGGTTGGTGCGGCCGCGCTGACCCGGGTGCTCGCGGGTCTGGGGGTATTTGATCCGCAAGTGCTGTTCGTGATTGCATCGATGATATGGAGCGGCGCATTCGCCTTACTGCTTGTATTTTTCGCGCGCCTTCGCACCCGTACGCCCGCAGACATGAACGCCGAGGCGTCTGCGCATGGCAGTTGACTAGGTTCCCCGCGACTTTGCGCAGCGGCACTCTTGATATCGTGCCGCACTCGTCCTTATTGGCATGGACCGTGTAATCCTTGAACCGGATCTCCGACGTCACGACCCGAGTGATGCGACCCACTTCAGATTCCCAGCTCAGGTGGTCGCCGCGCTTGAATCCTCGCGTCGTCATAGCAACTGTCTCCCTCATGGCTCGCTGATATCATGACGCAATCGCCGGGCGAACCCGCGTTGCCCGCAAACTCGCGGTCCGGTATGGCGCACGCGCGATACGACCTTTCCGTTGTGGCGCCGTGCCGGCTGGACCTCACTGTGAGCGCGCTCCGGCGCCTGTCCACCAACATGGTGGACGTGCTCACCCCGGACGGAGCATACGTTCGCGTGCTCGGCGCCGCGCGTGCGCCCATATTCGTGCGCGTCGCCCAGACGGGGCCCGAGGTGTTCACCGTCATACTCGAGGGCAGTCCGAGCGGGCACGCGCAAGCACTCGCGCTGGTGCGGCGGATGCTCGGCGTGGATCGCGACCTCACATCCTTCAATCGAGCGGCGAAGCGGATCCCTTGGCTCGCACCACTGGCGCTTCGCATGCACGGCGTGAAGCCGCCACGCTATCCGACGCTTTGGGAGGCGTGCGTCAACGCGATTGTGTTTCAACAACTGAGCCTCTTCGCTGCCAGCGCGATCATGCGTCGCCTGCTGCATGCGCTCGCGGCACCGTTCGAGCGCGAGGGATTGGCGCTGTACCAGTTCCCGAGCATCGAGCGCGTACTGGAGGCGAAGGACGACATGGGACGTACGGCTGGCCTCAGCGCCAACAAGCTGGCAACGTTGCGGCGCATGGGCGAGGCGCTCGCGTCGGGCGCGCTCGACGAGTCGATGCTGGAGGAGCGCGCAAGTCCCGACGCCGCGGCGCTGCTGCGACAGATCAAGGGCATCGGCCCGTGGACGGCGACGGTCATCCTGTTGCGCGGCCTCGGCCGGCTGGACGTGTTTCCGATGAATGACAGCAGCGTCACACGCAACCTCACGCTCGTCGCGAACGCCATGCCCTTCGACGCCGCGGCGACGCTGGAGGCGCTCGGGGCACAGCGAGGCATGCTGTATTACCATTTGCTGCTCGCTCGACTGGAGGCGAGCGGCGAGGTGGGGCGGGCGTCCGGACCAGTTGCGCTCGGGGAGGGCAAGTGACGAGCGTGGAGGGACCGCAGTGGACTGGCTCGCGTCGGTGTCAGTAGCCCGCGGACTGAAGCTCAATTAATGAATCACCAGTTTGTCAAAATTCGTGATGGCCCTGTCGGTAGTGTTCGACAAGCAATTCACGAGGGGCTCGCCGAGTCGTCGCGTCGGGGACAGCTTTACGTCAACTCGATCATCTGTGCGGCAGTGGGTGCGGGATTCGAGTCCGTGGCGCTCGCTCCTCGGGCAACCTCTACAAGGTCATGCGCTGCTTCGCGTCGCGTGCACGCCGATGTAGCCCTTGATTGCCGCGACCGCCAGCGGCACGGCGCCGAAGATGATGAATACCAGATCGCCCGGAAGGCGCAGCCATTCGATCAATCGCGCGGTCTCGGTGCTCGTGTAGGCCAAGCTGCGGGCGTGCCAGTAGCCGTGCTGGACCACATCCCATACCTGCAGCACGCCACCGGGGAACAGGCTCATCGCGACCATCATAAACAAGCCGATGTTGGTGCCCCAGAAGCCGACCTTGATGTATTTCTCCATGCCCGCCCAGCGGGTCTCGTCGGCTGTCTGGCGCAGTACGAACACCAACATCGCGAGGGCCAGCATGCCGAACACGCCCATCAGCGCGGCGTGGCCATGATTGGGTGTGAGAATGGTGCCGACTTCGAAGTAGCTCACGATCGGCAGGTTGATCAGGAAGCCGAACATGCCGGCACCGACGAAGTTCCAGAAGCCCACCGACATCAGGAAATAGAACGCCCACTTGTGCGGAATGGCGATCGGCTTGCCGCACACGTCGNNGGCCGCCGAGGAAGTACAGGATGGCGTCCAGGTAAATCACCCGCAACGCGGTATTGCGACGGGTCAGTCCGAGCTGAAAGAACAGCAGCGCAACGACGGTGGTGGCGAAGAATTCGAAGTAGCCTTCCACCCACAGGTGGATGATCCAGAAACGCCACGTATCGACGACGGTGAAATTCGTCTTGGCGCCGAAGAACAGCGCCGGCAGGTAGAACACGGGGATCGCGAGCGACGCATACAGGAACATGCGGGCCAGCGGGCGCGCTTGCGGATCGGCCACCGTGCGTGGCCGCGCCAGCCACCACAGAATCGCGAACCAGGCCAGCAAACCGGCCACCAACAGGTACTGCCAGAAGCGACCGATCTCCAGGAATTCCCAGCCCTGGTTGCCGAACCAGAACCACCAGTCGCCGAGCAGACCGGTCATGCCCAACCATTCTCCGAGCAGGCTGGCACCGATGACCACGGCGAAAGCCACGAACAGCAGATGGACCGCGGTCTCGAACCAACGTGGCTCGTCGCTGCGCAGTGAACGTGCCAGGAACAAGGCGGCAGCAACGTACGCGGTGGCAATCCAGAAGATCGCGGTCTGCAAATGCCAGGTGCGCAGCAGATTGCTGGGGAAGATGTTTTCCAACTGGAAGCCGTAGAAACTGGCGGGATCGGCGCGGAAGTGGGCGACCCCGCCGCCGACCAGGGATTGTGCGAGCAATAACAGGGCTACCACCACAAAAAATTTCACGAGTGCGCGCTGCCCGGCGCTCGCCTGCCCCGGAATCATTTGCGGGTGGATGTGATCGCCGCGCGTAACCCAGCCCAGATTATCGAATTTGCCGAACGCCAGCAGCACGACGGCAATGCCGGCGAGCAATGCAACCAGGCTCAGAGCGCTCCACAGCAATGCGCCGGGAGTCGGCCGATTGCCAACGTCGGGATCGTACGGGAAGTTGTTGGTATAGGAGAACTCGTTGCCCGGACGGCTGGCGACCGAAGCCCACGCCGCCCAGGTGATGAACGCGGTGAGCTGATGCAACTCCGCAGGGTCGGTGATCAGGTCGGGCTTGAGGCCGCCATTGCTGACCGGGTCGTGGAAGTAACGGGTCCAGTAGCCGATCTGACTGCGATAGGCGTGCGCTTCCGGCGCGGTCAAATGAAGCGTGTCGCTGGCTGCGTCGTAGCGGTTGGTTTTTAGCGTCACCGCGACTTCGCTGCGTATTGCCGCCATTTGCATCGGCGTCAGCGCTGCCAGCGGCTGGCCGTATTGCTGCTGCGCCAGCGCCGCGGCGGTGTCCTCACCGATGCGGTGCAACGCTGCGGCGGAATAGTCCGGCCCGAGGTAGGCACCATGACCCCAGATGGTGCCGTTGTTCATCAGACCATAGCGCAGAAACAGGGCTTGTCCGTTGCTGATGTCGTCGCCGGTGAACAGGCTGGCGCCGCCGGCGTCGACGATTCGCGCCGGAATCGGCGGAGCATTGCGATAGGCCAGCAAGGTGATCGTGATCAGGCCGGCAAAACCGGCCACCATCACGATCATTACCGAGCGTATCCACCACGGCGACAGCGGCGATTCTTCCGGTTCGCTCCTGGATTGTGCCGCATCGCTCATGGTGCTCTCTCCGGATAAGGCTGCCGAGTGTGAACGGGACAAGCGCCGCGATTCAGGGCGACGGCACTTGCGATGGATAAGTGATTAACGTGCCGTCCACCTCGGCAAAAGGCGTCAGCGTGTGTAACTGGCGGCGGCTCGCGTTGATGATTTCCTCGACGCGCATACCTTGGACCACCAGCGCGTCGGCGATCAGCGAGCGATGGCAGCGCCACGGCACGGCCTNNGCACGGCCTCGGCGCACATCAGCACAATTCGCTCCTGCGTTGCCTGTTCGATGAGGCCAGCCAGATTTTCCGCAAACTCGGGAGTCTGCATGTAGTCGGCGTAACCGCGGAATGAAGCGTTTCGCCAACCCAGATTCGGGGACTCCGGGCCTGCGCGGCGGAAGCCCCCCAGGCCAGCAACGTGCGCGTAGCGGATGCCGGCAACCTCGAGCGCGGCCGGGAAGGTGTCGCGGTTGAACTGCGGGTTGTGGCGAGAGCGCGGCACGGTACGCACGTCAATGAGCCGGGTCACCGAGTGGGCCGCAAGCAAAGCAATAAACTCGGCGAGAGGACGCGTCGAATGGCCCACGGTCAATACGACGGGCTGGGAATCCTGCGTCGGCATTGTTCCAACAAATCTAGCCGCTGCTTCGTGGCGTCACCGCCGCAAGTGCGTCGTTGACGATTGCCTGCGCCTCTTCCACGATGCGGCACAGATGATCCTTTCCGCGAAAGCTCTCCGCATAGATTTTGTAGATGTCCTCGGTGCCTGACGGACGCGCAGCGAACCATCCATTCTCGGCGATCACCTTCAACCCGCCGATGGGAGCGTCATTGCCGGGTGCGTGGCTGAGTTTGCTTAGGATCTTTTCGCCGGCGAGGTCCGTGCNNGGATCGCGGCCCATCCGCGCGGTGATTTCCGCGGAAAGCAAAGACGAGGCGATTCCATCCTTGTCCGTCGTCCAGACGGTGCCATCAAGGCGCAGGAAAGTTGCGCCGGCGCTCTCTTCGCCGCCGAAGCCGAGCGAGCCGTCGAACAGGCCGTCAACGTACCACTTGAAGCCGACCGGCACCTCGTAAAGTTTCCGGCCAAGCTTTGTGACCACGCGATCGATCATCTGGGTGCTCACCACGGTCTTTCCTACTGCGGCTTGCTTGCCCCACGTTGGCCGATTCTGAAACAGGTAGTGGATGGCGACTGCAAGATAGTGATTGGGCGGAAGCAATCCCGCGCTGCGGGTGACAATCCCGTGCCGGTCGTGGTCGGTGTCGCAGGCGAAGGCGATGTCGAAGCGATCCTTCAGGTCGATCAAGCTCTGCATTGCGTAGGACGAGGACGGATCCATGCGAATCTGACCGTCCCAATCGACCGTCATGAACCGGAAGGTCGGATCGATGACTTCGTTCACGACCGTGAGATTCAAACCATAGCGCTCGGCAATCGCGGCCCAGTAGTGGACTCCCGCGCCGCCGAGCGGATCCACACCCATGCCGATTTTGGCGCCACGAATCGCATCCATATCGAGTACATTGCCGAGATCGCTCACGTAAGCGTTGAGAAAGTCGTGGCGGTGGGTGGTATTGGAGCGCAGGGCCTTCTCGTAAGGAATTCTTTGCACGCCCTGTAAACCGTTTTTCAAAAACTCATTTGCCCGGACTTCGACCCAGCCGGTCACGCC
>PLYS01000438.1 GCA_003153455.1 Betaproteobacteria bacterium | reverse complement strand
GATCCTTACTATTACCCCCCGGGTGTCGCAATGCAATCCTCACCACCCGTATACGAGGAACAGGGCGGCGCGCAGCCACCCCTACCGCCAGCACCGGCACAACAGTCACAGCAGAATTGGTGGTACTACTGCGCTGATTCGCAGATGTACTACCCCTATGTAAGAGAATGTCCCGGGGGTTGGCAGCGTGTAGCACCGCAGCCGCCGGCCGGCTAATCGTATGGATGATTGACTATGACCCACCCGTTGCGTTTCTCACCCCTGCTGGCGGTCGTGTTGGTAAGCGCGTGCACGACATTCCCGACCGGACCAAGTGTCATGGCGCTGCCCGGCAGCGGCAAGAGCTTTGACCAGTTCCGCGTTGACGATCTGGACTGCAGACAATACGCCGGCGTGCAGGCAGGCGGCGCCACGCCCGACCAGGCGGCGAGCGACAGCGGGGTGCGCAGCGCTGCGCTCGGCACGGTGCTGGGCGCTGCGGCAGGCGCGGCTATTGGCGGCAGCCAAGCCGCGGCGGCTGGAGCGGGCGCCGGACTCCTGGTAGGCGCGCTGGCGGGAACCGGTAGCGGACAAGCTTCCGGCTATAACGTGCAACGCCGCTACGACAGCGGCTACGTGCAGTGCATGTACGCGAAAGGCCACAAAGTCCCCGTATCCGGACGATACTCGGCTTCGAGCCCGGCTCCCGCGGCTCCTGCTTATGCTGCGCCCCCTCCTCCTCCGAACGTTCCGCCACCCCCTCCGGCTTACGCTCCGCCTCCACCGCCGCCTTACGGTTCACCTCCACCACCGCCTTACGGTTCACCGCCGCCGCCGCCCTCGCGCTAGTCTCCGGATCCACCTCGCAAACGCCGGATGCAGGAGAGATGATATCCGCCCCTTATTCGCGGATGCGGGCATCCTTGATCGCCTTGCCCCACTTGGCCATGCCGGATAACGATATCGATTCATAACCAGGCAGCCCCGAAGCCGCGACCGTAGGCATACCGGGCGCCAGCGCGGACGGCTCAGCGGGTACTGGAAAGAATGGCCGGCAGCAGGCCGGCAAATGCATCCTTTAGCGCGGCGGGATCGAGTAAGTACAGGTGACGTGGGCGACCGGCTCCGGGTCGCCATCCGAGAAAAGCGTGATTTCCCCAACGGCGAGCCGCTTGCCGACTTTCAGCAGCTTGGCCTCCCCGATCACGTCCTTTTGCGCCGGCTTGCGCAGGAAATTAATGTTGAGGCTGGAGGTGACCGCCAGCGGCACCAGGCCGATCTCGCCGAGCAACGCCGCGTACATCGCAACGTCGGCGAGCGCCATCAGAGTCGGACCCGACACGGTATCGCCGGGGCGCAGATGCTGTTTGCCGACGCGAAACCGCGCCCGTGCCGATTTGTTGCCGAGCGCCTCGATGGTGATGTGGCCATCGTGGTCAAGCTGGTATTCACGCAGCAGGTTTTCAATTTGTTGCGGAGTGACTTTGGGCATAAGCGTGTTGCCGCGAACCTCGCGACAAAATATTTCGTGATCGTCGTACGCAATCTTACGCTGGTTGGGGCGCGCCCCGCCAGGGGCCGCAACGCGAGCGTGCTCCGCCCTCCGCGGGCGCAGGGATGAGGGACCCGGTGACCTCAGCCATTTACGCAAATCCCGGTAATGCGCCGTACCCATGGAACGCCAGGAACACACCGGCGGTGCCGGCACCCCGTATGGACTAAGAAGTAGTTGCCACTGTTACTGTAAATAGATACAGTATCGTGAAAATTACACCTCTTGATAACAGGGAAAACACAAGTGTCGGTTGAGCAAAGTGTCCAAAGGTTGGCGACCGGGCACGCCTCGCATCTCGAGGATCTAAATCCAGCCCAAAAATCCGCGGTGACCTTTGGCATTACAGATTCGGGCGAACGATTCAATACGCCTGCCTTGCTGGTCATAGCCGGTGCAGGAACGGGCAAGACCAAGATGCTCGCCCATCGTGTTGCACACCTGATTTTGCAAGGCGCACATCCCGGGCGCATTCTGCTTCTGACCTTTGGACGCCGCATGGCTGGCGAGATGACGCGCCGCGTCGAGCACATCTGCGCAATGGCACTAAAGGGGCGCGCCTATGTTTCCGCGGGATCGATTGACTGGTCAGGAACATTTCATGCGATCGGCGCAAAGCTGCTCCGGTTGCACGCCGATAGCATCGGTCTAAATCCAGGATTCTCAATTCTCGATCGGAGCGATGCCGCAGACCTGATGGATTTGGTGCGGGACGAGCTGGGGTTTTCCGAAGCAAGAAATCGTTTTCCGAAGAAGGCAACCTGCCTATCCATCTACTCCTACGCGGTCAACGCTCAGGCGCCTGTGCACGAGGCGCTCGCGCGGAACTTTCCATGGTGCACGCAATGGGAGGAGCAGCTGAATCGCCTCTTTGCCGCCTACGTTACGACGAAGCAGGAACAGGCTGTGCTCGACTACGATGATTTGCTCCTCTATTGGGCCAAGATGATGGAAATCAGGGAAATCGCCCAGCTCGTGTCAAACCGTTTCGACCATGTGCTGGTCGATGAATATCAGGATACCAATGCGCTGCAAGCGTCCATCCTGCTTGGGTTAAAGCCAGATGGCGCAGGACTCACCGTGGTTGGTGACGATTCACAGTCGATATATTCCTTCCGCTCAGCGAGGATCCAAAACATTCTCGAGTTTCCCACCCGGTTTAATCCGCCGGCGGAAATAGTGACGCTTGAACAAAACTATCGCTCAAGCCGCCCGATTCTGGCTGCCTGCAACCGTATCATCAGTCATGCCGCCGAGCGCTACACCAAGAACCTTTTCTCCAAGCGCACGGGTGGCAGCCGGCCCATTATCTCCATGGTGGCTGATGAGGCGGCACAGGTCGAATTTGTCGTTCAGCGCATTCTGGCGAACCGGGAAGCGGGAATGGAACTTCGAGAGCAAGCGGTGTTGTTCCGCGCCTCACACCACTCGGGGCAGCTTGAGGTCGAACTCACTCGACGTAACATTCCCTTCGTTAAATTCGGCGGTCTGAAGTTCCTCGAGGCATCGCACGTCAAGGATGTGCTCGCGGTCCTGCGCTGGGCCGAGAATCCACGCGACCGCGTCGCGGGTTTTCGGGTGCTGAAGCTGCTGCCGGGTATCGGTCCGGCAACGGCGCGGCGCGCGCTTGCAGCCATGGATGGGGAAGGCCACAGCCTCCTGGCACTCGAGCATTTCCGGCCGCACGCAGGCGCAGCCGAAATGTGGCCGGGCCTGGTCGGGGTCATGAAGGACCTCGGGACCTCGAAGCGCTGGGCCGGCCAGATCGAACGGCTTAGGCGCTGGTACGATCCAATGCTCGAGCTACTCTATGACAGCGCGCGCATGCGCCTTGGTGACCTTGATCAATTAGAGCGTATGGCAACTCAGCATACATCTCGTTCATCATTCCTGACCGATCTCACCCTGCACCCGCCCGAAGCGTCCGGCGATGAGGCGGGTCCGGCAGTCAAGGACGAGGACTGGTTAGTACTCTCGACAATCCACTCAGCCAAGGGTCAGGAATGGGGCGCCGTTTTCGTTCTTAATGTCGTCGATGGATGCATTCCATCGGACCTCGCGACGAATACACCGGACGAAATTGAGGAGGAGCGCAGACTACTCTATGTCGCGATGACCCGAGCGAAGGACGATCTTGTGTTGATGCAGCCTTTGCGCTTCTACGTTCATGGTCAAGCCTTGGGTGCGGACAGGCATGTTTACGCACCGCGGAGCCGATTCATCACCGAAGCGGATCTTGACGCATTTGACCTGGTCGGGATGCCGGGTCCTCATTCAACGCAAGCGGATGCATTGTGTGCGGCTTCACCCCCGAGCGTCGATCTAAAGGCAACGATGCGCCGGATGTGGGCCTGAATTTATCTGCAGCCAAAGTCCCGAGTGACGGCCGGGTCGCGTTTTGCCGTGTGATAACAGGGAAACGACCCGACCGCAAGCTCGACGCCCTCCCTCCTTCATGTTCTCGGGACGGACGTCGTCAACGTGCATCAGGGGTTACTTGAGGGACATGGCAATCCTCGCATGAAGACCAATAGGGGCTCTAAGAGAACACGCACGTAACAGCGTTACCAGGCTGAGTCGAGTATCGCTTCGATCTGCGCAGCAGACTCGACCGGCCGTGGATTGAACGCGAGCCCCGGTTCGTTCAGAATGACTTGCGCAAGCGCCGGTAACTTTTTCCTGCTCACATTGACGTCCCTGAGACGGCTTGGCAGCCCGGCGCGCTGCGCCAAGGCTTGAATCGCGGCGATCGCGTCTTCCGGTGTACGGGCTGACACCCCGACGTTTGCTTCTTGGATCAACTCGCCCACTGCCGCCAATTCGTCGCGCACCGCGGGCAGATTGAATTCAAGAACGCGCGGGAGCATGATCGCATTCGTCATCCCATGCGTCAGTCCTACCGCTGGACCAAGCTTGTGACAGATAGAGTGGTGCAGCGCGGTTCTCGCGTTCGTGATTGATACGCCCGCGTAGTACGCGCCCAAGGCGAGCGCGGTGTAGTCGTCGCGCTGCGCGCTGCCCATCGCTATGGCGTGCAAGCCGCGATACAGCAGGGGCACGCCCTCGCGGGCATGAATGCGCGAGATGGGATTTCTTGCCTTCGAGTACAGCGCCTCTATCGTATGAGCCAAGGCATTCATGCCGGATTCCGACATCGAACGCGAGGGCACCGAGGTCATCAGCTCCGGGTCGTATACCAGCAGCCGCGGAGCGACACTGGCATCGCGGAACAGAATCTTCTTCCCCGTCTCTTCGGTCAACGCAAAGGCGGCCGTGATTTCCGCGCCGGAGACGGTGGTCGGTATCGCAACGCTCGGGAGCTTGGCACGCGTGGAGAGCGGATTCTTCAAGCTTCCGTCAGGTAATCGCTCCAGTGTGAAATCGAGAATGCGCCCGTCCTCGGCACACGCAAGTGCAATCCCTTTCATGGTATCGCTGGCGCTGCCGCCGCCGAATGAGATGAGGCAGTCGGCCTTCAGTGCGCTCGCGCGCTGCCATCCCTCGTACGCCGAATGCAAGGGCGCGTGTGAACCGACTCCGCTGAATACCGATTCATCGGTCAGACCGAGAGACCGCGCCAGGCCGGCTACCTCGCTCGAGCGCGCCGCCCGGGCACTGCACACGAGCATCGGTCTGCAAACGTTGAGCCGCCCCAATTCTTCCTTCAACGCTGCGCGGGCGCCCCATCCAAACACGAGTCGGTGCGCCGGACTGTTATAGGAGAAATCAGCGATCTTCATGTTGTGCGGTGGCATGGAAATATGAGATGCACTAAATGACAAAAATGGACAGGATTAACAGCATTAACAAGCTTTAAAAGCCAGTGAACGATGAGCGGCGAGCGGAAATAGTAGACGACTCACGACTCACGACTCACGAGCCACGAGTCACGAGTCACGGTAGTTGTTATTCCGCTTTCATTCCAGCCAGCTCAATCAATTTGGTGGCCTGCTCGATCTCGCGGCGAACGAGCGCTGCAAATTCTTCCGGCGTGCTGGTCCGGGGTTCGAAGCCCTGTTTATTGAGTATTTCCTTCATCTCGGGCGTGTGAACTATCTTTTTGACCGCTGCGTTGAGCTGCATGATGACGTCTTTCGGCACGCCCGCCGGCACGCTTAGTCCGTACCACGCGGAATAATCGAATCCCGGCAGCCCCGACTCGTCGAGGGTTGGCACCGAAGGCAGCAACGACAAGCGCGTCGCACTGGTAACAGCAAGGGGCCTGATTCTGCCGCGCTCAAGGAAAGGCAGTCCTCCTGCAGGGCTGGTAAAGCTCAGTTGGAGCTGACCAGACGCTGTCGCCAAGTCAGCGTCCGCGGCTCCCTTGAAGGGTACGTGAACGGTTTTCACGTTAGCCCTGGAGTTGAACAATTCGCCCACGAGATGATGCGCGCTCCCGACACCGGGGGATCCGTAACTCAGCTTCCCCGGTTGCCACTGCGCAAACACAATCAGCTCCTTGACGTTGCGTGCGGGCACCGCCGGGTGTACCACCAACACAAAAGGCCCACTCGCGACCTGTGAAACCGATGCCACATCGCGCTCCAGGTCATACGGCAGGTCTTTACGCAGCGCGGACTGCACGGCAGTAGAAATAGGGATCAACAGCAGTGTGTAGTTCAATGCGTCATAGGTGTTCTGCGCCTGTTCGAGCGGCCGGTGGCGGTTGCGCTTGCCTTCGCTGTCGCCAAAGCCGCAATAGTCGAAACCGAACACGAACCAGCCCTCGGCGCACAGCCACTTCATCATGTGCGTGCAATCCGCCGGGTGTTTCCGCTGTAACCG
>PLYS01000569.1 GCA_003153455.1 Betaproteobacteria bacterium | reverse complement strand
AAGGCCCGGCGCCGCGCTGCTGCGCTACCTGGCCGTGGCGCACTACGGACGCTGGCGGGGTGAATGTGTCGATGGTTAAAATCCGCCGCACTGGCAACCGTTAGTTGACGAGGTAAGAGAGCTCCACCGGGGGGAGATCGAGTCGGTCTGGAGCGGAGCCGATCAGGATGCGAGCGTTGACGAAGTTGCGAAGCGACTACATCCGATCATCAGCGCGATGACGCGCGAAACGCTGGTGCGACTGTATCCTGAAGCAGAGCGGATATTCGAATCGAAAGAGTAACTCATAGGGGAGGAGCAATATGAACGTTCGAAATCAACGGCGATACCTCGTGGCGGCGCTTGCTGCCTGCGCCATGGTATCGGCTACCAGCGCAGACGCGCAGACCTGGCCCGCGCGCCCTATCCGCATGATCGTGCCGTTCGCCACCGGCGGCGGCACCGACATCCAGGCCCGGCTGTTCAGCGCGAAACTGCAGCCCATGCTCGGGACCGTAATCGTCGACAATCGCCCGGGCGGCGGCGGCAACATCGGCGCAGAGCTCGTCGCGAAGGCCCCGCCGGATGGCTACACGGTGCTCTTCCAGTCCGCTTCGCTGGCCGTGAACCGGACGCTGTACCGCAAGCTCAACTACAGCGCGGTGCACGACCTGGCTCCGGTGCTTCTCGTCTCCTCCACGCCGCTCGTGCTGGTCGTTCATCCTTCGGTGCCCGCGAAAAGCGTAAAGGACCTGGTAACGCTCGCAAAAGCAAACCCGGACAAGCTCAACTACGCTTCCACGAGCAGCGGCTCGACGAGCTACCTGTCAGCAGAACTGTTCGAGACCATGACCGGCACCCGGATCACTCACGTCCCCTACAAGGGCTCCGGGCCGGCGGTTACTGCGCTGATGGGAGGCGAAATCGACATGCTGTTCTCGCCAAGGAATTTCGGCCATCGGTAATCTCCTCAAGGTCGGAACCTGACTACTGCCTCGCATCGGCCGCCGGCCACCAACACGAGTTCTAAGTCAGCAGGCAAGGCAATTCACGCCAAGTCGTGAAAGTCCCCACCCAGTGCAGTCCGCCGCTCGATCCCGCGAGCTGGCCCCGGTACGCCGACCTGCCGCTGACCTATCACCCGGTTCCCGACTTCGCCGAACCTGCCTTACGGAAAAAGAACCTCGTAGCAGCCCGGGTGCGGGAAAGCGCTTGCCTCGCTCTAGTCGTTGGAATAGATTGCTCGGTAACTGACCGATAATCCCGCTCACGATCCGCTCGGATTGCGGTCGTCACCCGGGGAGGAGGAAGCAAGCATGAACATAAGGCCCATGATGCGCATTGCGGGATTTCTTCCGCACCTGCTCCCGGCACCTCGGCTCAGCGAACCGGGATTGCACCGGGATTGAATTACCTATCATTTCCGCGCTTGACTTGCTGCGGCTGGCGACTGCATGATTTGCCGCAATGCTCATGTGAGGCGCGCCGATTTTGCACTACTGCAGCATTGCATTGGCACAGGACGCTAAAAACGTGGGAGGGGGCATGGAATTTCTTCGAGAAGCGTTTCAAGCTATTCCGAGCGCGGCCTCGAGCGGGACCGCAGCCATTCTTTACGTGGTCGCTATGGTGGCTTGGGTGCTCATCAGCTGGCGCGTACGTCGGAATAAAAATGTTCTTAAGCATATCGAGAAATTACGCCCGGAGGACCGTCTGCACGGCTTGGAGGCCGAAATGGGCGCGGCGCACATACAGGTGGGTCTTAGTCCCGAGCAGTATCTGAGATCGCGCATCCACCAGTATTATTTCTTAGGCTTCATCGTCCTTTGCGTTACCGTAATTTCTCTTTTTCTGATTGCGGTCTCCAATCCCACTCGCCCCATGAACGGCCCGTTTAAGGAGATCTTGGACAAAACACAAAAGCAAAATGAGAAGGCGGCATTGATCGCCACCATGTTTGCAAATGATTCGGAGGGGCTGTGGGAAGCCGCAGATAACACTGCTGATAAGATACTGAAGCTCGACCCGAACGATCATCGGGCATTAAACATGAAGGGCAGCGTTGCCTTCTATTCAGGCCAGTATCAAAGGGCGCTCGAGTGGTTTGAAAAGGCGCATGCAGCGGCACCGGAAGAAAAGGAATATGCCTATAACCTGGCGTTTGCATACGTGGAAGTCGGCGGATATCAGCGCGCGATCGAGGATTACATGAAACTCAAGGATGCGACACCACGCTGGTCCTATAACGCCGGCCGAGCCTATTTTCACTCGGGCGATTATAAGACCGCCAAAGCGCTTCTGGAGGCGGTTCCAACAAGCTACTATCAGGGAAGGGCACGTGTGCTCGAAGCGGCGGCGCTTGTCGGGATGACCGCGTCCGAGAATTCGCCCGAGGTCAAGAAGACGCTTTTATCTACCGCGAAATCAAAGTTGAGAGAGGCAGCGGATGCCGATCGCCAGTATTGGCGCGCAATGCTGGTTGAGCGCAAGAACGATATTCATGAGAGTTACAGAAAGTCCATAGAGTTATTGGGCGGCACGTCCTTTATAAAGGAGGTGTTATCAGTAGTGTCCGGTTAAGTATTGAACAAACTCAGTTGGTTAGCGCCGAGGGGTATTTCTGGAAGCACTGGATCGAGCTGCAAGGCGCATGAAAGCTCGGTTTTCTCGAAAACTGAAACCGAAAGAATCTGTAGCAGCGTATAGAGCGAGGCATCGAGTTGAAGCTCCTTCTTGACGATGGCGATGAGCACGTAGGTCGATACGGCGCACCAGATTTGCGTCTTCACGGCGTTCTCGCTGGTGCCGAGGAATTTCTTGATGCGCAGGTGTTGTTTGATCCACTTGAAGAACAGTTCGACTTGCCAGCGGCTCTTGTAAAGCGCGGCGACCGTCAGCGGCGGCAAGAGCGTGTTGTTGGTGAGGAACACCAAGGTCTTGCCAGAGTCGGGATCTTTGAAGCGGATGCGCCGCAAGTGCTCGGGATAGTCCTTGGCCACGTAGAAGCCGTTCAAGGCGATACGCTGATCGCACATTACACCCGTTGCTCTGACTGTGGCGGTGGAGTAGACACGCCTGGCATCCATGCCACGTCTCGCTCGAGTGACGAAGAAAGCGCGAGCTTGATGCATCTGGTAGAGCCGAGCGAAGTCAAGGTAACCGCGATCCATGACATAGAAGGCGCCTGCCTCGACGGGCAAGAAATCGAGCACATTGACCTCGTGCAGCTTGCCATCGCTGATATGGATAAAGGTCGGAATGGCGCCGCGCAGATCCAACAGGGTATGCATCTTGACGGCGGCTTTGGTCGAGCGAAATGGAGCCCAGTCGAACAGACTCAGGCACAAATCGATCGTGGTGGCATCGAGCGCATAGACCGTGTTGCTCAAGTCCAGCCCCAAGTCCTCGTCTCGGTAAAGCTTCCGGGCGCGACGAATGAGGACGGCCGCGAGGTCGGACCAGATACGCCAATCTCGCGACTCGTTCGCATCGGCCAGGGCGGAGCGATGGACGGTATGGCGCAAACCCATGGCATAGAGTTTGTTGGCGTTGGCGCTCAGCGTCACCTCGATGTCGCGCAAACTCTCGCGCCAAGTCAATTGCGCAAACGCCATGACGCGAAACTGCTCGGCGCACGTCATGCGGCGCACGCGCACGTTGCCAGAGTAGCGCTCCACAATGCGCGTAACGCTCGTCCATGGGACGAACTCCATGATCTGCGCGAACAGCGTCTTGCCGACATTCATGGTTCATCTCCTGGCGTTTGGACGCTAGGAAATTACACAAGAATGAGGATTTCAGTTTCAAATCGGCACCAAAATAGATCGGCCGTAAGGCCCCCTCACAATTGGCTTTTAGCAAAATTAACCCCGGTTTAACCGGACACTACTGAGGTGTTATGAACAACAGATCAATTCAAGGGATAGATGCGACTAAACGCCTTATTGTAAGTGCTGGGACCAGTTTTTTCATGCTGGTAGCTGCGCCGATTCCTAACACGGATAACAGGCTCGTCGGGTCCGACCAGAACGTAATGAATCAGACCCCGGTATTAGTCATGGCGCAATGCTGCGGGAAAGGCAAGTAGTGACGTAGCATCCAAGGTCTCCGCTGCGTTTGCACGAAAGCAACCCACTTATTTCTGCCCCAGCTGCCACCACAAGCAATAAATAGGGTAACTTTTTGCAAGTGCAACGGGCCGATGCGCTTCATCGCGCTGATCGAGGATCCGGCAGTCAGCCGCGGTCAACAGTACCTCGAATCTCGCCAAGTTCGCTCAAATCCAGCTCGCTACGGAAAAGCTCAAGGGCGAGCTTCATCTGCGATTTGATTAATTCGCTTCTGCTGCTTCCGATTTCTTCTACGTTCGGGGTCTACCCTGCAAACTGCGGATGACGACCGATGTTGAGTTGACAAATGGGTGTACTTTTTTGCCCCTCCTGCAAGGAGCCGATGCACGTCATCGCGCTTGAATCGAGGATCCGACAGTCATTCAATGCATCCTCGAGCACATGGGCCTGTTGGTGCCGCGGGCGATGCAATGAAGTGCGCCACGCGGCCACGAGGTCTGGTCGGTGTCCGCCAGCCGGCCGCTCACCCACCACCCGGTTCCCGACATTCCTTGAGCGCAGGGCGGCGCGTTCCGCGCTTGACTTGAGGCGTCCGGGGACTGCATGATTCACCACAATGTTCGTTGCGACGCGCCCCGGCAGCGCGGATCGGACGGCGGAGCACGCGCGGGCAGCCCCGCGATCGCGCGCCATCGAACGCACTGCACCGATCCGGCATCCCTGCAGCGTTGCATTGGCACATGACGCCGACGACGGGCGCATTGATTTTCCTATTTTTCAGAAGGAACAGGAACAAATTTTGGCGGTTCAGGATAAGCTCGCGCTTTGATCCAAATACGCCGATATTGATCTGCGACGTTATATGTCCAACCTTCAGCTAATCAACGGTGACGACCACCCGGAAGCTGCAACTAAACATCTGGACGATGCCCAGGGGTTACTAACCCGTAACCGCGCAGATGGCGCGGCATATTTGGCAGGCTACGTGGTGGAGTGCTCCCTAAAAGCGCTTATCCTTTATGACTCGGGCATTCCTCTCCCGGGATCGCGACTGCCGTGGAAGAAAGGCACGGCAGGTCATGACTTGAACGAATTGGTTGTCCAAGCATCGAGTTTGGCGGCCATCGCGGGGGCGAAGTCAGCCCGCTATTTCGGGCCAGCGGTGCAAGGGATTGCCAAAGCGGGCATTGCGTCATGGCGGTCTGAGATGCGGTACCGCGCTCCGTACATGACGCAAGCCCACGCACAATTGTGGTTCGCGGACGCGCAGGCGATTTACCAAGAGTCGGTCGGAGAGATGTTGAAAGATGGGATACTTTGAATGACGTTTATTCATTACGACGAAGCCAAGCGGGCCGCGTCTGACGCGGTTAAGGACTGGGTACAAAATGATCCGAAGGTCGAGCGTGCGCTGCTCGTCTCCGACCTTTTCGGCAAGTTTCGCCTAGTGCTCTGGGGTCTGTCGGACTCCGTCGATGAGTCGAAGCAGACGCTACAGCCGAAGCTGGAAGGAGTCTGCGGCCATTGGTGGACCGGGGAAATCCTGCTTGCGAGTGAGGCCGGAGAAGCTCACAAGAGTATCTGGAGTACGGCTTGGAATCAGGCGCGGCTCCACTCCGACGAGCCCCGGTTCGGCACACTCGACCGCCACCGAACCCGCACCGCGTGGTTTGCCGACGCAGACGATCCCCTGTGGTTAACCCCAGATAATGGGCCGCCAATAATTGTCTTTTATTCGTTTAAAGGCGGATTGGGCCGCAGTACAACGCTCGCTTCATTCGCAATCCAGCGCGCCCGAGCTGGGGAGCGGGTATGTGTCATTGACTTCGACCTGGATTCTCCCGGCATTGGCTGCGTCCTTTCCGCGGACGAGAAGGGTCTTACCTCGCCCTGGGGCGTGGTGGATTACCTTCTCGAACGAGCACAGGGAGATGTGCCCATTTCCGATTACCACCACACATGTGTTCGCGTGGCCGGTCCGGGCGTAATTACTGTCTTCCCCGCGGGAACGCTGGATGCCGAATACGCGGACAAGCTCGCGCGGGTTGATCTGGACGAGCCGCCGTCTGCTCACGCATCGGGTCTTGCGCATCTTCTCAATGATATTCGCGCAGCGATTAATCCAGATTGGATACTACTCGACGCGCGGACCGGTATCTCCGAGCCGGCGGGTCAATTGCTTTCGGGTTTGGCGCACTTGCACGTGCTGCTCGGGACCACGTCCGAGCAGAGTTGGCAGGGACTGAAGCGAGTGCTGGACCGGCTGGGGCGGGATCGGGTTGTGAAAAACAGGCCGCAGTCCGACATTCTGCTCGTTCAGGCGATGGTGCCGCCCACCGCAGAGACGGCTCACCGTGCCACCGAGGCATTTGCGGAACGTGCGCGGCAGGAATTTACCGAGTGGTACTACGCCATGGAGCCGGAGGATCCGGCAGACGATAATTTTTGGGATGTTCGTGACCTGGATAGCGCGGATGCGCCGCATGTGCCCATTGCGCTGCCATACGAACCACGACTGGCGGATTTTCGCGATATCGCTGAGATCGCGGACTACCTGTGTGAACGTGAGTACGCGGTGATTGCAGAGCGGATCGGCGGGCATTTTGAGCAGGAGCCGCAGTAATGAGTACCAATTGGAACGAACAACGCAAGAGCCTGCTCGTAGAGCTCCAGACCATAGGCAGCGTCGGACGCGCCGAAGGGGAGTCACACGATCGTCTCCCGCTTGGCTTTTATCCCGTGCCGGAGCATCTGCGGATGCTCGATCCCGAGGTGGTTCTGATCGTCGGCCCGCGCGGCTCCGGCAAGACTGAGATCGCCCGAGTGTTGACGGATGCGGGACTCGCGACGGCCGTGGCGCAGTATGCACCGGCGATTCGTTTTCCCAGCGAAAAAACCGACTGGAAAAAAGCGTTCCCGCTCGATCGGGAAGGCTTCGATGTGGGTGGACTCCGCAGCTTTCTAAAAGGAGCTGGAACCGACCTCAATCAACTTCGGGAACTCTGGTTCACATATCTCGTTCGCGTCCTGAAGAATGATCTTGACGAGGACGCGCGGATGAGGCTCGACGCGTTGTTCAATATTCCAGGTGGCAACGTCGCAGGGAATCATCAAGCGTTTCTGCAAGCCGCTACGGAACCCCTTCTCGCGCTTGACAGGCTGGATAAGCGGCTGGAACGGGAGAACCGATTCGTTTTTGTTACTTACGACGAGCTGGACACGCTAGGCGCCGGGGACTGGGCGTTGATGGAGGCAAGCATTCGGGGGCTGGTGGCGTTTTGGGCGGCCTACGCCCGGAGGTGGCGCCGTGTCCGGGCGAAGATTTTTCTGCGCACGGATCTCTACGACCGACACGCCACGGTGGGTGGCGCGGACCTAGCCAAGCTTGCGGCCGGGCGCGTGGAACTCGCATGGAATGATAGAGATCTCTACGCGCTGCTTCTCAAGCGAATGGCCAATGTCGGCACAGAACTTCCCGGTTATGTCCAGCGTGTCGGTACAAAGATTGCGTGGAAGAATGATACATCGCTGGGCCTGATCCCCATCCTCCAGTCGGGGCAGGATGCGCGCCCAATCGTCGAGCGCATGATCGGACCGTATATGGGCTCGAACCGGAAGAAAGGCCTTGTTTACCGTTGGCTGCTCGATCATGTGCGCGACGGGCGCGGGCGCGCGCTGCCAAGGCCCTTTGTCAGACTCGTCGAGGAAGCGGCACGACAGGAACTCCAGCGGTTCCAGACATTGCGCGAGCCAAGGCTTTTTGATCCGGCGTCTTTGCGCCGTGCCCTCGACCGGGTTTCCGAGGAATACGTCGTACACGCATTAGACGAATGGCCCTGGCTCGATGCCGTCAAGGAGTGCCTGAAAGGGCAGCTCGTTCCCTGGGAACGGGAGCGGGATGTCGTCAAACTTCTGCAAGGTCTTGTGTCCGAAAAGGATGCGGCGAGGCGTCCGCCGTTTGAGGGGCGCGATCTTCTTGATTATTTGATCGAGGTCGGTATCTTACGCCGCCGGCCGGATGACCGATTCGATGCACCAGACTTGTTTCTCTCCGGTCTTGGGCTAAAACGCAAAGGCGGCGTCCGGCGCGGACGCTGATGAAGCGCGTGAGCTTGAAACACTGAAACAACAACATAATGGCAATTACCAATCACGAACGCGTCGGTAAGGTTTTGGAATTGCTAAGTGCGAGGATCGCCTGAATGCAAGAGAGGCGATCGCAGAATGGGACGCGGCCGCATGCTTGTCTGGCGCCATTCCGGCTTCTCAGCGCACAACGAGGTGAGGGTGGTGTCCTATGAACGGTCGCGATCCCCATTCTGCACTGAAAAGCGAAGTGATCGCGAAGGCGAACCGCGCCAGCCTGGAAGCCGTGGTAGCGCGATTGCAATGGGGAAAGGACGATGTTGGATACAGCCTTCATGTCAACCCAAGCTCGTTCACATCGGCAGGCATTCAGAAAACAGATTTTCTCTCCTATCTGGGTTTCAAGCGCAGCGACAAGTGCGGTTTCACAAGCTTCCAGCGCTGCTACCTCAAATGGGTCGCAGACGGGTTTAGCCCGGATGGCTTTCTGACTGCATTCGACAGCGCGTTCGCTCACCTGGAGCGGGCGGAGCGCGGTCTATCGGCATGCGGCTTTTTTCTTCCGCAACCTGAAGGATGGGGTTTTCATTTTGGAAAGTCCGGCGGGCACTCTCACGGAGGACCAGCAGTGCTCTCCGGCGACGGCCATACTGCCCGACAGACCCGCAGCATGAAGCAAACGGAAGATGATACGTTCCTCTTCAGGTTCACCTTCGTCGAGACGGATCACGAGAAAGGGTTCGTGACTCATTATCGGCCCAAGCATCCTCCGCTGTCGTCCGAACTCCGGAGTGTCTTCCACTATCTGGGGCTCGGCGAGTTCCGCGACTGCCCGGAGTTTGAATTTGAGCCATGCTTCTACCACACGATGAGATTCGAATCGCGGGGCGATGGCATATTCGACAGCAACACGGAATATGCGCACCGGGGGTTCGATGCGCATGCGGGGCAATTCTCAACCGCAATTCGGGAGCTGCTCGCTACAAATGAGGACATCGAGTCATTCGGCATGACCTTCCTTCCGTTCGACAAGCCGGTCGAACGGTTGAAGGTCGATATCGAGCAGAAGATCATTCGTCCTCCGAAACCCGCAGCGAACACCAACGCGACTCCGGCAACTGCCGAGGGTGGCGTTCCCTCGAATTTCGATGTCGCGATTTCGGTGGCGGGGCCGGACAAGCAATATGCTCTCAAGCTCGCCGAGCAGCTTCGGTCGGCGGGCTTCGCCGTATTCTATTACGAGTTTTATCCCGAGTACCTGTGGGGAAAGAACCTCGGGATTACGTTCGATGAGATTTTCCGTAAGCGCTCCCGCTTTTGCGTGATGTTCGTGTCCAAGGAGTATCGCGACCGCGTGTGGACAAGCCACGAAATGAGAAGCGCGCAAGCGCGGGCGGTGGAGGAGAAGGGCAATGAGTACATCTTGCCTGTCCGCATCGACAACACGGAGCTTGACGGGTTGCTGCCTACTATCAGCTATCTTCCTATAGACATGGGCATCGAGAAGATCGGCGATTTGCTCATTAAGAAGCTGCAATCGTAGCCGCTTGGAGACCTCGCACTAGGTACGAACGGCATGGAGGCACGTGACAGAATGACGGTCGAGGAACTATTGAGGCTGCTTGATGCAGGCGAGGGCGAGAGCGTCGAGTTTAAGAGTGCTCTACCGAACGGCGACGATGTGGCCTCGACAATGGCTGCATTTGCGAATACGCGAGGTGGGACGCTCCTGGTTGGAGTGAGCGATGATCGCCGGCCCGTCGGGGTGGAGGCGCCCGATGTCGTCATGCAACGGCTGGCTAGCCTGACACGGGACGCGTGCCGTCCCGCGCTCAACTGCGAGATCGGCAACTCTGGTATCGGCGCGCTCGCCGTCGTATGGGTCCGCGTTCCAGCACGCCCTCAGGTGCCGACGCGTGTGCGAGGCCTTAGGTACGTTCGCGTGGGGCCGACGACACGAGTGGACGATATCGGACTCACAAAGGAAGCACTGACAGCGCCGATTCCGCCCCGTCTTGAAAAATTCCGAGGTCGTGAGCCGGAGCTGAGCCACTTGCGACAAAACGTCCTGCATGGTTCGGTCCCGATCATTGTAGTCGGAGGCATCAGCGGGATTGGCAAGACCGCACTTGCTGCCCGGCTCGCTTCGCTCATTGAAGCGGACGGCTACCGCGTTTTCTGGCGCGAGTGCCATCCCGAAACGACTCTGGACGTGGTGACGTTGGAATTAGGTCGGGTGGCGCGCGCAAGCGGTGACCTCGGACTCGCCGACGTGCTCGAGGAAGCAGAAGAATCGGAGCTGCTCGACGATCGACTGGTTCGTATCGTAAGTGCCCTGGCACGATGCCGTTACGGGGTCTTCCTCGACGACTATCACCGCGTGGTCGATACGCGTTTGGATCGCCTCCTGGTAGCACTTGCTAATCGAGGTGGTCTAACTAAGGCGATACTCTGCGTGAGTCGCCGTCCACAGATGGCCGGTGCACGCCAGCCTGCCACTCACCTATTATCAGGTTCCCGACATCGCCTGAGCGCAAGGCAGCGCGCCCCGCGCTTGACTTGGCGTGCACGGGGACTGCATGATTTGCCGCAAC
>PLYS01000213.1 GCA_003153455.1 Betaproteobacteria bacterium | reverse complement strand
ATCCAGCGCTTCCTGTCGCAGCCCTTCGACGTGGCGAAGAACTTCACCGGCCAGGACGGCAAGTACGTGTCGTTGAAGGACACCATCAAGGGCTTCAAGGGTATCGTCAACGGCGACTACGACAGCCTGCCCGAGCAGGCGTTCTACATGGTCGGCACGATAGAAGAGGCCGTGGAAAAGGCGAAAACGCTGCAGTAATGGCCAACACCATCCACATAGACGTTGTCAGCGCCGAAGAGTCGATCTTCTCCGGCGAGGCGGAATTCGTCGTGCTGCCGGGCGAGGCGGGCGAACTCGGAATCTATCCGCGCCACACGCCACTCATCACCCGTATCAAGCCCGGCTCGGTGCGCATCAAGGTGCCGGGCCAGGCCGAAGAGGAACTGGTGTTCGTCGCCGGCGGCGTGCTCGAAGTCCAGCCGGGCGTAATCACCGTACTTGCCGACACCGCGATCCGCGGCCACGATCTCGACGAGGCCAAGGCGCTCGCCGCGCAGCAGCGCGCGCAGGAAACGATACAGAACCGCANNCTTTTCGTCCGCGAGTTCAAGCGGGCGCAGGCGCCGTTCAACGCGCGGGTACCGAAAGGCGGCCACCAACCCCGCCTTTTATTTGGGGTTGTCGCATTGGATTAGAATCGCCCTACTTCTTCTTCTCGGGGTGCGCCAGTGGCGGACCCAAGCACACAGTACGATCTCTTGATTATCGGCGGCGGCATCAACGGCGCTGGCGCCGCCCGTGATGCTGCGGGGCGCGGGCTCAAGGTGCTGTTGGTCGAAAAAGACGACCTGGCGGCGGCGACTTCGTCGGCGAGCAGCAAGCTGATCCACGGCGGGCTGCGCTACCTCGAGCATTACGAATTCCGGCTGGTCGCCGAAGCGCTGGCCGAGCGCGAAGTGCTGCTCAGGATCGCGCCGCATTTGGTGACGCCGCTTATTTTCGTCATGCCGCACGTGCCCGAGCTGCGGCCGCGCTGGATGATACGCGTCGGCCTGTTCCTCTATGACCACCTCGGGCGCCGCACCCGGCTGCCCGGGTCACGCGGCGCCGACCTGCGCGTGCCGCCCTGCAATTCCGGCCTCAAACCGGCCCTGACCAACGGTTTTGTCTATTCCGATTGCAGGGTCGACGATGCGCGGCTGGTGCTCGCCAATGCGCTGAGCGCGCGCGAACTGGGCGCTGAAATCACGACCCGCACCGAGTGCAAACAAGCCAAGCGCGCCGCCGCTGGCTGGGAGGCGGTATTGCGTGCAACGCACGGCGCCGAGCGCACCGTGCTTGCGCGCGGCATCGTTAATGCGGCGGGTCCATGGGTCAAGCAAGTGTTGAACGATCGCCTGCACCAGGCGAGCCGCGACAACGTCAAGCTGGTCAAAGGCAGCCACATCGTGGTGCCCACAGCGTATGAAGGCGAGCACGCGTTCATCCTGCAGAACGATGATCGCCGCGTGGTCTTCATGATCCCGTACGAAGCCCAATATACGCTGATCGGCACTACCGATGTGGCGTTCGACGGCGACCCCGCGAGGCCGGGCGCGAGCGCGGAAGAGATCGGCTACCTGTGCCGCGCGGTGAACCGTTATCTGGCGCAACCGATTGCGCCCGCTGATGTGGTGTGGAGCTACGCCGGGGTCCGCCCGCTGTATGATGATGGCACCGCGGATCCGTCGGCGGTGACGCGCGATTACACCTTGCGCCTCGATGCGGATGCGGGATCAGCACCGGTGCTGTCGGTGTTCGGCGGCAAGATCACGACTTACCGCAAACTGGCAGAACACGCGCTCGACCAGCTCGCGCCGTGGTTTCCCGGCATGAAGACTGCTTGGACCGCAAACGCGCCCTTGCCTGGTGGCGAGATCGGCGGCACTTTCGACGTGTTTCATGCCCGGCTTGCAGCCGAATATGCGTTACTGCCGGCGCCCCTGCTGCGGGATTTGGCGCGGCGCCACGGTGGCCTGACCCGACGCGTGTTGCAGGGTGTGCGCACAGAAGCTGATCTTGGCACGCACTTCGGCGCCGACCTTTACGCACGTGAAGTCGACTACATGATCGAGCATGAATGGGCGTTAAGCGGCGAGGATATTCTGTATCGCCGTACCAAAGCCGGCCTGCATCTCGCGCCGAACCAGCGGGAAGCACTTGCAAGCTACGTTGCGCTGCGAGCCGCAGCGCGCTGATTACAGGTCTGTTGTGCGATAATTTGCGGATGGCAGTCAACGTTGTCATTCTTGCCGCAGGCCAGGGCAAACGCATGCACTCGGCGCGGCCCAAAGTGCTGCAACCGCTTGCGGGGCGACCGCTTCTTGCGCACGTGATAGCGGCGGCGCGCGCACTCAAGCCGGCGCGCATTTGCATCGTCTACGGGCATGGCGGCGAGCAGGTGCCGGACGCGGTGCGCGCCGACGGCCTTGTTTTCGTCAAACAGCAGCCGCAACTCGGCACTGGCCATGCGCTGCAGCAGGCGTTGCCGCATCTCGGTCAGCATAAAGACACTCTGGTGTTGTATGGCGATGTGCCGTTGGTAGCGGTGCATACGTTGACTGCATTGACCGCCGGCACTGGTGAGCGCCTGAAGATTCTGACTGCTGAACTCGATAACCCGCACGGTTACGGCCGCATCGTGCGCAATGCCAAGCACGGGATCACGGCAATCGTCGAGGAAAAAGACGCGACCGAGAAACAGCGGCGCATCCGAGAGATCAACACCGGCATCATGCTGCTGCCGGGCAAGCGGCTCGCCGGCTGGCTCGCGAAACTTTCGAACCGCAATGTGCAGGACGAGTATTACCTGACCGATATGGTAGCGCTTGCACTGAAGGACCGCATCAAAGCCGAGTCCTGCGCGCCGCACGACAACTGGGAAATCCTCGGTGTCAACAGCAAGCAGCAACTCGCCCAGCTAGAGCGCATTTATCAGGGGCGGAGCGCGGAGCGCCTATTGGAAGCGGGGGTCACGCTCGCCGACCCCGCGCGGATCGATGTGCGAGGCGGTCTGCGCTGCGGGTATGACGTGCGCATTGATGTCAATTGCGTGTTCGAGGGCGAGGTTGAAATCGGCGACGGCGCCGAGATCGGTGCTAATTGCGTGCTCAGGAACACTAAGGTTGGCGCCATGACGCGTATCGAACCGTTCTCGATGATAGACGGTGCGGTCATCGGCAAGGGTTGCCGCATCGGACCTTACGCGCGCATCCGCCCTGGTACCGCACTCGCCGAGGACGTTCATATCGGCAACTTTGTCGAGGTCAAGGCGAGCCAAATCGGGCAGGGATCGAAGGCGAACCACCTTGCGTATATCGGCGATAGCGATGTGGGCCGCAACGTCAACGTCGGTGCCGGCACCATCACCTGCAACTACGATGGTGCGAACAAGCACCGCACCGTGATCGAGGACGACGTTTTCATCGGTTCGGACACACAGCTCGTGGCGCCGATACGGGTGGGGCGCGGCGCGACGCTCGGCGCGGGTACAACGCTTACCCGCGATGCGCCCGAGGGCCAGCTCACAATCTCGCGCGCGAAACAGGTATCGATAGCCGGGTGGCAGCGCCCGACCAAAAAAAAGTAAGGCCCAAACATGTGCGGCATCGTCGGCGCTATAGCTAAACGCAACGTGGTTCCCATCCTGCTTGAGGGCCTGAAGCAGCTCGAATACCGAGGTTACGACTCCGCGGGCGTGGCAGTCCTGAACGGACATCTTCAGCGCGTACGCTCGACAGGCCGGGTGGCAGAGTTGGAGAAGCTCACCCAGGCGCAGGGGCTGTCGGGCGCGATCGGCATCGCACACACACGTTGGGCGACGCACGGCGTGCCCTCCGAAAAGAACGCGCATCCGCACGTGTCCGGAGGCGTGTCGGTGGTACACAACGGCATCATCGAGAACCACGAGGAGTTGCGCGCGAAACTCCGCGCCCAGGGCTACGAGTTCGTATCCGACACCGATACCGAGGTCATCGCGCATCTGGTGCATTCGAACCTGAAGGCGGGTGCGGGGTTGTTCGATGCGGTTCGAAACAGCGTCGCCGAGCTGGTTGGTGCCTATGCCATTGCGGTGGTGAGCGAATCCGATCCATCGCGCCTGGTGGTCGCGCGCATGGGCGCGCCGCTGCTGCTCGGCGTCGGCGACGGCGAGAACTTTGCCGCCTCGGACGCCTCCGCGCTGCTGCAGGTCACCCGCAGGATGATTTATCTCGAAGAAGGCGATGTCGTCGATATCAGGCTCGGCGGCTTTCAGATCTGGGACACAAACGGCAAACGGGTCGAACGCAAGGTCCACGTGAGCGAGCTTGCCGCGGATGCGGTCGAGCTCGGGCCATACCGGCATTTCATGCAGAAGGAAATCTTCGAACAGCCCGGCGCAGCCGCCAATACGCTCGAAATGGTCACCAATGCGCGGTCGATTTCGCCGCGGCTGTTCGGCGCCGAAGCCGAAGCTATCCTGCGCCGGATCGACAGCGTACTGATACTCGCATGCGGCACCAGCTATCACGCCGGCGTGGTCGCGCGCTACTGGATCGAGGCGATCGCCGGGCTGCCGTGCAACGTCGAGATCGCGAGCGAGTACCGCTACCGCGCGTCAGTGCCGAATCCGCGCGCGCTGGTCGTCACGATTTCGCAATCGGGAGAAACCGCCGACACCATCGCCGCGCTCAACCATGCGAAAAGCCTCGGCCACGCTTTTTGCCTGACGATCTGCAACGTTGCCGAAAGCGCGCTGGTCAGGCAGTCCGATTTGCGCTTTCTGACGCGCGCCGGGCCGGAAATCGGCGTGGCTTCGACCAAAGCATTCACCACTCAGCTTGCAGCACTGGTGCTGCTGACGGCGGTGCTTGCCAAGCAGCGCGGGCGCATCACTGTCGAGCGTGAGGCCGAACTGATTCATGCGTTACGGCACCTGCCGGCGGCGCTGTCACATGTGTTGCAGGTCGAACCGTCGATCAAGACCTGGGCTGCACGCTTTGCCGTGCGCGAGCACGCGCTGTTCCTCGGACGCGGCATCCATTACCCGATCGCGCTCGAAGGCGCGCTCAAACTCAAAGAAATTTCATACATTCACGCCGAGGCTTACCCCGCGGGCGAACTCAAGCACGGACCGCTCGCACTGGTCGATAGCAACATGCCGGTGGTGGCGATCGCGCCGCGTGATGCGCTGCTCGAGAAGCTCAAATCGAACATGCAGGAAGTGCGCGCGCGCGGCGGCGAGCTCTACGTGCTGGCCGACCAGGACGCGCATATCGAGGCCAGCGACGGCGTGCACGTGATCACGCTGACCGACCACGCAGGAATCCTGAGCCCGATCCTGCACACCATCCCGCTGCAACTGCTCGCCTATCACACTGCGCTCGCGCGCGGTAACGACGTCGACAAGCCGCGCAATCTCGCCAAGTCGGTGACGGTCGAGTAAGAGCGTTCAACGTGCTCGCCGCGGCTTACGCGGGGCATTGCCGAGCAGGCGGTCGTAGAAACAATTCGGCAGCACGCGTAGCACGCGCGCAACGATCGCCATTTGCCACGGAATTATGGCAAACGTCTCGCCGCGCTCGATGATTGCTGCGATTTTCTGCGCGGCGATATTGGCGCTCAGCAGAAAAGGCATCGGGTAGGGGTTTTGCGCCGTCATTGGCGTCGCGATATAACCCGGGCAGATCGTGATTACTTTGATGCCGCTGGCGGCGAGTTCGATGCGCAGGCTTTCCAGATACGAAATCGCGGCGGCTTTCGACGCCGAATAAGCGGCAGCGCCGGGCAGTCCGCGGTAGCCCGCGACG
Organism: Betaproteobacteria bacterium; assembly: GCA_003153455.1. GTDB lineage: Bacteria > Pseudomonadota > Gammaproteobacteria > Burkholderiales > SG8-41 > PALSA-1004. The sequence continues at coordinate 10,010 of PLYS01000213.1, read as the reverse complement.
CTCGCGATTCCGACCATCGCGCCGTGGCCCGCCGCCCGCATGGCCGCGAGAAACGGCTGGAAGGTCTTGACCATTCCCACCACGTTGATATCCATCACTTCCTGGAACGAGGGCGTATCTTCAGCGAATTCAGTCAGCGTACCGGTGCTTACGCCAGCATTGGCAATCACGATGTCGGGACATCCGTGACGCACGATGAAGTCCGCCGCCGCCGCTTGTAGCGCCGCAGCATCGCGCACGTCGGCGGGATAGCTCAACGCAGGGGATGGGAGCTGTGCAGCGAGGTGCTCGAGATCCGTCTTACGGCGTGCGATAAGTCCGAGCACCGCGCCGCGTTGCGCATAGAGTCGTGCCAACGCTGTGCCGATGCCGCTCGAGGCGCCGGTAATGATCACGCGCTGCATGTCTTTGCGGATGGCGACGGAGCTGCCGGAGCCGGCGGACGCTACTGGCCGTTTCTTTCGCGGCGCTGCTGGCGTGCGAGCTGGATCAAGCCGTCGAGCACCGTTATAACCTGCGGCACGCCGGGGGTCATGCCACTCGACGTCAGATATCTGCCGTCGACAACGACCGAAGGGGTGCTCTGTATATCGTAATCCATTGTCATTTTGCGCGCGCGCTCGACCTTCTGGCGGGTCTCGTCGGAACGGTAGATCGCCATGAACTTGTCGCGGTTAAGACCGTGCTTCTCGGCCCACTCGGCGATGACCTTTTCCTGGCTCATGGAGAGGTTTTCGGCATGGTAGCTGTGAAATACCTCGCCGTGCAGCCGTCCGGCCTCGCCCATTGCCTCGAGCGTGAAATAAATTTTGGCAAGCGGGATCCAGGAGTCGTGGCGTACCACGGGCACGCGGCGAAATACTACGTCGAGCGGTTTGCGCTTAAGCCAAAGGTCGAGAAACGGCGCCAGCTCGTTGCAATATGGGCACGCGTAGAAGAAAAAATCGATCACTTCCACGCGCTCGCCGGTTTCGACCGGCTGCTGGGAAATCAGACGGTAATCGACGTCGCGCTTCGGCTGTTGCGCTGCGGCAGGCAGCGCGATAAACACGAGCGCCAGCCAGCACAATGCAAACCGGCCGTCGATGTTTGCGCGCGTGAACACAGGCTATTTGCCGCCGTGTTCCTCGCGCGCCTGCGCGATCAACTGGTCGAGCACCTGGAAAAAGCGCTCATCATGAATGCAGCCGTACCAGAAAAATTCAAGCACCTCGATTTTTATGCCGCTGCCGGTTGGTCGCGGCGGGTTGATCAACTGATAATCGCGGCCGATAACAGGTTGCGCAGCGCTGCCGCCAGCAGCCAGCAGCGCCAGCAATGCCGCAAGATAGCCCAGGCGCTTCAGCAGATTCATCGCATCTCCAATCATAATCTGGTCCATAGTCCGGACATTCCTCATTTGGCGGGATGCGTCGCTGCCTCGCGCACCTTGATAAGAGAAGTCTCGATGCCGTTTTGTTTCAATATGTCGCGCGTACGATTGAGGTCCTCGATCGCGGTATAAGGGCCGACGCGCACGCGGTGCCATATGCGCTTGTCTGGGAACGTCGTGGTTTGTACCGCTGCTTCCACACCCAGCAACGCGAGCCGGGCTTTCAAATTATCTGCGTCGGGGGCATTCTGAAACGCGCCGGCCTGCAGAAAAAACGCTTCCCTAGTCTGCGCGGTTGACGGTTGTTGCTGCGCTTCCTTGAACTGCTGCTCGGTGGCCGGTTCCTCCGTGCCAGGCAGTATCTTGTAAAAGTCAAAGCGCAGTTTGCCGTCCGGCGCTTTGCCGCTCTTGTCATCGGCCTTGGCGATCTCTGGGGCTGCGCTTTTTGCCGGCGGGCCGGAGTGATTGAGGAACGGCGTTGGCATCTTGTTGATGTACCATGCCACTGCAAGCGCGATGCCGAGACCGAGCAGCAAGCCGATCAGAATGCCGATCAGTAGCGACCCTGTGCCGTCCTTATTTCTGCCCGATTTCTTGTTCGGCTCTTTGTAGTCCCTGCTCATAACTGAATCTTACATTTTTTCTGCCGCCGAGACACCCAGCAGCGCGAGCCCGGTGCGCAATACCTGGCCCACCGCGGTCACCAGAGCCAGCCGTGCCAGTCTTATCGGTAATTCCGGTACCAGGATGCGGGTGGCGTTGTAGTAGCTGTGAAACTCGGCAGCAAGCTCGCGCAGATAAAATGCGACGAAGTGAGGCGAGAGTTCGCGCGCCGCGTTTGCCACGACTTCCGGATACTCGATCAGGCGCGAGAGCAACGACATTTCCGCATCCAGCGTGAGCGGCGTCGGATCCGCCGCCCGCAACTCGGCTTCATCGCCGCTCCACTGCTCGTGCACACTGCAAACCCGGGCATGCGCATACTGCACATAGTAGACCGGATTATCAGTGCTCTGCGATTTGGCGAGGTCGAGATCGAAATCGAGATGCTGGTCGCTTTTGCGCAGCACGTAAAAAAACCGGGCGGCGTCGTTGCCGACTTCCCGCCTTAACTCGCGCAACGTCACGAAATCGCCGGCGCGCGTCGACATCGACACTTTCTTGCCGCCGCGATAGAGCACTGCGAACTGTACCAGCGCCACGGTGAGCCGCCCGGGATCAAGACCGAGGGCCTCGAGCGCGCCTTTCACGCGAGGAATATAGCCGTGATGATCGGCGCCCCACACATCGATCACGAGATCGAACCCACGTTCAAACTTGTTGAGGTGGTAGGAGATATCGGACGCAAAATAGGTGTACTGGCCGTTTTCGCGCTGTATGACACGGTCCTTTTCATCGCCGAATCTACTCGAGCGGAACCATTTCGCGCCGTCCTGCGCGTAGACGTGACCGTTCGCCTCGAGCCTGGCGACCGTGCGTTCGACGAGCCCTGAATCGTATAGCGATTTTTCGGAGAACCAGTGGTCGAAGCTGACGCCGAACTCGAGCAGGTCGTGGCGGCAGTCGCCGAGTTGCTCAGCGAGCGCGAAATCGTGGATGTAGGCATAGTCTTCGCCGAGCAGTGACTTGGCCCCGGCGATCAGCGCATCGAGGCACGCCTCCGGTTCACGCTCGGTGTCCGGCGCGTCCTGGAACAGCGCGCTCACCTCACGCATATAGCGCCCCCCATGCGCGATCCGGATCTGTTGCGCCATCTGGCGCACGTAGTTGCCCTGGTAGGCGTTGGNNTCGTTGACGTAGAACTCGCGCTGCACCTCAAAGCCGGTCGCCGCCAGGACGTTGGCAAGACTGGCGCCAAACGCGGCGCCGCGGCCATGACCAACGTGCAGTGGTCCGGTTGGATTGGCGGAAACGAACTCGACCTGGACTTTCTTGCGCTGACCGGCGTGGCTGCGGCCATATTCGGCGCCCAGTGCAAGGATGTGCGGCAGCACAGCCCGCTTGACCTCGGGCTTGAGAAAAACGTTGATGAACCCGGCGCCGGCAATTTCGGCTTTGGCAACATAGGGGGATGCCGGCAGTGCGGCGATGAGTGCGGCGGCAATGTTGCGCGGGCTGCGCTTCATCGTTTTCGCAAGTTGCAGCGCGCTGTTGCACGAGTAGTCGCCGTGCAGCGCCTGTTTCGGGCGTTCGATCACGATCGCCGCGCCCTGCACCCCGGGTGCAACAAAGGCGAGCGCCTCTTCCAGCAAGCCCGCGACGTGGGCGTGCAATTCAGGGAATGCCTGGGCCGCCATGTGGTGTCGTCAAATCCCGCTTATGCCGCTACGCCATGCGCTATCCGCGAATTTCTGTTGCCCCATATGGAGTATTGGTTCGAGCATGACAGACTAGGGTGCATCATCATGGTTCGCGTCCGGATGCCTGAAAAGCTGCGAATTCTAGCATGCCATGGGATGCATGCCCGGGGAGTTATCCCTCACAGCTCTAGCGGGTCGACGTCGAGTGCCCAGCGGACTTTGCGTCCGGCAGCGTGGTCGAGACGGACACGCCAGGCGCGCAGAAAGGCGTGCAGCCCTGGGCGAGAGCGTGATTGCACCGTCAATTGCGCGCGCTCAATCCCGGCCCGACGCGACATGCTCGCCGGCACCGGATCATAGATCGTGACCGCCCCCTCTATTTTGGCACCATCACGCGCGGCGTGTATGAGGAACTCGATCGCTGTCTCCCGGCGTAATGCCTCGGCGCGCAGCACCGCTTGGTACACGAATGGCGGGAAGCCCGCCTGCTTGCGTTCGGCCAGCAGCTCTTTGGCGAAAGCCGGGTAATCGTCACGGCGCAGTGCCTGATAGAGCGCATGCGCCGGAAATTCGGTCTGGATTAACACCTGGCCGCGAGTGGCACCGCGCCCGGCGCGTCCCGCGACTTGCGTCAGGAGCGCGAACAGGCGCTCGCTGCCGCGGAAATCCGTGCTGTAGAGAGAACTGTCGGCGTTGATCACGCCGACCAGATTCAGTTGCGGGAAATCGTGGCCCTTGGCGAGGATCTGTGTGCCGATCAGGATATCGACCTCTTGCGCGTGGATCTGGCGGCGCATTTCGTGCCAGGCGTGCTTGCGGCGCGTGCTGTCGCGGTCGATGCGCAAGATGCGTGCTCCCGGGAAGATGCGCGCTAATGCGCTGTCGATGCGCTGCGTGCCCTGCCCCAGCGGCTTCAGATCCTGGTTCCCGCACTGCGGGCACGCTGTGGGAATGCGCTCCTGGTGGCCGCAATGATGACAGCGCAGGCGCTGATCCTGGAGGTGCAGCACGAGCTTGGCGGAACAGCGCTCGCAACCCGAAGTCCAGCCGCAGCTTGGGCACATCAGTACCGGAGCAAAGCCGCGACGGTTGATGAAAATCAGGCTTTGCTCGCCGCGCTTCATGGTTTCGCGCAGCGCGTTGAGCAGCGCTTGCGACATACCGTCGAGCAACGGCTCGCGTCGCGTGTCGACGCACTCGATGGCGGGCGGCATCGCATTCACGCGCTGCGTCAGCGCCAGCGTCCGGTAGTTGCCGTTAAGCGCCTTATGAAATGTTTCAAGCGCGGGCGTTGCCGAGCCGAGTACGATCGGAATCGCGCGCTGTTTGGCGCGCCAGAGTGCGAGGTCGCGCGCCGAATAACGCAAGCCATCCGTTTGTTTGAACGAGGAGTCCTGCTCTTCATCGACAATGATGAAACCGAGCCTCGGCAGCGGCGTAAATACCGCGAGCCGTGTGCCAAGCACAATGCCGGCTGCACCGGATTGCGCGGCAAGCCAGTTATGTAAACGCTCGCTCTCGTTGAGGCCGCTGTGCAACGACACTAGCACGGTTTCGGGGAAACGCGCACGCACCAGCGCTTCAAGTTGCGGGGTGAGATTGATTTCAGGCACCAGCAACAAGATCTGTTTGCCGCAAGCAAGCGTATCAGCGACCCACTGCAAATAAACCTCGGTCTTGCCGCTGCCGGTGACACCGAGCAACAGCCACGGCGTAAATCCGGCATCCACACTGCGCAGGCTGTCGACCGCCGCGCGCTGTTCGTTGGTCAACGCCGGTCCCGGCACAAACCGTAGCACCGCAGTGGATGCTTGCGGAGCCTTGCGCGTAACCGCGACGCGCTCGATCCAGCCGTGTTCAGTCATCGTTTTCAGTGCCGCCGCCGCGCGTGGGGCGATGGAGCGCAGCGAGACTTCATCGATACCGTCTTCGGCTGCACGTAACAGGCGTAGCAACTCAAGCTTGACCGTCGCACGCCCCAGTAAGGAGGCGGCGTCAATGGCACGCCCAGTCGCAGTCAACCTGTAGCGTGAGGCCGTGTCGGGCTTGAGCGTCTGTCGCCGCCGTAGCCGAGTCGGCAGCGCATTCAGCACCACCTCGCCGAGGGGATGGTAGTAATAATCGCTGCAGAACTTGAGCAGCGCCAGGACGTCGGACGGTAACGGCGGCACGTCGCGCAAAATACTCAGAACGCTGCGCACGCGCTGCATCGGCAGCGACGTCGTGGATGCGAGTTCGATGATCACGCCGACCGCAATTTTCTTACCGAATGGCACCAGCACCCGCCTGCCAATGTCTTCACTGGCGGCGGCTGTGGCGCGATAGTCGAACAGCGTCGGTAATGGCACGTCGAGCGCAACGCGAACAATGCTCATGGATTTAACTTGTGGTGATTGAGTTAGCAAGAGTCGCTCAGGTAAATTCTAAAAATTTTCGACAAATATTTCATCTGACAGAGTTTTTTTGCGATTCATAATGCCTGTGGATAACTTTGTTGATTAATTTTCGACCAGATGGAGATGGCTGTCTGCCAGCGGCACCTGTTTTTCTTTTATTTTTCATCTGGTAACGATATGTTGCTTTTAAATCAAGGCATTAACGGTTTTGCCACATGGAATACCACAGTGCTGCGCGGGGACGGCTACCTGCAAAGCCTTGTTGTGCATAAGTTTGCGGGGTGAGAGCCGCGCAAACGCAGAATTGGCGCGGGTTTTCAGTGATAGCTGCCGCTCAGGCCGCGTACCGTCTCGATTAGCGCCGACACGTTCTCCGGCGGCGTGAGTTGGGAAATGCCATGGCCGAGGTTGAATACATGACCGTTGCCAAGGCCGTAGCGTTCGAGGATCGCACCGGCTTCGCGCTGGATCGCCGCGGGTGACGACAGCAGCACTGCCGGGTCGAGATTTCCCTGCAAGGCCGCGCGTGCGCCGATGCGTGCGCGTGCTTCGCCTATATCAACCGTCCAGTCCAGGCCGACCGCATCGCAACCGGTCGCAGCGATGCTCTCGAGCCATCCGCCACCGCCCTTGGTGAACACGATGTTTGGTACTCGTGCGCCCTCGTGCTCGCGTTTCAGTCCGGCGATCACGCGCGCGGTATAGCTGAGTGAGAACTCATGGAATGCGGCGTGGGAAAGCATGCCGCCCCAGGTGTCGAAGACCATCACCGCTTGAGCACCGGCTTCGATCTGGGCGTTCAAGTAAGCAGTCACTGCGACTGCGTTGACGCTGAGGATATGATGCAACAGGTCGGGGCGTTGGTAAAGCATGTTCTTGACGGTCGCGAAATCGCTGCTGCCCTGGCCTTCGATCATATAGCATGCGAGCGTGAACGGACTGCCAGCAAATCCAATTAGCGGCACGCTGCCGGCGAGTGCACGTCGCACCTGGCTAACAGTGTCGAGCACATAGCGCAGATGCGCTGTAGGGTCAGGAGCGGTTAAGTCCCTGATCTCCCATTCGGCGCGCAGCGGGCGCTCGAATTTCGGACCTTCACCATCAGCGAAATAGAGGCCAAGGCCCATGGCATCGGGTATCGTCAGGATGTCGGAAAACACGATCGCCGCGTCCAGCGGGTAACGCGCGAGCGGCTGCAGCGTAACCTCAGTCGCAAGGTCCGGGTTTTTGCACAGCGCGAGGAAGCTGCCGGCGCGTGCGCGCGCCTGGTTGTATTCCGGCAGGTAGCGTCCGGCCTGGCGCATTAGCCAGATTGGCGTGTAGGGCGTGGGTTCGCGCAGCAGCGCGCGTATCAACGTATCGTTTTTTAGCTTGGACATGAATCAGGATCAAGGATCTAGGATCGAGGATCGAGGCTGAGTCACGCTCAATCCTATTAACTCAATCCTGAATCACCGCGGCAATACCGAAGTCCCCATCAGGAACTCATCGACCGCGCGTGCGCACTGACGACCCTCGCGGATCGCCCACACCACGAGAGACTGACCGCGGCGCATATCGCCGGCCGCATACACCTTGGGCACCGAGGTTGCGTAACAGCGTTGCCCGTCGGTCGTTGCCTTGGCGTTGCCGCGCGCGTCTTTCTCGACGCCAAAAGCCTCGAGCACCGACTGCACCGGCGAGACGAACCCCATCGCGAGCAATACCAGATCGGCCTTCATTTCGAATTCTGAACCCGGAACTTCCTGCATTGCGCCGTCTTTCCACTCGATGCGCGCGGCGATCAGCTTCTCAACCTTGCCGTTCTTGCCCTCGAAGCGCTTGGTCGCGACTGCCCAGTCTCGCTGCACTCCCTCCTCGTGCGAGGATGAGGTGCGCAGCCGCTGCGGCCAATATGGCCACACCGGATTCTTGTCCACATCGGGCGGCATGGGCAGCAGCTCGAACTGGGTCACCGAGGCGGCGCCGTGGCGGTTCGAAGTGCCGACACAGTCGGAGCCGGTGTCGCCGCCGCCGATAATCGCCACGTGCTTGCCGGTCGCCCAAAGCTCGCGAACCTCCGGGTCGCCGGCGACCCGGCGGTTCTGCAGCGCCAGGAAGTCCATCGCGAAGTGGATGCCGTCGAGCTCGCGTCCCGGCACCGGCAGGTCGCGCGGCTGCTCGGCGCCGCCGGTGAGTACGACCGCGTCGAACTCGTCGGCAATGGTTGCCGCATCTAGCACCTTCGCCGCGCTGTTACCCGCGCCCACCGGCGCNNCGCGTGCCAACTGTTGCGCACAGGCAAGGCCGGCCGGACCCGAGCCGATCACCGCGACGCGTTTGCCGGTCTTGACTGCCGGAGGCTGTGGCTTGACCCAGCCTTCTTCCCACGCCTTGTCGATGATCGCGTGCTCGATCGACTTGATGCCGACCGGGTCGTTGTTGATGCGCAGCGTGCACGCTTCCTCGCACGGCGCCGGGCATACGCGGCCGGTAAACTCGGGGAAGTTGTTGGTCGAGTGCAGGGTTTCGATCGCGTTCTGCCAGTCCTGCCTGTAAACGAGATCGTTGAAGTCGGGGATGATGTTGTTGACCGGACAGCCGCTCATGCAGAACGGCGTGCCGCAGTCCATGCAGCGCGCGCCCTGGATCTTAGCTTCGACGTCGGTCAGATGATGAACGAATTCGCGGTAGTGTTTTTTGCGCGCGCCCGGCGCTTGCGACGCCTCGTGCAGGCGCTGGTACTCGAGAAATCCGGTGATTTTGCCCATGCTCTGCGCTCCGCGCGCCTATTTCAGTTTCACGCCGCGACCTTGGGGGCGGCGGCGGCGAGCTCGGTGAGCGCGCGCCGGTATTCCTTCGGGAAGACCTTGACGAAGCGCAGCCGGTAGACGCTCCACTGCTCGAGAATGTCGTGTGCGCGGCGGCTGCCGGTGTAGCGCGCGTGGTTCTCGATCAGCCGTTTCAATATCACTTCGTCGGCGAGCCCCAGATGCCAAATGTCGCGTGACACCTTGGCCTGCTGTTCGGGCTCCGCGAGCACCGGCTCGAGCTCGACCATCGCCGTGTTGCAGTACTTGACGAACTCGCCTTCCTCATCGAATACGTAGGCGATGCCGCCCGACATGCCGGCCGCGAAGTTGCGGCCGGTCGCGCCAAGCACCACCACCGTGCCGCCGGTCATGTATTCACAGCCGTGGTCGCCAACCCCCTCGACCACTGCCCGGGCGCCGGAATTGCGTACCGCGAAGCGCTCGCCGGCGACGCCGCGGAAATACGCCTCGCCGGCGATCGCGCCGTAGAGCACCACGTTGCCGGTGATAATGTTCTCGGTCGACTCGCCGCGAAACTTGGGCGAGGGCTGCACCGAGATGCGCCCGCCTGACAGGCCCTTGCCGCAGTAGTCGTTGGTGTCGCCGATCAGGTCGAGGGTCACGCCGCGGGCCAGAAACGCGCCGAAGCTCTGCCCGGCGGAGCCGGCAAAACGGATGCGTATGGTGTCGTCCGGCAGCCCCTCGTGGCCGTAGCGCCTGGCGATCTCCGACGACAGCATGGTGCCGACCGTGCGGTTGATGTTGCGGATCGGCATATCGATCGCGACCTTCTCGCCGCGCTGGAGCGCGGGCTGCGCCAGCTCGATGAGCCGCACGTCGAGCGCGCCCTCGAGGCCGTGGTCCTGCTGCTCGCAGTGGTAGCGCGCGACTTCCGCCGGCATCTGCGGCCTATAGAATATTTTCGAGAAATCGAGGCCGCGCGCCTTCCAGTGCTCGATGCCCTGCTTCATGTCGAGCAAATCGGTGCGGCCGATCAACTCGCTGAACCTGCGGATGCCGAGGTTCGCCATCAGCTCGCGTACCTCTTCGGCGACGAAAAAGAAGTAGTTGATCACGTACTCAGGCTTGCCGGAGAAGTGTTTCCTGAGCACCGGGTCCTGGGTCGCGACGCCCACCGGGCAGGTGTTGA
>PLYS01000203.1 GCA_003153455.1 Betaproteobacteria bacterium | reverse complement strand
CCGCGCCGCACGGCTTGTGGGCGTCAAACAGTGACGCCGCCGTGAAGCGCATCAGGTTCGCCGCCTCGACGTTGACGTAAGCGCGGGCGAGCGGGAACTGGATGCCCTGGTTCTGGCCGATCGGGCGGTCGAACACCACGCGCTGCCTGGCGTAACTCGTTGCCTTGTCGATGAACCAGTAGCCGTCACCGATGCACTCCGCTGCGATCAGGATGCGCTCGGCATTAAGGCCATCGAGAATGTATTTGAAGCCCCTGCCTTCTTCGCCGATCAGGTTCTCGGCGGGTATCTCGAGGTTGTCGATGAAAAGCTCGTTGGTCTCGTGGTTGACCATGTTGCGGATCGGCCGCGCGGTAAGCCCCTTGCCCACCGCCTCCCGCAGGTCAACGAGGAAGATCGACATGCCTTCGGACTTCTTCTTCACGTCAGCGGGCGGTGCGGTACGCGCGAGCAGAATCATGAGATCCGAGTGCTGCAAGCGCGAAGTCCACACCTTCTGGCCGTTCACCACGTAGCGGTCGCCCCGTTTCACCGCCGTGGTCTTGATCTTGGAGGTGTCGGTGCCTGCCGTGGGCTCGGTGACAGCCATCGACTGCAGGCGCAGCTCGCCCGAGGCGATCCGCGGCAGGTATCGGCGCTTCTGCGCTTCGGACCCGTGCCGCAGCAGCGTGCCCATGTTGTACATCTGGCCGTGGCACGCGCCCGAGTTGCCGCCCGAGCGGTTGATCTCTTCCATGATCACCGACGCTGCGGCGAGCGACAATCCTGACCCGCCGTACTCCTCGGGAATCAGAGCGGCGAGCCAGCCCGCCTTGGTTAGCGCATCCACGAACGCGTCCGGATAACCGCGCGCCTCGTCCACCTTCTGCCAGTACGCGCTGTCGTACTGATTGCAAAGCGCGCGCACGGCGTCGCGCAATTCGATGTGAGGATCTTCGTGGCCGGCAGCTTTCATAGGGTATTCCGCATGACCGGCGCAGCGCTGACGCGAACCGGCGTTAAGGTGACTGGAGGTTGCGGAATTATAGCAAAGCGTGAGTTGAGCCTGGGCGCACGACCGCATGCGCTCGGAATGTCCGTCCACGAGAAGTTACGAGACCGCGAATGGCGCGAGGTCGCCAAAGACGTTAACATTATCCTGTGGGTATCCCTGAGGAAAAAGCATGTATGTAGTGAACACGAAGCGCCTGACGCTCGCGGGAGCGCGCAAAATGATGGCCACTGCGATCGGCGAGGCCGAAGCGGCCGGAATTCCAATCGCTGTCGCCATTGCAGATGCCGGAGGGCACCTCATCATGCTCGAGCGCATGGACGGGGGGCGCTTTCATACCGTGCATTCCTCGACCACCAAGGCGGTGTGCGCCGCCTCGAACAAGCGGCCCACAACCGCCAAAGGGGCCCAGGCGCAGCCGCTCGATACCACGCACGCCATCGGGCTTGCGCTCGCCGCGGGTCCGGAGCGCTGGACCGCGATGGAAGGCGGATACCCGATCATTTTCGACGGCGAATGCGTGGGAGGTATCGGCGTGAGCGGCGGCGACTGGGCATTCGACGACCGCGTCGCGCGCGCAGCGATCGAGGCCATCGGTGCAAGCTACGCCATCGATGCGAAGTAATTCGTGAACGGGTGAACGGGTGAACGAGTGAGCCCCTCACCCCAACCCTCTCCCCGGTGGACGGAGAGAGGGAGGTTTTCCTCGTTCACTCGTTCACCCGTTCACTCGTTCACCTCGGTGGTCACATAATTAATCGCAGAAACGGAGAAAATCCGCGGATGTCTTCTGAACCATTAAGAGTCGCCTGCCTCGGCATGGGATGGTGGTCGGACGTGCTTGCTGATGCGATTGCGCGCTCCGGCAAGCTGCGCATCGTCGCGTGCTACACGCGGTCCGAGCAAAAACGGCAGGCCTTCGCCGCCAAGTATGGCTGCCGCGCGGCGCCCAGCTACGAGGCCGTATTGGAAGACCGCGAAGTCGAGGCGATCATCAATACGACGCCGAACAACGTACACCTCGAATCCACGCGTGCCGCCGCCGCTGCGGGCAAGCATGTGTTTCTCGACAAGCCCATCGCCAACACGATTGCCGACGCGCGCGCCCTCACGACTGCCTGCCGGAAAGCAGGTGTTGTGCTCGCCCTCGGCTACCAGCGCCGCCGCGAAAGCCATTTTCGGTGGATACGCCGCCAGATCGACGATGGGGTGTTCGGCAAGCTCGTCAATGCCGAGAGCAACATCAGCCGCGACCGGCTGGGCCAGTTCGAGCCCGGCTCGTGGCGCTACACGGCCGCAGGCATGCCTGGAGGCGTCATGCTGCAGATCGGCATCCATTACGCCGACGTGCTCGAATACCTGATGGGACCGGTGAAAGCGGTGAGCGGCGCGTTCGTCCAACTGGTGCTGCCCGGTGAAAATCCCGACGTCGCGAGCCTCATCCTCGAGCACGAGAACGGCGCGCTGTCGACGCTCAATGCCTGTTACGCCTCGGCCTCCGAGTACTACCTGATGAACATCTACGGCAAGGAGGCGACGGCGTACTACGACCTGCACCATGGGTTGAGATTCATCAAGCGCGGCGGTGAGCGCTCGAGCCCGGTGCCGTGCGAAAAAAACGACACCATCGCCGAGGAACTCGAGGAATTCGCGGCCGCGGTGCGCGGCGAAGTGCAACCCGAAATGGACGGCGAAGCAGCGACCCGATCGCTCGCTGTCCTGCTCGCGGGGATCAAGTCTGCGCGCGACGGGCGCCGGGTCGCGGTCACCGAGATTCTGGGCAGCNNGTGAACGAGTGAAGGAGTGAACCCCCTCACCCCGCGCCCGCGGAGGGCGGAGCAGGTTCTGTCGGCCTTGGCCGATGGATGCGACCCTGCAGCGGGATGCAGCGTGCCGGATCCCCGCGTGCTTGTGCGCACCTCCACGGTCACATCCCCACAAGTGGGGCCCCTGTTCTGCGCTCCGGCGCGCCTCTCCCCCGGTGACGGGGGAGAGGGAGTTTGGTTTCGCCTGTCACCCATTCACTCCTTCACTCCTTCACTCTTTCACTCTTTCACCCGTTCACCCTTCACTAAAAGGATCACCATGGACACGGCAACTGGATCCCTCATCCAATACAAACTCTACATCGACGGCCAGTGGGTCGATTCCGCCTCCGGCCAGCAGTTCGAAAGCTATAACCCGTACACCGGCAAGCCGTGGGCGTTGATCCCGCGCGGCAATGCCGAGGACGTAGACCGCGCGGTGCGCGCCGCGCGCAAAGCGTTCACAACCGGCGAGTGGCCGAAACTGACGCCGAGCAAACGCGGCGCGTTGCTCAGGAAGCTCGGCGACCTGATCGCCGACAAGTCGAAATACCTGGCGGAAATCGAGGTGCGCGACAACGGCAAGCTGCTCGCCGAGATGGGCGCGCAGACCGCCTACATGGCGCAGTGGTATTACTATTACGGCGGGCTCGCCGACAAGATCGAAGGTTCGGTGATCCCGAGCGACAAGCCCGACACCTTCAACTACACGCGCTTTGAGCCGCTCGGTGTGATCGGTGCGATCATTCCATGGAATTCGCCGCTGCTGCTGACCGCGTGGAAGCTCGCGCCTGCGCTCGCCGCCGGCAACACGATGGTGATCAAGCCCTCGGAATACACATCGGCGTCGCTGCTCGAGTTCATGAAAATCATCGAGCAGACTGGATTCCCGGCGGGTGTCGTCAACGTCGTCACCGGCTTCGGGCCGGAAGCCGGCACGCCGCTGGTCGAGCACCCGCTGGTGGCGAAGATCGCATTCACCGGCTCGGACGTCACCGGCCAGAAGATCTATGAGGCCGCGGCAAAAGGACTCAAGCGCGTCAGCATGGAATTAGGCGGCAAGTCGCCCAACATTGTGTTCGACGACGCCGAAATCGATAACGCAGTCAAAGGCGCAATCTCGGGCATCTTCGCCGCGACCGGCCAGACCTGCATCGCCGGCTCGCGCTTGCTGGTGCAGCAATCGATTCACGACCAGTTTGTGGAAAGACTCGTCGCCTTCGCGAAGACCGCCCGGATGGGCGACCCGATGAGTCTCGACACCCAGGTCGGCCCCGTCACCAACCTGCCGCAATTCAACAAAGTGCTCAAATACATCGACATCGCGAAATCGGAAGGCGTGCGGACTGTGCTCGGGGGCGCCAAAGCGACGCGGCCCGAATGCGGCGACGGCTGGTTCGTCGAGCCGACCATCTTCACCGGCGTGAAAAACAGCATGCGCATCGCGCAGGAGGAAGTATTCGGGCCGGTGCTGGCAGTGATTCCGTTCAGGGACGAGGAAGAAGCGATCGCGATCGGCAACGACGTCGTATTCGGGCTTGCCGCCGGCGTGTGGACGCAGAACATGCGGCGCGCGTTCCTGATGGCGGATAAGCTGCAGGCGGGAACGGTGTGGGTCAATACCTACCGCGCGGTCAGCTTCCTGTCGCCGTTCGGCGGCTACAAGAGAAGCGGACTCGGGCGCGAAAACGGCCAGGAAATGATCAAGGAATACCTGCAGACCAAGAGCGTGTGGATCTCGACCGCGAAGGAAGTGCCGAATCCGTTCATCATGCGCTAGGAGTTTGTCGGTGCTAAGTCCGACAAACTCCTAATAAGGATAATTAGCGTCCTGAGTCATCAATTGGTTGCAAAATCCTCGGCGTAGGTCGGGGTACGCGCAGCGTTCCCCGACATCCGCCAAGTGTCAGGTAGCCGCAGCTGCGGCAACCTGACCTACAACGGCTCAATGCAAAACGATTCGTCACTCCGGAGAACGCCGAAGTCCAGGCATCAACCTGCTAACGCCCCGCGGCCGCGTACTTTCCCGTGAGTTGCGGCGTGGTGGCCGCTTCGAGTTTCTTCTGCTGCCTCTCCAGTCGCGTCTCTCTGGCCCAGGTACGCTTGAGGTCGTCTCGCACGTGCACGCGCAGCCGGCCCAATCCCTCCGTCTCCAGTTGTATCAGGTCCCCGTCCTGGAAAGCGTTGAGACCCCGGTGGTTGGTTCCCGTGGCAAGCACATCGCCCGCCTCCAGGGTATGGATGGAGCTGACCCACTCGATGCAGCGCGGAATCTTGTGGGCCATGTCGCTGGTATTGAAGTTCTGCTTGAGCGTCCCGTTCACCCATAGCCGGATCTGCAGCTTGTGCGGATCCGGTATTTCGTCCGCTGTCACGATATACGGCCCCATGGGAGCAAAGGTGTCGCGCGACTTCATCTGATAAAAAGTATTGCCGGTGGGCGGCAGGCCGCGCGCCGAGCCATCGATAAAATTCATGTAGCCGAAGATATAGCTCATGGCGTCCGCGGCCCTGACGTTGGACGTGCGTTTACCGATGACCAGCGCCACCTCCGCTTCGCCCTCGAAGATGATGGCGGGGACATCGGGGAGCACCATGGTATCGCCATCGCCGATCACCCCGCCCGGAGACTTGTGAAAAGCGTTGATGGGCGCGGGCTCGGCCCGGGTTCCATCCTCCATGTAGTTCACCGCCATGCAGTCGATGTTGTACGGTTTCGGCAGGGGCGGCCGGATCCTGACCTTGCCGACCGGCACCCCTTTCCCCTTCTCCACTGCTTCCTCCAGCCGCTTCCTGTAGTCCGCGAAGCGTTCGATCAAGCCGCTGATGAGGTTGTGCGGCCCGGTGTGAGGGATGTCCCGCACTACGGACGATACGTCTGTTACCGTATCCCCCTTGAGCACACCCAGCTTGAAGTCATCGAAATACAGTAGTTTCACGGTTCACTCCCTGGTTGATTTGCACGAAGCCGCGGTTATTGCACCGGCGTAAATCCCGGCGGCAGCGTTTCCCGGAACGATTTGCGCGCCGCGATACCGTCGAACCACTGCTTGAGCCGCGGATGCTTGCCGCGCCAGTCGTGCGGATAGCGGATGTCGACATATTGAAATGCGACGCCCAGCACGAGATCGGCGAGGCTGAATTTTGATGCGACGAGGAACTGCCCGCCCTGGTAAGCGCTGGCGGCAGCGGCAAACGCGCGCGCAATACGAGCTTCCTCGCGTTCCATCTTTTCCGGCATCTGTTTTTCAGCCGGCCGGCGTGATTCGAGTATTCGCGCGATGGTCGCATCTATCATGCCGTTGCCGAGCGCCTGCCACCACTGGGATTGCCAGTAGCCGGCGGCATCAGCAGGCGGCAGCGGCTTGCCTTCGAGGTGGTCGAGGTAATGCACGACCAGTTCCGATTCGAAGAGGTAATTGTCCGGGCCGATCTGCAGCACCGGCACCTTGCCGAGCGGGTTCATGCTCGGAATCTTGCTCTCGGCCGGCCACGGATCCTCTATCACGAACTCGCAATCGATGTTCTTTTCGTTGAGCAGCACGCGCGCCTTGCGCACGTACGGTGAAAACGGCGAGCCAAACAGCTTCATCGGGATCCTCCGGATGGTTTGTTATGGACAAGCGTTGTATTCTAATGGCGTTCCAGGTTGTTTGCACCAGTGGAGGACCCTAGATTGAAAATCGCTGAACTGCTACTGCAGACGCTGGAAGCCAATGGCGTGCGCCATATCTTCGGCAATCCCGGCACCACCGAAATTCCGCTGGTGCGCCTGTGCGAACGCCGCCGCAAGCTGAAATACGTCGTTGCGCTCTCCGAAGTTTCCGCGGCGCCGATGGCCGACGGATATGCGCGCGCTAATCGCTGCCTTGGCGTCGTCAATCTGCACGTGGCGCCTGGGTTAGGCAACGGCATGGGAGGTCTCTACACCGCGGGCATCGCGCAGACACCACTGCTGGTGTTGATCGGCGGACAGGACCGGCGCTTTCTGCATACGCAGCCTATCCTGTGGGGCCCGCTCGAGAAAATGGCGGGCTCGGTGTGCAAAGCCGTGTTCTGCCTCAACACGCGTTACAACGCAGCATTCAACATCCGCCGCGCGCTGCGTGCCGCGCTGACGCCGCCCTATGCCCCCGTCGCACTGATCTGTCCGCCCGATCTGCTCGAGCAGGAACTCGACGCAATACCGGAGCGAGTAAAACCTCCGGCACTGGGCGCGCTCGCGGCGGCCATGGCGCAGCATTATGCGCGCGTGTTGGCGAAAGCCAAACGGCCGGTGCTGATCGCCGCTGAAGACGTGCATTGGAACGACGCCAGCGCGGCGCTCGAAAAGCTGGCGCAGATGTTCGCTGCACCGGTTTACGTCTCGCCCTACACCGCCGTGCTGCCGATCTCCAGCGGTTCGCCCTGCTACGCCGGCTATCTGCCGCCCAGCCGCAAGCAGATTGCCGAGCGCCTTGCCCCACACGATGTACTGTTCTTCGTCGGCGGCACCGGTATGCGCACCACGCTCTACAGCGAAGCGAAGCTCGCGCAACCCAAGCTTTGGATCGGCAACGACCCCGATGTCCTCGCCGCTGACGGCGAGTTCGAGCTTGCGACCATTGCCGATACGCGCGAAGCGCTGATCGAAATTGCACGCGCGGCGCAACCGCTCACCG
>PLYS01000131.1:5481-5958 GCA_003153455.1 Betaproteobacteria bacterium | reverse complement strand
ACCTGCGCACGCTCACCGAGGAAGGCCTGCGCGGGCGCTTTCCGCGCGGCGTTCCGGACCCCGTGCGCAAGCTGATCGAACACGAACTCGCGCTCATCACTGAGCTCGGCTACGAGCCCTACTTCCTCACCGTCTACGACATCGTCAAATTCGCCCGCGATCGCGGCATCCTGTGCCAGGGCCGTGGCTCGGCCGCCAATTCGGCGGTGTGCTATGCGCTCTGCATCACCGAAGTCGATCCTGCGCGCATGAGCATGCTGTTTGAGCGTTTCATCTCCAGAGAACGCAACGAGCCACCCGACATCGACGTCGATTTCGAGCACCAGCGGCGCGAGGAAGTCATCCAGTATCTCTATCGGAAATACGGCCGCGACCGCGCGGCGCTGACCGCGACGGTCATCACCTACCGCACCAAAAGCGCGATCCGCGACGTCGGCAAGGCGCTTGGCCTCGATCTGCAGCAGGTCGACCGCCTGA
>PLYS01000131.1:0-5459 GCA_003153455.1 Betaproteobacteria bacterium | reverse complement strand
ATCGAAAACGCCGCGATGCCCAACCGCAGCGTCATCGAGTGGGACAAGGACGACCTCGATGCGCTCGGGCTGCTCAAGGTCGACGTGCTCGCGCTCGGCATGCTGTCGGCGATCCGGCGGGCGCTGGACCTGATCGGACAGCGCCGGGACACGCGCTTTACGATGGCAGACATTCCGCCTGAAGACCCGCAGGTTTACTCGATGATCCAACACGCGGATACGGTCGGCGTGTTCCAGATCGAATCGCGCGCGCAGATGAGCATGCTGCCGCGCCTGAAGCCCGCGAATTTCTACGACCTCGTGATCGAGGTCGCGATCGTGCGCCCCGGCCCGATCCAGGGCGGCATGGTGCACCCTTACCTGCGCCGGCGTCAGGGGCTGGAGCCGGTTTCTTATCCGAGCGCGGCGGTCAAAGACGTGCTCAAGCGCACGCTGGGCGTGCCCATCTTCCAGGAACAGGTGATGCAGCTCGCGGTGGTGGCAGCGGGTTTCACACCCGGCGAATCCGACCGGCTCAGGCGCTCGATGGCGGCATGGCGGCGCAAAGGCGGGCTCGAACACTTCGAAGAGCGGCTGATATCGGGCATGCTCGAGCGCGGCTATCAGCGTGAGTTCGCCGCACAGATCTACCGGCAGATCCTCGGTTTCGGCGAATACGGTTTCCCCGAATCGCATTCGGCGAGCTTTGCGCTGCTGGTTTATGTTTCGGCGTGGATCAAGCGCCACGAACCGGCGGCGTTCCTCGCAGCACTCCTCAACAGCCAGCCGATGGGCTTTTATGCGCCGTCGCAGCTCGTGCAGGATGCGCGCCGCCATGGCGTCGAAGTCCGGCCGGTCGATATCGCGGCCAGCGCGTGGGAATGNNCAGCGTATCGTCGCAGCGCGCGCGCAACGTCCATTCGAGTCCGTGGTCGATCTCGCGCGGCGCGCCGCACTCAACAAGCGCGATCTCAAGCTGCTTGCCGCCTCAGCCGCGCTGCGTTCGCTGGCCGAACACCGGCACGCTGCGCACTGGGAAGTCGCGGGAGTCGAAAACACGACTGCGCTGTTGAACGATGCGCCGATAAATGAAAGCTCGCCGCAGCTCGCCGTACCCAGCGAAGGCGAGAACCTGGTTGCCGACTATGCGAGCCTGGGCCTGACGCTGGGCCGCCACCCGCTGGCGCTGCTGCGGCCGCGGCTTGCGCGCATGCGGCTCGTTCAGGCTTCCGAGCTGCGTCAGTTTCCGCACGGCCGTTTGGCCCGCGCGGCCGGCATCGTCGTCGGCCGCCAGCGGCCGGATACCGCTTCCGGGGTGGTGTTTGTCACACTCGAAGATGAAACCGGCAGCGTGAACGTGATCGTGTGGCGCGATCTCGCCGACTCACAGCGCCGCGAGCTGCTGGGCTCCAGGCTGATGGGCGTGTACGGCGTAGTTGAACGCGAAGGCGAAGTCGTGCACCTCGTCGCCAAGCGGCTCATCGATCACAGCGCGTTGCTGGGCAGGCTCGAGACTTCGAGCCGGGATTTTCACTAATGGGTGACCCCAATTGTTACCTGTGTTTTTCTCATATCTGACACATAGCGCCTTTGCCCCGCCTTGTACAATGTTTGACTTTCAGTCATCATTCATACTATGGTATGACTTTAATACTACCGGAGAGTCATTATGCCAAAGGCCGTTAAGCTGGCGATAAGCATAAGCGCCGATGATTACAGGGCAATAGAAGCTATAAGAAAAGAGGATGGCAGCACACGGAGCGGTGTTGTGTCCGAAGCCATAAGACTTTTGAGGGATAAGTCAGAAAAGGAGCGCCTTACAAGGCTTTATGAGGAGGGCTATAGAAAACATCCTGAAAAACTGCCTGAAATAAAAGCTCTTGAAAAGGCTTCGCTGGATATTTTGGCCCCGGAGGATTGGAGATGAAACGGGGAGAGGTATGGTGGGCCAGCCTTCCGGCGCCCATCGGAAAACGTCCGGTGGTATTGCTTTCGAGGGACGAAGCCTATGCCGTCAGAAATGCGGTAACAGTGGCGGAGGTTACAAGGACAATCAGGGGCATCCCTGTAGAAGTGCCGCTTGGCCCCGAAGATGGACTGCCGGCAAGGTGCGCGGCAAATCTGGATACCATTATGACAATACGGAAAGAGCTTTTAACAAAAAGGATTGCGTTGCTCCGAAATGAAAAGATGGCTGAAATTCAAAAGGCTGTGAAATTTGCTCTCGATTTGTAATGCGGTGTAGCGACACGTCCGCCCAAACGGGGGTCGACCTGCCCGTTCCGTAATGCCAAGTGAGCAGGGGGGACCTTTTGGATGATGGAAAAGTTACACCCATTTACCTACGGCGCGAAGTAGCCCGTCAAGTCGGCGATGAAGTGCGTCGTCGAACTGGCGAAGATCTGAGCGCGCCGTCCGTCCCCAGACCGACGGTGAAGGCGCTAGAGACGATGTCGTTGACGTTGTAGTTGAGGTTGGCAACCAAGGGCTGCGCGGCGTTGCTGGNNGCGGCGTTGCCGACAACGGCTTGGGCGTTGGACGGGATGGGGACGCCCTGGCAAGCCCCGCGCGCCAGGAGAGGAAGCGGGGTGCCGCCAGTGAGCGGCGTGCCGGGGTTATTGCAAGCCGCCATCTCGCCCGGTCGGGTATCGAGTAGGCGAATTGGATGCGGGAGTGGATAGTATTGCAGGCCGGATTGGAAAGCAGGCACCGTCACCGTCGTGGCCGTCGCGGCCGCATTCTGCGCAGAGCAATTGCCCGCCGCGTCACAGGCTTGCACCGTGTAGCTGTATGTCGTCAAGGCCGCGAGCCGTGTGTCGCTGTAGCTCGTCACATTGCCCAACGTCGCAATCAGGACCCCACCCCGATACACCTTGTAGGCTGTAACACCAACGTTATCGGCAAAATAAATGGGGGCAGTGTAACTTTTTCGTGGCGCAGGCTTCGCGCTTGATGGAAATCTTACACTGACCCCATTTACCGCGGCATCGGCCAGCGGCGGTGTCATCGCCGGGTTTGCGCAGGCTTGTCCCGTCACCCACAGCAGGGCCGCAAGCAGTAACGAAGTCATTGCTTCGAGTCGTTGCATGCTCCCGCAAGCTTGAATTTGCGTCGCCATGTTGGTCCTCCCCTCTTGTTCAAGCGCAGGAATCAAAGCAAGCTCTGACCCGGAATCGCCGCGCGCTGCAGTTGGCAATCAGGATGGCTTACACTACATTCGGCCAATGCCCACGTCAATTAGAGGAGCGCCATGCCGTTTTTCAGGAGAAAAACAAAACCCACGTTGCATTACCGGATCGACGATTTCACCGACCCCTGGAAGAAATCCGGCGCCATCCTTCTTCAGCATGGCTATGCGCGTTCATCGCGGTTCTGGCACGGCTGGGTGCCGTATTTATCCCGTTTCTACAGGATCGTGCGGCCGGATTTGCGGGGCCACGGAGAGTCGCCTGTCGACTTCAATCCCGCGACGGAGAGTACGGTGGAATGCTATATCGAGGACATCGCGGCAGTGCTGGACGAACTCAAGCTCGATTCCGTGCATTTCTGCGGCGAGTCGTTTGGCGGCATTCTCGGCATGGCGTTAGCCGCCGAACACCCGAAGCGCGTGCGCACGCTCAGCCTGGTATCGGCGCCGGTGTACCAAAATCAGAAAAGCCAGGAGGCCTACGCCGGAGGCTACCCTACGCGGGAAGAAGCGCTGCGGACGATGGGTACCAAGAAGTGGGCAGCTGCGATCTACGGCGCGCCGCATTTTTTTCCGGCAGGGACGGATCCGGGGATGCGTCAGTGGTACGTAGAGGAAATAGGAAAATCAGACCCCGAGGTGCTGTGCGGCCTCTATGGCCTGTTGCGGCATGCCAATGCGCAAGACTTCCTTCCCCGCATCAAGGCGCCGGTGCTGGGCCTTTACCCGGCCGCGGGCACTATCACCAGTTCGGAGCAGGAAGAATTGCTTGCCGCGGGAATCAGGAACCTGCGCATGATCCACCTGCCGACCGAGTCCCACGCCATCCTGACGCTAAAGCCCGCGGCGTGTGCCGAGCATGTTCTTCATTTCGCAGCGCAGTACGACGGTATCGCTTGCCGCGAGTAAAATAATGCCGTTGTCCTGATCACGGGGAAGCTCATGCGGAAATTTGGAAATCTGATCGTCATGGGGTGCGCATTGCTGGCGGCGGGCGCAGCGCACGCGCAGGAAAAATTTCCGACCAAGCCGATACGCATTCTGGTTGGCTTTGGGCCGGGAAGCGGGACCGATGTTCTGGCGCGGGAAATCGCCCAGAAAATGGCGGACAACTGGGGGCAGGGCGTGGTCGTGGACAACCGTCCTGGCGCGGCCGCCGTCCTCGCGTCGGAGATGCTCGTGCGTTCGTCACCTGACGGCCACACGCTCGTCATGGTATCCATAGGCCACACGTTCACGGCCTCCTACATCCGCAAGCTTCCATACGACACACTCAAGGATTTTGCGGGCGTCACGCTGGTTGCGGACGTGCCCAATGTGCTGGTCGTGGCGCCGGCGTTGCGCATCAAGTCGATGCGCGAACTGATCGAACTCGTCAAGGCCAAACCCGGGCAGATGAACTACTCCTCGGCAGGTAGCAGTAGATAATACGTTGCCAAATTTATGAACCAGACTACTAAGCTGCATCGCAAGAGGAATACATGACTCATAGAATCACCTTGGTTACACCGGACGCGCCGGCACCGACGCACCCGCCGGGCGTTCTTGTGACGCAGCGCAAAATTGAGAAGCGGGGAATCCGCCTCGGCGTTCTCGATAACAGCAAAGGCAATGCCGACCACCTTCTGGCGATGATAGTCGAAGCGGTCTTTCGATCGAGCAAGTGGAAGGACGTGTCCTGGTGGCGCTCCCACAGGTGGTTAAACTGATCAAGGACCGACTGCAGTGAGTGATCTTGCCGGACTCCTCACGACCCAGGGCGCAAGTATCGAAGCCGAAGACGACTTCGAGGCGATAAACAGGCTTTACCTGGTAAACATCGGGGGCGCTATTCCCGCTCTGGGCGACATGTCGACCTTTGGCTCCCCGGCGAAGTACAGCTACTGCGTGGCTGAAAACGAGGCCGAGAGCCCTTGGGAGCCATTGCATGTGGAGCGCGGCTTCCCGGCCGAAGCGAGCACGGTGACGGTGGTCGGCGCGGAATGCCCGCACAACGTCAACGACCACGAGAGCCTCACCGCCGTGGGCATACTGACGACGATCGCGGGCACCATGTTGAATGCGGGTAGCAACGACGTATGCTACGAGGCCCAACCCGTCGCCGTTTTCGGTCCGGAGCATGCAAATTCGGCATTTATTCCCACCTTCGGCGCGACCCGGTCGGTGACGCGCGCTTTGACCCGCCGCG
Organism: Betaproteobacteria bacterium; assembly: GCA_003153455.1. Classification (GTDB taxonomy): domain Bacteria; phylum Pseudomonadota; class Gammaproteobacteria; order Burkholderiales; family SG8-41; genus PALSA-1004. Next base: position 105 of record PLYS01000131.1, on the reverse strand, counting down.
ACGGTCAGTTCGCGAGTTCCGTGGAGGAACTCAGGAAGAAAGTGTGAGACCGATGCCATCTTATTCGGTCGCGGGCGCATTGGTTCTGTTCACCGCCGCGATTTC
>PLYS01000262.1 GCA_003153455.1 Betaproteobacteria bacterium | reverse complement strand
ATGGTACCGATGAAGCGGGTAACGACCGTGGAGGGACGGAGCCCTGGTTCAGGGTGCTTTGCAAGGAATGGACGAGTGGGAGATTGGTGATGAGTCTAACAGCCCAAATAAAACTCGAAGAGTTCCGAGAAGCTGTACGTGAAAGCCAAGACGGAGCTCCTGAGGAGGCGGCATAAGCTGTNNGGGTACGACTCGGCGAGATCGACACCGCGAGAGCGGGTCATCGCAGCAGGCGCCGTCAAACCCTAGCGGTACCGCGCCTCCACGCCGCCTCTACATTGATTTTCGGCAGGCGTAGCGCTTATGCCTTCCGCCCATTAGCTGATATGTGCGGCATATAACAGTTCCAAAAAAGGGGATGGGCTTGATGCAACCTTCGATCTCGATTGTCTGTTGGATCGGTATTTTGGCGTTTGGTTGGTTTTCCGTTGCCTCCGGAGCCGTCTCAACGCAGGTCTATCCAAACAAACCGATCCGTGTCGTGATCCCCAGCGCGCCCAGTTCGGGTCCCGATGTCGTCTCACGGCTCATAGGGGCAAAGTTGACGGAGAGTTGGCGGCAGCAGGTCATTGCAGATAACCGCGCCGGTGCCGCGGGCAACATAGGCGCCGAAATTGCCGCAAACGCCAGCCCGGATGGATATACGCTGCTGATGGCCAATTCGCAACATGTCATCAGCGCCGCCTTCTTTTCGCAACTCAAGTACGATTTCGCGAGAGATTTTTCCCCGGTCACACTGGTGGCGTCGACACCTTACGTGCTGGTGGTTCAACCGTCACTTCCAGTGCGCTCGATCAGGGATCTCGTCGCGCTTGCGCAATCGAAACCGGAATTCCTCAATTACGGCTCAGGCGGTTCCGGTGGAACAATTCATTTGGCTACCGAGATACTGGCCAATGCGACCGGTATCAAGATAGTGCACATTCCATACAAGTCAGTGACACTGGCGCTCACTGATGTGGTGGCAGGCCAGCTTCATCTTACTTTTGCTGCTGTCCCCGCAGCATTGCCGCTGGTCAGAACGGGAAAATTACGAGCCATCGCTGTGACGAGTCTGAAGCGTACGCCCCTTGCGCCCGAACTGCCGACCGTTGCCGAGTCCGTTCCGGGTTATGAAGTAATCGGATGGTACGGGCTCGTGGCACCTGCCAAGACGCCCTTTCATATCATTGCAAAAGTGAGTGCTGAAGTGAACAAGGGCTTGAAGTCACCGGATTTGGTCGAAAGGATATCTTCCTTGGGAGCCGAGCCGATCGGCACTACTCCGGAGGCATTTGGCTCTTTCATCACGAGGCAACTCGCAGTCATGAGAAGGGCTGTGAAAACATCAGGAATGCGACAGGATTAAGAACCATGGATTTTTCACTCAACGAAGAACAACGCGTTTGGCAATTGAAAGCCCGCAAGTTTGCGCAGGAGGAGATAGCGCCCATCTCGCTCAAGCGCCACTGCATCTCTGATCCTCGCGAGACGTTTGATTGGGACATTATCGGAAGGGGGTCGAAACTGGGCTTTCGGACTCTTGCAGTGCCCAAGGAGTGGGGAGGTCACGGCGCAGATCTCGTCACGCAGGCCGCAGTGATTGCGGAGCTCGCCAAGGCGGACAGCGCAATTGCGAAAACCTTCAGTCAATGCTGGAAGTGGAGCCGTCTAATTGCGCTTGTGTGCACATCTGACCAAAAGGAACGTTTTCTCAAGCCATTCCTTGCGGACGATACCTACCTGCTGGGGTATGCCGCTACGGAACCGAACGCCAGCTCGGACAATCGTATGCCGCCCGAGAATGATCCCCGTGCAGGGTGGAAACTCAGAGCTGAACGGCACGGTGACGAGTGGATACTCAACGGTGGAAAGTGTTACATCGCAAACGGAAATGTCGGCAAGCTGTTCTTTGTAAGCACGAGGACGAATCCGGATGTCAATATCAGGGAGGGAACCACGCTCTTCATCGTTCCGCGTGACACCCCGGGTCTGCGTGTGGGCAAGGTTTTCAACAAGAGCGGCTGGCGCTTCTACCAGAACGCGGAACTGATTTTCGACGACGCACGTGTGCCGAACGCGAACATCATCGGTGAAGTGAACGGTGGTTTCAGAGCGCGCGGTGGCGATGCATCTCAGTTTGGCGATTTCGAGCTTGCTGCAAACGCGCTGGGAATTTGTGACGCCGCGGTAGAAATGGCTGTCGCGCACGCACGGACTCATCGCCAAGACGGCAAACGGCTCGTCGACTATCAAACCGTCCAGCTCAAGCTGTCGGAAATGCACGTGATCACCGAGGCCTTGCGCGCCTTCGTTATGCGAACCGCGTGGGAAAGAGAAAGGGCCTCGCGCGGAGAGAAGGACGCGAGCTTCGTAAACGCGCAGTTTGTCATGATATTTTCGAAGGACGTGGTGCAGCGGGTCACACATCTCAACATGGAGATCTACGCAGCAGCGGGTGACATGATGGATTTAGCCGTAGACAAATTAGTGCGTGATGCATCTGTTTGGACACATTTGGCGGGCAGCACGATCCTTCGCATCATGTCCGTTAAGGCGCTCACGGCCTGATGCCTATCCACACGACTTATCAGGGGAGAAGCGAACCATGAACATCGTACGGCAGACATCGATTTCCGGCGCGATATGCTGCGTGGCAACTTTGATGCTCAGTTTGCCAGGCATTCCTGCGATTGCGGCGGACAGTTATCCGAATAAACCCATTCGGATCATAATTCCCAGCGCGCCCGGCTCGGGACCCGACGTCGTCACCCGCTTCATCGCGAGCCGACTTACGGAAGACTGGGGACAACAGGTCGTCTCCGACAACCGGGCCGGCGCGGCCGGCAGCATAGGCGCCGAGATCGCGTCGAGAGCTGCGCCCGATGGTTACACATTATTTATGGCCAATTTGGAGCAAATCAGCGGTCCGCTTTTTCTCGAGAAACTTCCCTACAATTTGATTAGAGATTTTTTGCCGATTTCTTTGATCGCTTCAACCCCCTATGTTTTAGTCATTAACCCGTCCGTGGCGGCGACATCGGTGAAGGAGCTCATCTCACTTGCCAAAGCGAAACCAGGGGTATTGCAGTACGGGTCTAGCGGTGTAGGCGGAGCTTTGCACCTTGCGGCCGAAATGTTTAATGTCATGTCGGATACCAAACTCGTGCATGTGCCTTACAAGTCCGTCGTGTACGCGCTTATCGACGTAATGGGAGGCCAGGTGCAGCTCGCGTTTTCGGTAATGCCGGCTGCATTGCCTCACATTAAGCAGGGTAAGCTCAGAGCGCTGGGTGTGAGTAGTCTAAAGCGTACGCCGCTTGCACCCGACCTTGAAACGATCGCAGCGACCGTTCCGGGCTACGAAATGGTCGGGTGGTACGGATTAATGGCGCCAGTAAAGACGCCGGATGCCGTGATTACCAAAGTAAACGCCGAAGTCATCAACGCATTGAAACCAGTGGAGATACGAGAAAAGATGCAAGCCCTCGGTACCGAGCCCATTGGCACGACGCCGCAGGAATTCGCATCCTTCCTTCGGGCGCAGAATGAAAAAATTCGCAAGACGATAGAAGCATCTGGCATGCGCGCGGATTGATATCCCGTGCGTCTACCTCACGCACTTTCGAGCTTAAACCGAGTCTGTAGCGCTATCGCTTGTTTGCCGCTTGTATCGTGTGCCACAGCTTGCTCGGCGTGAACGGCATATCGAGATGTTGTACTCCGAGCGGCCGCAAAGCGTCGATCACGGCATTGGAAAGCGTCGGTAGCGATGCGACGCAACCGGATTCGCCGGCGCCTTTCGCACCCAGCAGATTGGTTTTGCTCGGTACTGGATGCCTCTTTGTTCGAATGCCCCGTATAAACCCCGCGCGCGGCATGAAATAATCACCGAAGCTACCTGTGAGTAGCTGGCCGCTGTCCGGGTCGTAAATGGCGTGTTCGCCGAACACCTGTCCTGCGCCCTGAACGACGCCCCCGTGCACCTGTCCTTCGACGATGGTGGGGTTGATCACGGTACCGAAGTCATCGACAGCGACATAGGAAACGATCTCGGTCACGCCGGTGGCAGGATCGATCTCGACTTCGGCGATATGGCAGCCGTTCGGGAACGTGGATCCAACCGATCCTTCGGCTATGAGATTCATCGGATGTGGCGTTTTGCCCGCGTACTTTTGGGCTAAATCGAGTAGACCGATCACCTTGTCGCCGCCGCGTTCGTGAAACGCGCCATCCTCGTAATAGACCTGGGACGGCTCGAGTTCGAGTTCCTTCGCAGCGAGCGGCCGTGCCAGTTCGATTAAGTTCTGTGCCGCAAGCTTGCACACGCTACCGGCGCCGACCAACGAGCGCGAGCCGGTACTGTGATTGCCGATGAGATCCTTACCTTGAACACTTTCGTGCAGCGTGACCGCTTCCGGTGGCACGCCCAGCGCTTGCGCGACGATCATTGCGAACGTCGTCTCGTGACCTTGGCCGGATGAGAGGCTTACGGTATAAACGCTCAGTCCGCCGTGCGAATCGAATTCGATCGCAACCTGATCTTTGGGATATAGGCCGGCACCAGTGCTCGCGATCACGCTCGCCAGACCGATGCCACGCAGCTTGCCGCGCTTACGCGCCGCGGCGCGCCGCTGCGGGAAGCCGCTCCAATTTGCGCACTCGAGCGCCTTGTCAAGACAGCCTGCAAAGTCCGCTTGCTCATAATCGCCTATCGTCGGCGGTTTAGTCGGCGGCTTATATGGAAATGCGTCGAGCGGAATGAAATTGCGGCGGCGCAATTCATCACGGCCGATATTGATCTCGCATGCCGCCTGGTCAACCAGCCGCTCGACGGCGTAGGCGATATCGGGACGTCCAGCGCCGCGATACGCCGCGATCGGTGCCGTGTTGGTCAGTACAAAGCGGAAGCTCCCATAGAGCGCAGGAATGCGGTACACGCCAGTCATGCACATCGCCGGGTTCAGCAAGTGACTATTCACGCCGGTCGCGGTCAGATATGCGCCCATGTCGCACATGAGGTCGTAGCGCGCGGCAAGAAACTTTCCGTTGCGGTCGAGTGCGAGCTCGCCTGTGATCTTGATGCCGCGTCCGTGGCTGTCTGACAAAAAACCTTCCGAGCGTGATGACACCCACTTCACGGGCCGACGAAGTTTCTTCGCAGCGATCATCTGCGCCACATATTCGGGATACACGGCGCTACGCTGGCCGAAGCTTCCGCCGACGTCTTGCAGATGCAAGCGCAACTTTTCTTCTGGCACGCCCGTGATTTCTGAAAATTGTCGGCGCGACATGACGATGCCTTGCGAACATGTATAGATATCGTAGCTGTCGCTCGCGGCGTCGTAATCGATGAGGCACGCGCGCGGCTCCATTGGATTAGGCACAACGCGAGAAGTGATAAGATCCAGCCGTGTCACGTGTGCTGCCTGCTCAAAGGCCGTGGCGACTTTGGCTGAATCGCCGGCTTCCCACTCGAAGCACACATTGCCGGGCACGTTGGCATGCAATTGCGGTGCGCCTGCGGCGATCGCGTCTTGGACAGTAACCGCTGCGGGCAGATCGCGATATTCGATTTCGATCGCCCCGAGCGCGTCCTGCGCCGCAAGCGGCGACTCTCCAACAACCATCGCGACCGGCTCTCCGACGAAACGCACTTTACCCGCGGCGAGTACCGGGCGCTCTGGCTTCAGGACGTTCATGCCGCCGCGGCCAGTAAAAGTCATCCAGTTCGGAAATTGTGTATAACCAGCGGCAATTGCGTCCGCGCCAGTGAATACCGCTGCAACACCGTGGCATTTGAGCGCCGGTTCGACCTTGATCGACACGATCTCCGCATGTGCGCGGTCGGAGCGCAAAAAACATGCATGCAGCTGACCCTGGAAATTGCAGTCCCCAGCGTAGCATCCCTGACCGGTAATGAGCCGCACGTCTTCGCGTCGGGCACCGCTGCGTCTATCAGTCATGAATGAAATATTCGGACCATCTTCCTACCCCCGCGTGTGGGGGAAGGTCCCGCTGACACGGCATGATCGAATGGTTGCCGAGCTTGCCATGGTCATCCATGAAGACCTGAAACTGGTCCAGATCGTGGAAGTGTGGGAGTATCTGCGACCCGGGGATTTTTTGTTCAACCAGCAGCAGCTGCGGAACGCCGACCTTGCGCGCGGTGTAATCGCTGCGCCAGGTTTCGCACTCGTTGTCCCTGATCACGTGGGTCTTGCCCGCCCGCGGCGACAGGCTCTCGATTGCCAGCATCATTTCTGATTCTCCTCACATGCGCTTATTGATCTAGTATAAGGCAGCGCGTTGGACATTAACTGTTCGTTGAAATTCGCCTCATTTTGGGCACTGGCCAAATCATATGAACGCGTCGGGCGTAGCCGATCCGTCCGTTTCGACCTCCCGCAAGCCGTATTTGCTTGCTCAGGAGGTCGGCTTTGGTTCGATTCGCGCTCAGCAGAGACACTTTAAAGAGCCTACCCTATGGACGCTAGTCGCGACCCATTGCCTTCGCGCGCCTGGTGCACCCCGTGCGCGTGGCTTGGGGGACGAGGCACTCTGGCCCTTCCCGCGGGTTGTGGAAGGCGTGAGGTGACCGGCGCGTCTTCAACGTTTTGGGCTGTTGCGCGTTGACATCCGGTTTACCACTTTCATCGCGAGCAATGACCACGCGATCGGAACGCCCTGCTGCGCGCTGCTACCGGAGCCGCTAATGTCCACCTCTCGCTTCTCCCCCGTCAAAGACCAGCAAATCGTTGTCGTTTGCGATTCTGCCTCAATCGCCACCGGCGATATTTCGGAAGTGCTGTCCTCGCTCAAAAGTCTCTCTGGCGACCGTTCTTCCGCGATGAGTGCCGAAGGTGCTGTAACGCTGGTGTTCAACGGCTACGACGACGACCCCCGCGAGCTTCATTCCATTCCAGAAGTGAGGGAGTGGTTTACCAAGCTGTTTGAGGCATGGCCGTACTGGGCTTTCTTCGCTAGCCGGATCGACGAGACGGTGCCGCTTGTCCTAACATTGTTGTTGCCGGGTGAGACTGTGGCCGGTGAGCATGGCATGGTGGGTTGGGCTTTCGATTTGGACAAATTGAAGCCGTTGCTGTTCAAGATGTTCGGATACCAGAACGAGTTAATCGAAAGGTTGGGGATCGGTGAGGATATGAACGAGCGTGTTTCCCGCGACTTCCTTGAGGCGGTGCAGGCGTTCTTCAACTAAACCAACTATTCCGCTAACACCGGGCAGACTTTGCATGTCAACGGCGGTCAGATGATGCTGTAGATCCTGGCAATCCTGTGCGCTCCTAAACTTGCTCAGCAGGTATTTCGGGAAATGGGCGGAATCTTCGCGCTTTGCTCTATCGCCTGCCGGTCCCAGTTCGGCGCGAGCATGGTGATGAAGTCATACATGTCGCTGCGCAGATAATGGCCCCTGCGAATTTCGATGCGGGCCACCGTCGGGTCAAAGAGTTTGCTCGCGTCAATAGCGCGTAGATTTCGGTCGCGCGCCGGCTCGTAGGCAATCGTAGGAAGAATCGCAATGCCGAGCCCCAACTCCACGTAAGTCTTGATGACGTCCGCATCGATCGCGCTCAGCACGATATTCGTCTCTATGTGCGCATCTTCAAATGCGCTCAACACGGCAGAGCCGCCCACGAAACTCGGGTCGAGCGTGAGGATCGGATATCGCGCGACTTTTTCGAGCGTCAAATTCCTCTCCGAGAGCAGGGGATGCCGCAGCGGGGTGATCACACTGCGCTGAAGCTTCACACAAGGCAGCATCTGGAGCTCGCGCACGAGCTCGGGCGGCTCGCTGCTAATGCCGATGTCCGCGGCACCCGAAGCGACGAGTCGGGCGATCTGCGAAGGACTGTCCTGCCGCAGCACGAGCTGCACTTGGGGGTGGCGCTTGATGAAATTCAGTATCACCCCGCGCAGAAGGTAGCGCGCATGGATGTGCGTCGTCGCGACCACGAGCCGGCTTTTCCGTTGCGTATAGTCTTCGCCGATGCGCTTCAGGTTCTCCGCATCGCCGAGCATGCGGCGCGCGACCTCAAGTATGGCCTCGCCGGGTTCCGTTACTCCGACGATTCGGTTGCCTTTGCGTAAGAGAATATCGACGCCGATCTCGCGCTCGAGGAGCTGGATTTGTTTGCTGATCCCGGGCTGTGACGTATGCAGCGCTTCCGCTGCGCGCGAGATATTGAATCCCTGTTCGGCGACGCCGTGCAGGTAACGCAGCTGGCGCAGATTCATGGCTTCCCCTTGAGACTATAACCGCAGATTATCGAGCGATAGATAAAGATTCTTTTATATCATACTGCACAAAGGCGTAGGATGGCGCTTCACTTCACAAGAAATGGACCTATGCCGAAAATGACGGGATCGCGGCTGTTCGCGGAAATGATGCGGGGTTATGGCGTAAGCCATATTTTTTTCGTGCCGGCTTTCATGTTGAAAGCCTTCGCCGAAATGGAAGACATGCCCATTGCGCGAATCATGGTGCACGGCGAGAAAGCGGCCGCGTACATGGCCGACGGTTATGCGCGGGCGAGCGGCAAGCCGGGCATTTGCATGGCGCAAATGATCGGCGCTTCAAATCTCGCCGCCGGATTGCGCGATGGTTACATGGCGGGCGCCCCGATGATCGCCATCACCGGCGGGCCCACGCCCATGTCGCGCTACCGGCATGCATATCAGGAAGTGGACGACATCACGCAGTTTAATGCCGTTACGAAGTTCAACGCCCAGATCGATCATGTGAGCCGCATGCCGGATCTCCTGCGCCAGGCGTTTCGCGTGGCGACCTCGGGCGCGCCGGGCCCTGTGCATTTGCGCGTGCAGAGTCATCTGGGGCAGATTACTGAGCAGGAAGCGGAGCTCGATCCGCTCGTGGAACCCGCGTATGCACGCGTGCCCGCATTCCGGCCGGAACCGGACATGCAGCGCGTCAAAGCCGCGCTTGATGCGCTCGACGCGGCCAAGCGTCCGGTCATTGTCGCGGGCGGTGGCGTCATACGCTCTCAGGCGCAGAAGGAACTCGTTGAATTCGCCGAAAAAATCAATATTCCCGTGGCGACATCGCTCAGTGCGAAAGCCGCGATGGTGGATTCGCATCCGCTCGCCGTCGGCGTGCCGGGCGCGTACTCGCGCGACTGCGCGAACCGCACAATCGCCGAGGCCGATCTGGTCTTCTTTGTGGGCAGCCATACCGGAGGGCAGGTCACTAACAACTGGATGTTTCCGCAGCCCGGCACCAAAGTCATACAGCTCGACATCGATCCGCAGGAACTCGGCCGCAACTACCCCAACATCGTGTCCATACTGGGCGATGCCAAAGCGTCACTGCGCAGGTTGACCGAAGCGGCGAGCGGCAAGTTACGTGACGCGGACGAGTGGGCGAAGCGGTCCCAGAAAATCGTGGCCGAATGGCGTGCCGAGAATGCGGAGATGCGCAATGCGGATGTGACTCCCATGCGCCCCGAGCGCATCTGCAAGGCGATCTCCGACGTGCTGCCGCCCGACGGCGTGGTTGTTTCGGATACCGGGCATGCGGGTATCTGGACGGCGCGCTTCGTCGAATTGAAGTATCCCGCACAAAGCTATTTTCGCACCGGAGGTTCGCTCGGCTGGGGATTCCCGGCAACACTTGGCGTGAAATGCGCGCTGCCGGACCGTCCCGTCGTTTGTTTCACGGGCGATGGCGGCCTTTATTATCATATTGCCGAGCTGGAAACCGCGCGCCGACACAAGATCAATGCGGTGATCGTAGTCAACAACAACAGCGCGCTCAACCAGGAGATCAGGTTGAACGACGCCGCATACGGTGGCAAGCAGCGCGGCCGTTCGCAGGAGATGTGGCGTTTCCCGGAAATCAATTTCGCAAAAATCGCGGAGGGTTTCGGTTGCGCCGGGATCCGGGTCGAGAAGCCGGGGAATCTCAACGATGCGATCAAGCAGGCGCTCGCCATGGAGAAGCCTGTCGTCGTGGATTGCGTGAGCGACATGTGGGCGATCGCTCCCCATCCGTGGACGTCGACCGGCAGGGATTTCCACTCCTATCAGAAGACCGGCGCCTGAAAGAGAATCGAGCGATATCCTGATCCGTAGGATGCACGCTCGCGCGCCCAGGAATTCAAACTCAGTCAAGGCGGGAGTCGATATCAATGGAAGACATGTTCATCCTTAACGAGGATCAGCGCGCGATCTTGGAAACCGTTGCGCGTTTTGTGAAAGATGAGGTGACACCGAGGGCATCGGCGCTTGATGCCAACCAGGACCCGGAAAAATGCTTTTCCTGGGAAATCATCGAGAAAGCGCATGAGGTCGGCATCCGCACCATGACGCTTGCCGAAAAATGGGGCGGCCTTGGAGCCGATTGCCTGACCACCGCCATGGTCCTCGAGGAACTCGCCAAAGGCGATATGGGTGTTTCTGTAATCATGGCTCAGACATTCAAGATCGCCCAACTCATGCAGAAGGCGCTCAACGAAGAGCAGCAAGCCCGCATTCTTCCAAAGTTCGCCAAGGACCCGCGAGGCATACTCGCCATCGGCATGACTGAACCCGGCAATGGTTCAGATAAAAACACTTCTCATCCGGTTCCGTTCCGCACGAGTGCTGTGAAAACCAAGGGCGGCTGGATCGTCAACGGATTGAAACACTTCATTTCTAATGGAAATCGGGCCAGCTACTATCTGGTGATGGTGCAGACTGATAAGGCAAAGACGATGGCCGACGGTTCGACCTTCTTCCTGGTGGAAAGAGACCGTCCAGGTTTTACCATCGGTCGCGTGCACGACAAGATGGGGGAACGTCTGGCCAATAATTCCGAGCTCGTTTTTCAGGATTGCTTTATTCCGGACGAGAACGTAATCGGTGCGGTGGACAAAGGCTCCAGCGTATTCGGCGAATTTGCCCCGCAGTCGAACCCCTATGCCGGTGCCACCGTCCTCGGCGTGGCGGTCGCGCTCCACAACAAAGCCATCGAGTGGGCCAAGCTACGCGTGCAGGGTGGTAAGCTGCTGGTCGAGCATGACGGCATCCGCGCGCAGTTGGCAGAAATGCGCATGCTAATCGATGCGTCGCGCTCGTATATCCACCGTGCCGCCTGGTTGGCAGACCACAGGGAACACGGCTGGGACAGGACTTTGGCCGCGTTGCCCAAAGTGATGGCTTCACAGGCCGCTTGGAAAATCGCTACCTGGTGCATGGAAATCCATGGTGGTTACGGCTATATGAAGGAGACCGGGGTCGAAAAGCTGGTTCGGGACGCGGCAGTGTTTCTGCATTCTGATGGCGTCAACCGGACACTGTTTCTCAAAGCGGCGAACGCCATGTTTGGGTTGCTGCCCGATCCTGGCAAAAGACAATAGGCGCGCATGCGCTGTTCATCGTGCAGCAGGCATTTCATTTGAGCTGAACCCAAATTGATTGATCCGATCGTCAGTATGGCGGGCGGCCAAGGCGCTGCACGAGCAGGTGGAACGGGGAGAAATTACGGGGGTCTGATCCCGGCTTCTTACAACGGACAATACCTATGAAGGCAATGGTTCTGAAAGGAGCGAACACCCCGTTCGAATTGATGGAGGTTCCTGATCCCGTAGCGAGCGCGGGAGAGGCCGTGGCCCGGGTATTGGCCTGCGGATCCGGCCTCACCATCCAGCACATGAAGGCCGGGCGTGTACCTACGGCGTTTCCGCGTATCATAGGCCACGAGATTACCGGCGAGATTGTCTCGATCGGGCCCGGTGTCACCGGCCTTGCCGTCGGCGACGGCGTCACTGCCTATTATTACCTCAACTGCGGTCATTGCCGGTGGTGCGTGGCCAACCTGGAACCATTGTGTGTGAACACGGGTGGCAACGTCGGGCGCGATTGCGACGGCGGATACGCCCAGTACATCAAGCTTCCCGCACATATCTTCATTAAGCTGCCCGAAGGCCTGGACTACAACGCACATCCCGCCGAAATCGGCGTCATCACCGATGCGCTCGCCACTCCCTACAAGGTGTTGCGCCGGGCACGGATCAAGGCTGGCGAGACAGTCGCGGTTTTCGGCGCCGGTGGCGGGCTCGGCATCCACCAGGTAATGATGGCAAAATGGGCAAGGGCCCGGGTCATCGCGGTGGATGTTGCGCGCGACAAGTTCGACGCGTGTCGCAAAGCTGGTGCGGACGAGGTGGTCGACGCTTCGACCTGCGATGTGGTGGAAGCGTTGCTCGATATGACTCGCGGGCAAGGCGTCGATGTCGCAATCGATTATGTCTCCAAAGCCTCGACGCTGGAAGCCGGGGCGAAGGCGCTTGGCATTCATGGGCGTCTGGTAACCTTGGCCGGTGCCGGACAGGGGCAACACTTCCGGGCTTCGGCTCGCGATATGCTGCTGAAAGAGCAGGACCTGCTGGGCAGCCGCTACGTCACTCGCACCGAAATCCTGGAGACTCTCGACCTCGTCGCCCGTGGGGAAGTCTGGCCGCTGGTCAGCGATATCCGCCTGCTGGAAGACGCGGAGGCGCTGCACGAGCGGCTGGAACGGGGACAGGTCACGGGACGGGCCGCCCTCCTCATTGGCTAAGAGGCGGCGCTCAAGCGGGCGATTGCACTCGACAAATAGCGACGCCCAGGCGTTCTTGCGAACAAGCCACGTCTGGATAGGAGAATTCACATGACCTGCATAACTCGTCTGGCTGTGCTGGTGCTGATTGTCGGCGCGTTTGTCTCGACTGCATTTGCGCAAAACCGTTCGACAGACTCAGGACAGGCTTATCCGACCAAGCCGATCCGCTTCATCGTGGGACCGGGTCCCGACGTACTGGCGCGCATGATCGGCCAGCACCTCACAGACAGCTGGGGACAGCAGGTCGTGGTCGACCAGCGGCCGGGCGCCGGCGGCATCATCGCCGCCGATACGGTGGCGAAGGCGATTCCGGACGGCTACACCCTGCTGGGCACGACCGGCAGCTACACCATCAATGCGACGCTCTATTCGAAACTGCCTTACGACCTGGAGCGCGACCTTGCGCCGGTGAGCCTGCTGGCAACGGCATCCTTTCTGCTGATCGTCAATCCGTCGCTGCCCGCCAAGTCTGTCCAGGAACTGATCCAACTTGCCAAGGCTAAACCGGGACAGCTCAACTGCGCGCACTCGGGTCCGGGCACAACGGCCCATCTCGGCTGCGAAATGCTGAAGATCAGCGCGAAGATTGATATCGTTTCCGTACCCTACAAGGGCATCGTCCCGGCGATCATCGACGTCATCGGCGGGCAGGCACAACTCATGTTCGCCGTGATGTCGGGTGGCCTGCCGCATGTGGAGTCCGGCAAGGTGAGGGCGCTCGCGGTGACGGGGGCAAAACGCTCAGCGGCGCTTCCCAACGTGCCGACGATTACAGAAGCAGGCGCGCCGGGCGCGGACTTCATCTCGTGGAACGGCGTGCACGTGCCCGCGCGTACGCCCCACGCAATCATCGCGAAGCTCAACGGCGAGATGGCCCGATTGGTGAAACTGCCCGATGTACAGAAACGCATGCTGGGTCTGGGCCTCGATCCGGTAGGCGATACGCCCGAGGAGTTCGCCGCTTTCATCAAGGCCGACATCGCCAGATGGGCAAAAGTGATCAAGGACGCCGGCGTTCGCGCCGAGTGAAACAGGAACAGGATTAATACGAGTTTGCCGGACTAGTCCTACAAACGCCTGGATGCTGAATTAGAATATCTGCCGCGAACCCTCGCAACGTTATTACTCGACTTCGCGGCATATCGGCAGGATCGGAGACTTGAATGGAATTCTCCGCGCGTTCGGTCATCCTGTTGGGGGCTTCTCTCGGCGTGTCGAGCGCG
>PLYS01000174.1 GCA_003153455.1 Betaproteobacteria bacterium | reverse complement strand
GTCTTCGTTCATATCGGCGGAATCGACCGATAATTTTTCCAGCGCCGCCGGACTCAAGTCTGTTGTAAGCGCGCTTTCCGCCGCCCTCCAGCGGAATACGCCGGGCCCCGCCCCGGTCACTGCAACCCGTATGCCCGTCTTCGTTTCAGCGATGAAAACGCCCGCCATCGCGTACCCCGATGCGGGATGCGGAAATTTCGCATAGGCGGCGCGCTGCGGCAGCGGAAACATTAAGCGCACGATGATTTCGCCTGCTTCGAGCGCGGTCGCGAACATGCCCTGGAAATAATCCTCGGCGTCGATCTCGCGGCGCGTGGTGACTATCGTTGCACCGAGCGCGAGCACCGCGGCGGGATAATCGGCGGCAGGATCGTTGTTCGCGACCGAGCCTCCGACGGTACCCCGGTTGCGCACCTGCGGGTCGCCGATCTGCTCCGCAAGATGCGCTAATGCAGGAAGCGCCTGCCTGACGACTGCCGACACGGCGACCTCGTGATGCCGGGTCGCCGCACCCAGCACGAGCTTACCGGCTTCAACCTCGATGCCGCGCAATTCCGGCAACGCCCCTATGTCCACCAGATGCGACGGCTGGGCAAGACGCTGCTTCAACGTTGGAATCAGCGTCATGCCGCCGGCCAGCAGCTTCGCGTCCGGATTGGCGGCAACGAACGCGGCCGCTTCGGACAGGGATTTGGCTTGCAGATAATTGAACTCGAACATAGCGCCCTATTTTGTTTTTGCCGCTTGCATCGCATGCCACAGCTTGCTCGGCGTGAGCGGCATATCGAGATGTTGTATCCCGAGCGGCCGCAACGCGTCAAGCGTGGCATTGGCGAGCGTCGGCAGAGAAGCCGTGCAGCCCGATTCGCCAACGCCTTTGGCTCCGAGCACATTGGTTTTGCTCGGCACCGGATGGTCGTTGATCTGAATATCCCGTATAAACCCCGCGCGCGGCATGAAGTAGTCGCTGAAGCTGCCGGTCAGCAACTGACCACTGCCGTGGTCGTACATTACGTGCTCGCCGAACACCTGCCCCGCGCCCTGCGCAACGCCGCCGTGCACCTGCCCTTCGACGACGCTGTGGTCGATCACATTGCCGCTGTCGTCGACCGCGACATAGGAGACGATCTCGGTCACCCCGGTTTCAGGGTCGACCTCGACCTCGGCAATATGGCAGCCGTTCGGGAATGTCGAGCCGACCGTGCCTTCGGCCACGAGGTCCAATGGATGCGGGTTCCTGCCTGCGTGCTTTTGCGCGAGATCCAGCAGGCCGATCATTTTTTCGCCGCCGCGTTGATGAAATGCCCCTTCGGAGTAATCGATCTGCGACGGCTCGAGCTCGAGTTCCTCCGCGGCGAGCGGCCTGGCCTGCTCGATCAGCTTCTGCGCCGCGAGCTTGCACACGCTGCCGGCGCCGACCAGCGAACGCGAGCCGCCGGTGTGATTTCCCGTCAGGTCCTTGCCCTGAACGCTCTCGCGCAGCGTAACGGCTTCCGGCGCCACGCCGAGCGTATTCGCGACAATCGCCGCAAACGTCGTTTCATGACCCTGGCCCGAGGACAGGCTGACGGTATAGACCGTGAGCTTGCCCTGCGCATCGAATTCGATCGCGACCTGGTCTTTGGGATATATGCCCGCGCCGGTGCCTTCGATGACGGTCGCCATCCCGATGCCGCGAAGCTTGCCGCGCTTCACCGCCGCGGCGCGCCTCGGCGCGAAGCCACTCCAGTCGGCCGCTTTAAGCGCCTTATCGAGACAGCCGGCGAAGTCCGATTGCTCGTAGACACCCATTGTCGGTGTCTTATAGGGAAATGCATCGAGCGGGATGAAGTTGCGGCGCCGCAGCTCGTCGCGATCGATTTTGAGTTCGCTCGCGGCCTGGTCGACCAGCCGTTCGACGGCGTAGGCGATATCGGGCCGCCCTGCGCCGCGATACGCCGCAACCGGCGCCGTATTCGTGAGGACGACACGGAAGCTGCCGTAGAGCGCGGGGATGCGGTAGACGCCGGTCATGCAAGTTGCCGGATTGCGCAAGTGGCTGACGCAACCCGTCGGCGTCAGGTACGCGCCCATGTCGCAATCGAAGTGGTAGCGCGCGGCGAGAAAGCTGCTGTCGCGGTCGAGGGCGAGCTCGCCGGCAATGTCGATGCCGCGGCCATGGCTGTCGGACAAAAAGCCTTCGGAGCGTGACGATATCCATTTGACCGGCCGCCCGAGCTTTTTCGCGGCGATCATCTGCGCCGCATACTCCGGGTAGACCGCGCTGCGCTGGCCAAAGCTGCCGCCGACGTCGTGCAAGTGCAGCCGCAGTTTTTCTTCAGGCACGCCAGTGAGCACCGAAAACTGCCGGCGCAGCATGTTGATGCCCTGAGAACAACTATAAATATCATAGCTGTCGCTCGCAGCATCGTAACTGATGAGGCACGCGCGCGGCTCCATCGGGTTCGGCGCTACGCGCGTGGTTACGGGCTTAAGGCGCGTCACGTGCGCCGCCTGCTCAAATGCCTTGGTGACCGCGGCCGCGTCGCCGCTTTCCCATTCGAAGCACACATTGCGTGGCACGTTCGCATGCAACTGCGGCGCGCCCGCCGCGAGTGCATCTTCGACGCTGACCGCGGGCGGCAGATCGTTGTATTCGATATCGATCGCGCCAAGCGCATCCTGTGCCGCGAGCGCCGATTCGGCAACGACCATCGCGACCGTTTCGCCGACGAAACGCACTTTGCCCGCCGCCAGCGCCGGGCGCTCGGGCTTCAATATTGCCGCACCACCACGACCGGTAAAAGTCATCAGGCTGGGAAACTGCGTGTAACCGGCGGCAAGGGCGTCGGCGCCGGTGAATACGGCCACCACGCCGCGACATTCGAGCGCCGGTTTGACGTTGAGCGACACGATTTCCGCATGCGCGCGATCGGAGCGCAGGAAGCCTGCATGCAACTGGCCCGGCAGGTTCCAGTCCGCAGTATAGCGTCCGCGGCCGGTGATCAGGCGCAGGTCTTCGCGGCGGTTAGCCGCGTGGGTATCACTCATGAATGGACGATTTATTAGCAGTTAAACGACCCGGCCGCTGGCGCGGCACGGCAATCAAGGTCGAACTATATGCGTTTTGCGCAATTTTGTCGAAGCGCATAGCGCAATCTGCTCAATCAGGCCCGCGGTCGGGGCTGCGCGTCGGGGTGTGATGGCGCAATTCCTCGGCGAGGCGGTGAGCGCCGTTGCCCGGATGTCTTCTCGATCCAATCGCAACAGGCAGCCGCCACCCAAAAGGCCGAAGCCACCTTCGACGCACTGCTCGCACGAAATTTTACACAAGGGTAAGCTATGCGGCTTATGCGTCGGCCTTACAAGTGGGATTTAATCCTCTGCATGCAACAGATATGGGCAGGGACGAAGCAATGACGACCAAGTTACCTCTGATCGCACTCGCGGATCGCCATCCCGGGGTCACCAAAGCAATCGGGGACGGGTATTGCGAAGCGGCGGCGGTCTGCTTCAGCCGGCATCACCAGCCACCAGCTGACCTAATGCTGGATTGCGAAGGCGATTCTTCGAAGTGCAGTGCCGAATGGGTTGCCCCTGATCAACGAACGAAGAGTGCATGGGCGAATGAAATAGATGCCACCGAAGCCGGTGCGTACGGCGTATCCCTTGCGGCCATCGAGCTGGCCAAAGGCCTCGTCGCGATAGGGCGCGCAGAAACGCTGACCGGCGCCGACTACTACGTGGCACCACTTGGTGCTAGTGCAGATGATCTTGAAGACTGCGTGCGCCTTGAAGTGTCCGGTACAGACAAAGGTAGTCCATCTGTGATTCAACAGCGCCTCAAGGCGAAGATCGGCCAAGCCGCTGCTGGCGTGAGCAATCTCCCAGCGATTGCGTTGGTGGTGGGCTTTCGCGAGCGCGTGATCGTGATCGCCAAGCTAGGTAATGCGTCATGACTTGGGCCGACTGGCATCAACGCAGCGAGACTCTCGCGTCTGAGGCATCGCTCGCGAGGCAAGCGGGTCAGACCGACCAGGCCCAAACCTTGTATACCCAGGCTGCAGAGGCGGAGGAACGAGCTCTGCGTGAGCTTGAACCTTCTAAGGCACGCACGCTTGGTATTACGGCAATCAGCGCAGTGTCCCTCTGGTTCAAAGCGCGGGAACACCACCGCGCCGAACAGCTCGCTTTTTCGATGCTGGCAAACGAGACGCTGCCGCAATTCGCGGCTATCGACCTACGCACGCTGGTGCAAGCCATCTGGACAGAAGGCTCCAAGAAAGAGGCTGGTGTGTCCTTTCTACCTGGGCAGGTTATTGTGTCCGTTAAAGGCGGCGAGGTCATAACGGGCGGTGCGCCGCTCGATCTTATTGTCGACAAAGTGCAGACTATCCAGGCGCTGTTTTATCGAACCATCGAATTCGTAAAGGGTATGCCGCATCGTTTGCACGGTGGGCCAATTCGCGAAATCCAGGATGCCTGCCGCCCTTGGTTGTTCCAAGCACCTCCAGGGAGCTACCAATTCTCAGTAGCGATTCAGGAGCCCTTACAGAAAGATTTCTTTAAGGATGGAATCAAACCTGGGCAGGTCGCTTGGCACTTCCTAGAGATACTCAAAGCCACTGTCGACGAACAGCGGGAAGCTTTGGAAACAATTGTCCCGGACAAACAATACCGTTCTACATTTTTAAAGCTCTCTCGTAACCTCGCGCCGACGGGGCGAACATTTGCCCAAATGGAGGTCAGAGCGGCAGGAGAATCGAGCGGTGTACTTTTAATGCCTGAAAACCGATCCACAATCAACAAAACGCTCCGCGAGCAATCCCCACCCGAAACAACCGATGGTGAAGAAGAAACTTCCGTCGTTGGAATATTACGGGCAGTACACCTCGACAAAGACTGGCTCGATGTGACTGTCGACGGGATGTCAGTCCATATCATGGGTCTTAAAGACACAATTGACGATCTGATTGGGCCGATGGTGAACCGACGGGTTATTGTTCGCGCGACGAAGTCGATCAAGAACAAATTGCGCTTTATCGACATTGAACTCGACGAGTAATTACTGAGACAACAACGTCGAGGTTAGCACCGAAGGTGCCAACCAGTACAAAAACTACCCACAACGCCCCGTAAATATGCCCTCTACGAAAAGCAAAGTCCTGAAATAAAGTGATACCCTGGTTCAGGGCTGGTGGTTATTACCCCTCGACGGGGTATTGAAAAGAATGAATCGGTGACCGGCAGTGTCCGGTTACGACCTATTCTGTTTGCGGTAGGGATGTCAACGCCTCGCCTCAACCCGTTTGACCGCGATTGCTAACCCATCTTTAACATCGGTCG
>PLYS01000643.1:14482-14616 GCA_003153455.1 Betaproteobacteria bacterium | reverse complement strand
AGGTTCTTGGTCCGACGATAGATCAAGGTTGCTTTGGTCCTGCGCATCGTGTGGGTGCCATAGGCAGAGGGATCGAGGCCGATAGAACCGACCCATCGGCGCACGATGCGAGCGTACTGCCTGGTTGAAACGTG
>PLYS01000643.1:11464-14374 GCA_003153455.1 Betaproteobacteria bacterium | reverse complement strand
CAGATATCTTTCAACTTCAGGGGCGACTTCTGACCGACGAGCTTGCCTTTGTTCCACGGGTCGTGGAGTTTTACGGTTTCCATTTCGGACTCCTTTTCGGTTGAATGGAGTCCGATTGTGCGGCGGGCCTATCGGGGGATAAGCGACCTGGGACCGTCAGTCAAGGCAAAGGGTTAAGGCTTTCGTATGCCACCGTTAACGAATAGTCGGGACGGGATCAACTGAACTAAAGTTGCGTGCATTTCAATTGCCCCAGAGCTGTCGCGTCAATGCGACGCTGCAGGGTTCTCGATGGCGCCCAAAGCCCCCCTTGGGCGACGAAACGATTAGCTGCATCGACGACTGTCTCTGCGCCCCCAGGCTCAGTGATCGGCGACGCCAACCCCAGCTCCGCGCGAGCCCGTTGATGGCGATCGAAGGCGCTAGCGTCAAAATATCCGTCGCCGTCAAAGGTGAGAAAAGCAAATGTGATCCTAACGACGCGAATCGGCTGACGGCGCCGAAGCTCTACGGCGACATCGGTCATGCGAACCCGAGCCCCGGCAAAGCGGAGCAAGCGGTGACTTGTCGGATCCTTGAGCATCTGCCCAAACTTCGTGTTCGGCAGGCGATACAGTGCATCGTCCTGGTCGAGCAGAAACATGCGGAACGACAGTCCCATTAAGTTTCCCCCAGATGCGAATGTACGCGACCGGCCGGCCGCATTGGATACCTCATAGGCAGTGAGGTGGCGCGGTCGCTGCCGTCAGTTGACGGTGTCTTCGTCGGCAACATTGATTTCGTAGTCGTGGTCACGCTCAGGCTGCCCAGTGATGCAGCGAAAGCAACCCAGCCCAGTCTGTGCCGAGCCAATGATCCATATTTGCGCCCCACACTGGCAACGAGCGCCGGCGCGAACCGCGCCAATGGCGGATTCTAGCTGCCGGATCACTTCGGCGCGAACAGCGTCGGGATTCGCGCGCAGGTGTAGTTCGACGTAGTCATGCAGCTTGATCGGTGTGAAACCAGCCTTCATTGTCTTTGATCGATAGGGACAGCAGTCATGCTCTCACGTCAGATCCGGCAGCTGCTCGCGGGGCAATAGCAGTTTTATGGAGCGGCCTTGCCCTGGCGTCCTCTCGATGAACCTCATTTTCTCCAAACTCAGGACCATTTGATGGACTGCTGGTGGCGATACCCGGAAATAGCCCTGCATGTCAGCTTCTGCCGGCGAACGTCCGTGGATCTTCGTGTAGTAGTAGATGAAGGCGAGGTACTGGCCCTGCTTGGGCGTATAGGAGGCTTGCAAGGAGCTCTTTGCAGCGGCTTTGCCAAGTGCCAACTTCCTGCTTGCCTCGCGCATTCAGATGTCCTCTCTCCCAACTCGTTGAGCAGCCGACGGATCCGTCTCATGCATGCCCGGTCAGCGGGCACCGCGCGTCTGCCGCCATTTTGCCGCAGTCATCGCTGGGCGTCGAGACGGAGCCGGCAGGCTCCGGAAGCGGATGACGGCGAAAATTGCAGCATCGCCCAGCGGCAGCTTTGCGGAACCAGGTCCCAGCGCGTACTATCGGCCAAAAGCGGCCGGTCGCTGTTATTTCAATTTGACGATCGATCGACACTCTATGTCTGTTTGCCGGTAAAATTTGCGAGTCTGCCGCCCTCTGCGTGATTTGGCATAATGGTCGCGCAGGCTGTCGGGAAGATGCTTGAATAATCTTCGCAAATTGCTTATTTTGTTTGGCGCTGGCACGCTTCTTTCGCCGGCTTATCCGTCTTGTGTTGGCGTCTAATGTTGGGTCGACTCATTCTTTTAGTTACCCTAGCTCTCCAGTTTGCTGCATGTGCAGAGGCACCCCCTCTGTCCTCGGTATTTTGGGGGCAAGCGCATGTCACGCATTTACCGACACGCGCTGCGCGAGATTTGGAAGTGGTGGTAGGCGTCGCATTATGACCTGGCGCGTGAATTGGAAACTGATCGGGCTTGTGGTTGCGGGGGACCGTCGTGATCGGCGGCGCGTTCGTCTACTGGATAGTGAACCGCTCCGCGCCACCGAATTACGTGACGACAGCGGCGACACAGGGCGACGTCGTCGTCATGATCACGGCCAGTGGATCGGTCAATCCGGTGGTTGTCGTCCAGGTGGGGACCTATGTCTCGGGCACGATCGTGACCCTCAGTTGCGACTACAACACCCGGGTGCACAAGGGTCAGCTGTGTGCAAAGATCGACCCCAAGCCGTACCAGATCATTGTGGATCAGAACCAGGCCGAGCTGGACCTTGCGAAGGCTCAACTCGTCAAGGACCAAGCCAATGTTGTCTACACCAAGATCAGTCACGAGCGATACGATCTTCTGTTCAGCCAAGACTCGACCTCCCACGATTCCGCCGACGTTGCGCTAAACGCCTATAACCAGGCGGTTGCGCTCGTCAGCCTTGATGTCGCTCAGATCGCCCAGAAGGCGGCGGCGCTGAAGGCCGCCCAGATTAATTTGGAATACACAAATATCGTCTCGCCGGTGGATGGGACGGTAGTGTCGCGCAACGTCACTGCCGGTCAGACCGTGGCCGCGAGCCTTCAGACACCGACCCTATTTCTCATTGCCACCGATCTGACCAAAATGCAGGTCGACACCAATGTCAGCGAGTCCGATATCGCTGGCGCCGTTGAAGGGGCAAACGCTAGTTTCACAGTCGACGCCTTCCCTAAACGTACATTCCAGGGACGCGCGGCCCAAGTTCGGCAGGCGCCTGTCAGCGTGCAGAACGTGATCACCTACGATGTAGTGATCACGGTCGATAATCGCGACCTGCTGCTCAAGCCGGGGATGACGGCGACCGCCCGGATCGTCACGGCCCAAGCCGTGAACGTACTTAGAGTTCCATCGCAGGCGCTGCGATTTACGCCGGTCGCTGCGGCCAAGCTCGG
>PLYS01000643.1:0-11456 GCA_003153455.1 Betaproteobacteria bacterium | reverse complement strand
ACCGGCATGACCGACCCCGTCGTTCGCCTTATCGACCTGATGCGAACTTTCCAGCTCGGAGATACCGAAGTTCGCGCACTGCAGGGGGTCAGCGTTTCGGTCGATCGCGGCGAATTCGTCGCCATCATGGGATCGTCCGGGTCGGGCAAGTCGACAATGATGAATGTCATTGGCTGCCTTGACCGGCCGACCAGCGGCCAATTCATATTTGAGGGGCGCGATGTTGCGCGGCTGTCCGAACCGGAGTTGGCTGACATCCGCAGCAAGCGGATCGGATTCGTGTTTCAGAGCTTCAATTTGCTTGCTCGCACGAGCGCGCTCGAAAATGTCGTATTGCCGCTACTTTATGGGTCCGGGGCGGCGCTGACGTCAAGCGAGCGGAATGATCGCGGACGCGAAATGCTGGCGAGTGTCGGACTGGCTGATCGCGAACGAAACATGCCCAATCAGCTCTCCGGCGGACAACAGCAACGCATCGCGCTGGCCCGGGCGCTCATCAACCATCCCGCTGTACTGCTTGCCGACGAGCCGACGGGCAACCTCGACACGCGAACCTCCCATGAGATCATGGAAATCATTCGCAGGCTCAATCGCGAGCAAGGCGTCACGGTGATCGTGGTGACGCACGAGACAGACATCGCCGCCTATGCGGATCGGGTGATCGTGATGCGCGACGGACGAATCCTTTCCGACGAGCATCAGGTCGCCGTTGTAACGCAGGACCGATCAGACACCAGCGCCGCGGCTTCGGTCCCAGCTACGGTAGGCACCGCCGCGCTTCCTGAAGGGGCCCCCGGTCTTCGCGTGGCCTTTCTGTCAATGATCCTCTCAGCTTCATTGCAGGCCCTAGCGCGCAACAAGCTACGTTCGGCCTTAACGATGTTGGGTGTATTTATCGGGGTGGCCGCGCTCATCGCCATGGTCGCCGTGGGAGACGGCGCCAGCGCAGCGGTGAAGAAGCAGTTGGAAAGCTTGGGCACGAACATGGTCGTCGTTCAGCCGGGCGCCACGACCGCCGGCGGCGTCCGCGCTGGGGCGGGCAGCGCTTCAACGCTGACCGTGGTCGACGCCCAGACCATCCTGCGCGACGACCCTGCCGTCCAGCGTGTCAGCTACCTGACCCGCCAGGCGGGTCAGATTGAATACGGAGATCGGAACTGGAGCACATCAATTCAGGGCGTGACGCCAAGCTATCTGGACATTGTCAGTTGGCACATCGCCAGTGGAAGCGTCATGACTGAACAAGAAAACGACGCCGCGGAGACGGTCTGTTTGATCGGCCAGACGGTCTATCAGAACCTGTTTCCTCCAGGCGAGGATTCCGTCGGCGCTACCATCCTGATCAAGGGCGTTCCCATGCGGGTGATCGGGCTCCTCGCAAGCAAGGGGCAAACGGGCCTTGGACAGGATCAGGACGACGTGGTGATGATCCCGTTCAGTACCGCCGAGCGCAAAGTCTTAGGGGTCGCGACGCCGCAAACGGCCCAGAATCTTGTCAGCGCCAACTATCCGGGCGCGCCCAACGCCTTCGGTATCAGCCCCCGGATGACCGGCTACGTCAACAGCATCTACGTCCAGGCCGGAGGGGCCGACCAGGTGAACACGGCGATCAGTCAGGTGACTGCGACGCTCGCGCGGCGCCACCATATACAGAATGGGCAACTTGACGATTTCAGCGTCCGCAACCTCAGTCAGATCGCACAAGCGCAGGAGAGTAGCAGCCAGGTCATGGCCGCGCTTCTGGCTATGGTCGCATCTATCTCGCTTTTGGTCGGCGGCATTGGAATCATGAACATCCTCTTGGTGTCTGTCACCGAAAGGACCCGTGAAATCGGCATCCGGATGGCGATTGGAGCACGTCGCCTTCAGGTGCTGCTCCAGTTCCTGGCTGAATCCGTGCTGTTGAGTGTGACCGGCGGCGTGGCCGGAATCGGGTTCGGGCTGGCGGTGTCGTACATCATCTCGAGGCTCGCACATTGGCCGACCCAGGTCTCGCTCACCGCGGTCCTCGGCGGATTTGCGTTCTCGGCGGCAGTCGGAATCTTCTTCGGCTACTATCCAGCTCGCAAGGCTGCCAACCTCAATCCGATCGACGCGCTTCACTACGAGTAGACACCGCCTGTGAGGGCACCAGCAGGATCGATCGACTCGACGAACCACTCACCGACGCACCATAGGGTGGAAGTCCCCCGGCTTCATCAGTATGCGAAGTCTGTCTGCTCATCGAGGTACTGGTGCATATCACACGAGCTAACACGCATAGTGAGCTCCGTTGCCGCAATTTGAGCGTCCGCTTCAATCGGTTTTTATGACCGGTTTGGAGCGACCGGGCCGGCGGCTTCGGGTCGTAAGTGTGAGTTCGAGTTTGCTGATAGCGGACGCTCGCAACGGAATCGCCGATTTCCTCCTCATCATGCCGCCAGTGGCCGCATTGGCCGAGGAGCAGTCATCGCCGGAGGCGACCTTGACCGTCCGGAATTGGCCGCGAAGCGCCTGTCAGCCGAAGGGTGAAAAACGACCCGTTCCCGCCGTTCGCATATCCCAAAACCCGACATTCGAAATTCCGGTAACCGGTTGTTCAACATTCCTGTTGCGGGCGCACGCCGTCAGCCAAGGAGCCGCTCTCCAGTTATGAACTGGTCCAAAGATCCCTGAGAAGGTCAAATTGAGCTGTAGCACGATCCATTCCCTTAATTGGGCACAAATGCCTGGATGATGAAATCTGGCATCTCGGTGACCGTTCTCACAAAATCATTCGGAGTTAATCTGATAATTCTCGGCGCAGTTGCTTCAGCTCGAACGGCGGGCGGGCGTACCGTCACAACATCAATGGGATCAGTAACAGCCGTCATTGTCATCATCGCGTTGAATGACTGTTCCATTGTGTAGACCACGCCGTTCTCGGCAAGGGCCTCGATACATAACGCTCCTGGAATCGCATGACTTCGAATGGCCTTCTCTTTACATCCGGGAAACAGGCACACGTATTTCTTATTGCGCAAGTACTTGTCTGCGGCTCGGATGGCCTTTCTGAATTTCTTGTGCACTGTCGCCATTTGGTTTACCGGGAATTACCGGGTGTTCGGTTGATCCGATGGTTAAAGTTATACATACGATATAAGCCGCAATTCAGGACGAATAGCAAGTTCGTTTGGTGTTAGGCGGATATCACTAGGCCTTAACCCAAGAACCTTTCTCAATCCGGTAATCGCGGCTTTCCTGTAACTGTATGGCTTTCCAATCTGCGAGCGTTGGAATTGAACAAAGTGTTCACGTTGAATCGCTTTATGCGATTCGGGTAAGGGGGAAGTGGGTCTATAGAGGCCTAGGCGATACTTTGGGTCTGCATAGATGTCAATCGCCCGCTCGCATACACTAGAAGCTATCGCCTCAATTACAGTACCTTCACCTGTGCACGAGGCGCAATGGCTCCACGGGCCTTTATCATCGACCATAGCGATAACCTTGCTGAACACGCTCCTGGAATCGAATGTGAACAGTAAGTCTGCCTTTGTTACGATTGCCTTCAGCGCGACCCACCGCTCAGTTCTGGAATGTTTGTCGATTGGCTCAAGCCGGGGAAGCTTAATAGGATGAGAGAAATAGGCGGCATCCCTGCGTGCAATAAATGACACTCCAAGATTGAAGAGGTCGAGTGTTAGGTGATTTTCCAAGAAAAATTTCTCGACATTATTGGGTTCCAGAGGGCCCGGTAGCGAGCGAAGTGTATGGGGGAACTTCTCTATGTCTGGTAAATCCTTTCGAATAACACGATTTCCGAAGGGGAAAATCACCTGTCGCGATTGTGTGACATAGCCGATTTTGTTGAAACCGGAACGATCCACTTTTTCTGAACGCTCCTTATCGGCGAAAAGAATTAACATTGCCATGCGCCACAATCTAAAGGAAGTCAGCAGCCCCGTCGATCTCTTGCTACACGACTCGGCATAATTGTCAGTCTCCGCTCCAATGACTGTGTTGATCGTTCCCGGCCACGACCACGGAAACTGAATGATGACCGCTTTGCCCTGGTCTTGGGGCACTCCTTGTACGACCGCTTTTGGCCGAACCCACCCTATCGTGCGCGGCACAAACCGGCTGTTCGTCAGGAACCCGTTAGCTCAGCGGCACCCTAACCAACCAAGAGTTCTCACTTTTAACCGGGTTGGGAACCCAGAACGCCGCCGCCCGGATGATCGCTATTCGGCTCTTATCCCGGCAGCTTTCACCACCATCGCGTATTTCTCTACTTCCCGCCGGATGAAGTCGGAAAATTCCTCCGCGGAGCCACCCATGGGAACAGCGCCCAGCGCGTTGAGCCTCGCGCTGAATTCGGCGCCGCGGAGTATCTCGTTGACCTGCCGGTTGAGCTTGAGCACGATGTCCTTGTTGACGCCGGCCGGCCCCACAAGTCCGTACCATGCCCGCGCTTCATAACCCGGAACCCCGGATTCCGCGATCGTGGGAAGGTCCGGCGCAATTGAAACCCGTTGCGGGCTCGCCACACCGAGCGCCTTGAGACGGCCGGCATTGACGTATTGGATACACGACGATATCGGCGCGAACATCATGTCCATCCTGCCGGCCACGAGTTCAAGCAACGCCGGAGCGGCGCCCTTGTAATGGACCTGCTGAAACTCGATCTTCGTGGCGATCCGGAACAGCTCGACCGCCAGATGATGCGATGCGCCGATGCCGCCTGTCGCGGCATTGAGTTGCCCAGGCTTCGCGCGCGCAAGCGCGAGCAGCTCCGATACCGTGCTCACCTTGAGTTGCGGATGAACGGCGAGCAGCATCGGCACGTCGGCCGCCAGAATGATGGGCGTGAAATCGCGCAGCGTGTCGTAGGGCAGCTTACGGTAGAGGCTCGCATTCGCGGCGTGGCCGATGGCATTCATGAGCAGCGTATAGCCATCGGGATTGGCCTTGGCTACGATTTCGGAGGCGACTATGCCGTCGGCGCCCGCGCGATTGTCGGCGACGACCTGCTGGCCCCAGGCGCTGGTGAGCCGCGCGCCGATTGCGCGCGCCATGAGGTCGGTGGACCCGCCGGAGGAAAACGGAATGACGATCCGGATGGGCTTGGCGGGATAGGGGGTTTGAGCCGCCGCCTCCAGCGTAAACGCGGCGAGAACGGCGAGAACCCGGGCCGCCGTGCGGCCCCGCGCGGCCCTCATACGCGGCCGTGCCGCTTCAATGCAGCGGACCCTGATAGACATATCCTGACGGCGTCCCCAAGACGGTCGTCCGTTCCAGGTGGCGCAGCTGGGTCTCGTCGAAGTCAGCCAGCGCGATATGCATGACGCAGCGGTTGTCCCAGATCAGGATATCGTTCGCCTGCCACTGGTGTCGATAGACAAATTCCGGCCGCGAGGCATGCCGGCATAGGTATTCGATCAGGGGACGGCTTTCCTCCTGCGTCATGCCGGCAAAACATTTGACCTTCTCGCCGATGTAAAGCGCCTTTCTGCCAGTCTCGGGATGAACGCGAACCACGGGCTGGGCAATCGGCGGGTTCAAGCGCTTGTGCTCCGCCGCCCGTTCGGGAGAAAGATCGACGATCTTGCGCGCGCTGACGTGTATCCCATGCAGATCGGCGATCAGCTTCTGCATCCCCGCGGAAAGCGCATCGTACGCCATGTACATATTTGCAAACATCGTATCGCCGCCGACCGGGGGCGCGATGACGCATCGGAGCAGAGATCCCATCGACGGAACCAGGGTAAAAGACAGGTCCGAGTGCCATTGGCGCCCGGTATATTTGCTGTCAGACGGCGCTCCGCTAGGCTTCGGTTCATTGGTAACCAGCAGAATCTCAGGATGGTCGGGATGGCGGTCGCGGGGCAGTGTATCGTGCCGGTCAAGTTCGCCGAAGCGGCGGCTGAATTCGATATGCTGCTCACGGGTGATGCCCTGGTTCCTTAACAGCAGGATGCCGTGTTCAAGAAAGGCCCGATAAATGTCGCCGAATTCGTGCTCGCTCAAATTGCGCGACACATCGATACCGCAGACCTCGGCGCCCAGAGCAAAAGAAAGGAGGCGAAGTTTCAAAGCCATCGATACTCTCCACAAATTTGGAACTGCTGCAAGCCTGCTTTCCGAAAAAACTAGATCAGTTGATTTTGCGATGCCAAGGTCTTTTGAAGCTCCGGGATATTGACCTCTCTGGGTTCCACTCCCGCTTTTACAGCCAGGGCCGCTGCAGTGCCCGTGGCCTGCCCCGTCATCATGCAGGCTGCTTGCGAGCGCGTGCAACCCTGCGCAACGTAATCCGCCGATATGCATCTACCCGCCACCAACAGGTTCCTGACGCCGCTTGGAACGAGCGTGCGATAGGGAATATGGAACCACCCGGACCCGCCTACTTCGGCCAACATAAGAGATTCCTTGCCATCCTTATCGTGGACATCCACGACACTGCCGTATCTGCCTATTCCGTCCTCGAACTTTCTCCCCGATAGAACGTCATGTTTGGTGAGGGTGTAGTCGCCCACTATACGCCGGGAGTCCCGTATTCCTACTGATTGCGCTGTGTGTACCAAGTAGGAATCTTCGTAGCCGGGGATGTATTTCCGATAAAAGGCAGCCATTTTGACCGCTATATCCCTCATGGCGATAGTCGCCTTGGTGAGCTCCCTGCGGTTGGTTGCGTCCACGTTGTAAGCCATATCCATGTTGTGAGACATCAGGTCATAACGGAATTTACCGTTCCTGAACATGGGCCTGGCCATATAGGTAAGGGTATCCGGATTCACTTTGTCGATGCCATAGGGTATTGGATAATCGCCGTTTGCCAAGCCCTCTTTGATTTTGGATTTGAATGGAAGCACCGTAAACGGCTTTCCTTCCGTTCGCATGCGCAATACGGTGTCGACATATTGCTGGCCGAATTCAGCGGGGTTGTCCCTTATATAGGCCAGCGTCCGTTCCAGGTCCACGCCTCCCATGACAAAGTAAAGCGTCATCGGTTGGCAGTTGCCATCGTGCGGATCGCCTTGTTCAAAGCGCGCTCCGGCGGCCGCGCACACGTCCCCGTTGCCCGTGGTATCGATGGTGACCTTGGCGCTGATTTCGATTCTTTCCTGCAGATTCTCAATTACCACACCGGTGACAGAGCCGTCGGCTAACAGCAGTTCCGTGGTTTGGGAATAGAACCATACATCCACCCCTGCATCCAGCACCATCCGCTCGATAACCCATTTTGCAATTTCCGGATCAAACAATTGTCTGGCGGTAGCCTGACCCTTTGCTCCCCAGGCCGAACCAATATCCAGCATCCGGTCAATGTACTCCTGCGCAATGGAAAAAACGACCTGTTGATCGTCAAAAGAACTTTCATAACTCGTTATCATCACTTTCTTGTGATCCGCTCCCTGCGGAGCGCGCATATGCCGCATCGAACGAATCATCATGACCATGCCCCCGGAGTGGGTACCGCCCAGGTGATCACGCTGCTCAACCAGAATTACCTTCGCGCCGTTTCTTGCCGCCGCTATTGCAGCCGCAAAACCTGCAGTGCCCCCTCCTATCACCAGGACTTCTGTTTGAACCTTCTTATGCTCTTTCTCCACCGTTAAGCTCATGGTCTGCCTCGAAAGTAATGATCGCGCCACAACGTATCAGTATATTTTGGCGTATGCAATCGCACATTCTCGCGCGGTTGCAGTATTCTTCCACCCATTGCGGAAATCCCGACCCGAAAGTCTAACTTGAGTGACGACAGCAGCAAGCAATACATCCCCTCGGGGAAATCGTTCGCGGCGCTGCGCCATCGCTCCTTCCGCGCGTATTTCCTCACCTCTGCGCTGGCAATGATGGCCGACAGCATCGAGCATGTGATCAGCTACTGGATGATGTACGAGAAGTTCCACTCGCAGGCGCTGGGCGGCTTTGCCGTGGTCTCGCACTGGCTGCCGTTCCTCCTTTTCTCGGTGTACTCGGGCGCACTCGCGGACCGTTTCGACCCGCGCCGCATCATCCAGGCCGGCATGCTGTGCTTCATCGTGGCTTCGCTCGGATGGGGGTACTTTTTCGTCACCGACACGCTCCAGATGTGGCACGCGATGGTGCTGCTGGTCATCCATGGCTTCGCCGGCGTGTTGTGGGGACCCGCGGGTCAGCTGCTGATTCACGACATCGTCGGGCGCTCGCACCTGCAAAGCGCGGTGCGCTTGAGCGCAACGGCGCGCATGCTGGGTCTGCTGATGGGGCCGGCAGTGGGCGGCGGGCTCATGCTCGTAATCGGCCCCGCGTATGGGATCCTCGCCAACGCACTGATCTACCTGCCGCTGCTGCTGTGGCTGTGGAAAGCGCCGTTCAAGCCGCGCTCCCACGAGGAAAATGCCACGCCCGCACCCGCAGTACGCGGCTTCGCCGACATCGTGTCCGCCATTCGTGACATCGCCGGCAATCGCACCATCGTGTCGATGACCCTGCTCGCGGGCGGTGCGTCGTTGTTTGTCGGCAACGCCTACCAGGCGCAGATGCCGGAGTTCGCGCACGATCTCGGCCGCGGTAACGCCGACATTGCCTACAGCATGCTGCTTGCTGCCGATGCCGCCGGCGCGTTGATCGCGGGCTTCGTCCTCGAAAGCCGGGGCCTGCTGCAGGCGCGGCCGAAAGCCGCGTTCGTGCTGGCAATGCTGTGGTGCTGCGCAATCGGCGGCTTCGCGGCCGCTACGACTTATCCACTGGCCTGGGTGCTCCTGTTCGTTGCGGGGTTCCTCCAACTCTCTTTCAGTGCCATGGCGCAGACTCTGGTGCAAATACACGCGCCGGAGCGCATTCGCGGCCGCGTGATCGGGCTTTACAGCATGTCGAGCCTCGGCCTGCGCGCGTTCGCCGGCGTCACCGTCGGCCTGATGGGCAGCCTGGTCGGCATCCACTGGTCGCTTGCCCTGAGCGCCATGGCCCTGCTCTCGATCACCATCAGCTTGCTGGCGTTTACCACGCGCACCGTGGCCGCCCGAAAAAAATAGCACTTTTGCGGCAGCGGTGAGCCTGACGGTAGCGGGCTTTGACACCATCGGAATGAGCGGCCAATCGCCGAGGAGAGTAAAATTGTGGCGTATCTTTTTAGAGGGTGACGTCGACATGCGCAAATACCTGCACATCAATCTCCGGGATCGCTCGGTCGAGACAGAGGAATTGCACGGCGAAGCGATCGTCCGCGTCGGCCGGCATTACATCGCCAAGACCTTGCTCAAGCTCGGGGCGGCGACAGTCGACCCGCTGTCCGCGGAAAATCCGCTGATCTTCTCCGCCGGACCGTTCGCGGGCACGAACTTCTCCAACGCCAACCGGCTCAGCGTCGGTTGCAAGAGCCCGCTGACGGGCGGCATCAAGGAGGCCAATGCGGGCGGCACCTTCGCCTTTGCGCTCGGCCAGCTCGAGACCGCCGGGCTCACCCTGTATGGCGCATCAAACGAGTGGGTCGTTATCCGCATCACCAAGGACGGCGCCATCACTTTCGAGAACGCCGGGCCTTACATGGGCAAGGGCAACAACGAGGTCGCGGCACTCCTGTCCGAGAAATACGGCAAGAAGGTCAGCTTCGGCCTGTGCGGCCCGGTCGGCGAATATCTCGGCCTGGTGGCGGGCATCGCCTTCGCCGACACCGAGGGGCGGCCGTCCCGCCTTGCGGCGCGCGGCGGCGTCGGCGCCGTCATGGGCAGCAAGAAGGTCAAGGCCATCGTCGTCGACATGCACAAGATGCCGACCTTCCATGACCGCAAGAAAGTCATGGGCGCGGTGCGCGAATACGGCGCGCGGCTCGCCAAGGAGCCGGCGATCGAGACCTTCAAGCGCGTCGGCACGGCGATGATGGCCGACATCATGAACCGGCTCGGCGGGCTGCCGGTCCGCAACTTCAGCAACGGCCAGCTGGTGAATGCGTCGCAGGGACCTCTCAAGCTGGGCGGCGACCATATCCGCGAGCGAAATATGAGCCGCGGCGGGCAGACGGCGCACGCCTGCATGCCCGGCTGCCTGATCGAATGCAGCAACGTCTACGTCGATGACAAGGGCAAAGAGATCGTGTCGCCGCTGGAATACGAGACCCTCGGCCTGATGGGCAGCAATTGCGGCTTGACGGACCCGGACGACGTGGCGCGGCTGAACGCCGCCGCCAACGATCTGGGCGTCGACACCATCGAAGTCGGCGCGACGTTCGGGGTATTGATGGAGGCCGGACAAGGCGCGTTCGGCGACATGGATTTCATGATGAAAGCCTTCGACGACATGCGTCTCGGCAACGAGCGCGGTCGCCTGCTTGCGCAGGGCACGGCGCGCGTCGGCGCGCATTACAAGGTGGCCCGCGTTCCCGTCATCAAAAAGCAGGGCATCAGCGCCTACGACCCCCGCGTCGTCGAGGTGACCGCCATTTCCATGATGGTCACGGCGCAAGGCGCCGATCACACCTCGGGCAACCTGCCGGTCTTCGACTGCAAGGGGAAGACGACCGAGGAACTGGTTGCGGCCAGCCTGGATATTCAAACGGCGGTCGCCGCGGCGGATTCGCTGGGGCTGTGCATTTTCGGACGTGCCGTGACGAGCGTCAGCGCCGAGCTCATTGTGACCGCGCTCAATGACGCGCATGGCACCGACCTCGATCCGTCCTTCATGCAGACGCTGGGGCGCGAGGCGCTGCGCATGGAGTGGGAGTTCAACAAAGCGGCGGGTTTTACCGAGGCCGACGACGAGCTCCCGGAATTCTTCTACACGGAGGCACTCGCGCCGAGCGGCAAGACCGCGCGCCATCACAGCGCCCAGGTCAACCGGCGCCTGCGCGAGCTGCTCGCCTGACCTGGTTAGGGGCCACCACTATGGGCGCTTCCCGACTGTCCTGAACCGGCCTTACCTGACGTTCTGGCTCCTGTGCGGAGTCCCTCTATGCAAGTCGCACGACATCCAATGCGACGGGTCCGCGGAAGGTAAATCCCAACGAGAACGAAACATTACAGCCTCGGCTTAGAGAATCCCATACATCCGCTTTCGCACTATTCTTTCCGAAAAACGCATCGAATCTAAGCTCATTTGAGGAAACAAACCCGTATCCGTACTGCTTTGCGGCAATCCGACCGGAGAATCTCCGGACTGATCCATCAGCAAGTAACACCAGCGCACGAGCCTTCTCGCGACCATCGATATAGAGACGCCGTAGTGCGTCGAACTCCACTTTGCCTCGTTCCAAATCACTATACAGCATGCTGCATCGAGCAAACAGTAATCTCGCCTCGTAATTGGAGTCTCCGTCGGAGAAGCTCCGGCGCAAATGAGTGAGTATTGCCTCAGAATTACTTTTTTCGTCTTGTCTAATCAATGCTTTCGCGAGCGATAGATTTAGCGCCCTATCGCCCGGTGACGCTATCACTGCAGGTCGAAGAGCTCTAATCGCATCCTCAACCTTTCCTACTTCGATAAGCGTCTCCGCCAACACTCGAACTACCGAGCCCGCA
>PLYS01000619.1 GCA_003153455.1 Betaproteobacteria bacterium | reverse complement strand
CTTGCCAACAGCACCCGGCAATCCATG
The DNA here is from genome assembly GCA_003153455.1 of Betaproteobacteria bacterium. Classification (GTDB taxonomy): domain Bacteria; phylum Pseudomonadota; class Gammaproteobacteria; order Burkholderiales; family SG8-41; genus PALSA-1004. The sequence continues at coordinate 8,611 of PLYS01000619.1, read as the reverse complement.
CGAACTCCTCCGGCTGTTGCATGAACATGGATCACCTGCAACCGTTGCTCAAACCGGCGGAAGGTACTTCGGGTTTGTGAACGGAAGCTCAGTTCCCGCTGCTCTGGCAGCCAAATGGCTATCGGATGTGTGGGATCAAAATGCCGCGTTATATGTTATTTCTCCTGTCATCTCTCAGCTGGAGGCCGTATGTGAGAAATGGCTGGTTGAGCTCCTTGATCTGCCCACTGGAACAGCCGCGGGCTTTGTCAGCGGTACTTCAACAGCGACTTTGTGTGGACTTGCGGCTGGACGCAACGAACTGCTAAAACGCCTGGATTGGGATGTTAATTCAGATGGTTTGTTCGGTGCACCCAACCTTCGTGTTGTGCTTGGCGAACAGGCGCACGCTACAGTGTTCAAAGCCCTCGCGCTGCTAGGTCTTGGCAGAGCACGCGTTGAAATAGTTCCGACTGACAATCAAGGACGGATGATTGCAGACCAAATGCCGAAGTTGGATAGCCATTGCCTGGTGATAGCTCAAGCAGGAAACGTCAACTCCGGTGCATTCGACCCGATCGACGAGATATGTGATCGCGCCCGGCGTGTGGATGCCTGGGTTCACGTTGACGGAGCCTTCGGCCTTTGGGCAGCTGGATCACGAACCAAGAAATCCCTTACGCATGGGATCGAAAAGGCCGACTCGTGGTCTGTCGACGCCCATAAAACTCTCAATGCCCCCTATGATTGCGGCATTATTCTATGCAAACATCGTGAAGCCCTCGTTGCAGCAATGCAAGCGACTGCTTCATACATCCCATACAGTGAAAAACGGGATGGTATGCATTACACACCAGAAATGTCGCGGCGCGCACGAGTCGTTGAACTGTGGGCAACGTTGAAATCTCTTGGCAAAGATGGCGTGGAGGAATTGGTTGATCGCCTTTGTGCTCACGCCGAGCGATTTGCCGGGCACCTGCAAACCAAAGGATTTCGTATTTTGAATGATGTGGTCTTCAATCAAGTCCTGGTTGCTTGTGACACGCCAGAACTCACGAAGACGACACTGGAAAGCATCCAAAAGTCAGGAGAATGCTGGTGCGGGGGAGCAGTCTGGAACGGCGAGCCGGTAATTCGGATCAGCGTATGTTCCTGGGCAACGACTGTGGCTGATGTGGAGCGTTCCGTATCAGCCTTTGTAAACGCCCGGAATACGGTTGATCTTTCCAAAAAACATTAGACCCAGACTAACATAAGCCAGCGCTGGGCGCAGCGGCCCGGATTGAAGAGCCTGTTTTCGGCCCGCGTGCGACAAGACAAGCCGGCGCGCGATGCGGCAATGCGCCGGGCGTGCCTGGAGTACGGTTACACTATGGCAGCCGTCGCGCGGGAAGCGGGCATACACTATTCGACAGTGAGCAAGGTCATCAAGGGCGAAAGATGAAAACTGCGACCTCAAGACCTGACTCCTTTTCCTCTGCGCTGCGACGGCCCGGCACCCAACGCATAGGGGCGTATAGATCTTCTTCTGTCAGGGAGTGACATCTTGCATCGGTCGCCGACGCTAGTCGATTCACAAGCAGGGCATCACGAGCGCCGGGCGTTTAGGGCGCGATTTGTGATCGGCTACGCGTTGAGCTATGCCCTCGATACCGCGCTTCTCGCCCTGTTCGCGCTGGCCGACACCATTCCGAAGTGGATAGCGATCTCCTATGGCGCGGCGGGCGTCGCCCTCTGCAGCGTGTTCTATTGCCTCCTGATTACCGGCTTCAGCGAGCGGTTCAGGGACCACCAACTCACCATTTACCAGACGTTCGCTTCGGGCACGGTCATGTTGGTCTTCCTCGCGCTTGCCCCCAATGTGGGATTTCTGTTTCTGAGCATTATTTTTATTGTGTTCGGATTCGGCAGCCTGCGGATGTCATGGCGCGAAGCCGGGATCTCCTGGGGCGTCGTCGCACTTGCCTCAGGGGCCATTCTGTACCGCACGCATGACATATCATGGCTGCCTCAGTCCAGCCCTATTGAATACATCCTGGTCTGGATATGGTTTGTCCTTACGTTGGCCCGCTTGATAGCCCTAGGGTTGTTCGGCAGTTCATTGCGGATTCGGTTGAGGCAGCGCAACCAGCAGCTGGCGGAGTCGATCAGGTCCCTCGAAGCTCGAACGGTAGACCTGGACGTGGCTAAGGAGCAGGCCGAAGCAGCGAATCGGGCGAAATCCCGGTTTCTCGCCAACGTGAGCCACGAACTCCGCACTCCCATGAATGGCGTGCTCGGCATGACCGAATTGTTGCTCGACACCGGGTTGAGCGATAAGCAGCGCAGGTTCGCCGGCATGGCGCACAGTTCAGCACAGGCATTGCTGTGCATCATCAACGACGTTCTGGACTTCTCCAGGATCGAGGCAGGCAAACTCCAGCTGGAAATGAACAACTTCGATCTGCGGGAGGTAATGGAGGACCTGACGGCACTTCTTGCGGTGCAAGCTCGGTCGAAGCAGTTATCGCTGACCTGTCGGGTGGGTGAAAACGTGCCCGCGATGGTTCACGGTGACGCGACCCGGATTCGCCAGATTCTTCTCAACCTGGTCGGCAACGCGGTCAAGTTCACCGAGCGCGGCGAAGTGTCGCTGGAGGTGACGCGGGAGGCAAGCGGTAAACCGTCGAGTTGCATGGTGCGATTTGCGGTGCGTGACACCGGTATCGGCATCGCACCCGACGCGCAGTTCCGGATCTTCAATGCCTTCGAGCAGGCAGATGGATCAAATACCCGACGGCACGATGGCACGGGGTTGGGACTCGCCATCTCCAGGCAGCTGGCGGAAATGATGGGAGGCGGCATCAGTGTCGTCAGCTCGCCGGGTAGCGGTTCCACCTTCACGCTCCTGCTTCCGCTGCGCCTGGCGTAATTCTGCCACGCGCTTTCCGCGCGGCTGCTGCGCGTCGCTTGCAGCACAAACAAAGCATGCATATCCGGGTCGGACCAGCGCAAGGTATTGATCTTACGATATAAGGCCGTAAGATAGGGGCAACTCAGACGCTTGGCGGCGCATTTTCGCAGATAAAATGGTGTTCTAAGGCCGGATAACAGGATTCCCTGGAATCAAAGTGCCGAAGTTACGGAGGCTTAGCGTGGTTCGACCCGTGTGGCTGAAAACACCCTCTGAAGGGGCTTCTTCAGTTACCGAAGGCTTTCAGAATCGTTGACTTCAACTTTTTTAACTCGATTGGCTTGGTAACATAACCCATTGCCCCCAGCGCAAGGGCTTCGTGGGTGGTTTCAGGCATCGCATCGGCGGTCACCGCAATGACGGGGATACTGGAGCCGTCTATCTTCAGGCGTTTCAGAATATCCTTCCCGCTCATGTCCGACAGCTGCATGTCCAGCAGCAACACGTCCGGGCTGAATGCATGCATCATTCCCATCCCCTCTTCGCCGCTCTCCGCGCATTTCACTTCCATACCGGGAAATCTTGACAGGATGCTGATCATCAACAGTCTGCTGATTGGATCGTCCTCGATATAGAGGATTTTTTTTCCGGTCTTGGCGGCCAGTTTTGCATCCAGGTCGGAGAGTTCTTCGGTCTTGCTCTTGCCGTCCACGGGCTTGGTGGCTTCCGATGGCATCTCTAAAAACTCGACCCAAAATTCCGAGCCTTCGCCAACGGTGGATTTCAGCCCAATCTCGCCACCCATGTATTCCACCAGTTTTTTGGTAAGCGCCAGGCCGATACCATGGCCTTCGACCTTGCCGAACTCCGCACCCAACCGGCTGAATGGCTTGAACAGCAACTCCATTTTTTCGGACGGGATTCCCATGCCGGTATCCGCCACGATAATCCTCAGTTTGCTGTTTGGACGTTTCTCGACCGATACCGTGACTTGCCCCCCCGGTCTGTTGTACTTGATGGCGTTGGACAGCAGGTTGATGAGCACCTGTTTGAGGCGCACCTGATCCGCCTGGGTAAACCAGCTTCCATCTGCCCCTACGTTGTTTTTGATACTGATGCCATGCTTGCTGGCGTTGGACTCATTGAGAACAATAGTCTGTGTGATCAGCTTGCCGATCTCCACCGCCGTCTCTTCTATGTTGACCTTCCCGGCTTCGATCTTCGCCAGGTCGAGAATGTCGCTGATCAAGTCCAGAAGATGCCATCCTGCCTTGTTCACGTGCCCGACGAATTCCCGCTGCCGGTCTTGATCCGCCACCGAATGTCCAGGATCGCTGAGCAAAAGATCGGTGAAACCTATGATGGCGTTCAGCGGCGTGCGCAGTTCATGGCTCATGCTGGCGATGAAATCCGATTTTGCGCGATTGGCGTTCTCGGCTTCCAGCATCGCATCAAGCATGGCGTGGCACGCCTCGTCACGCTGAACCCGGTTCAGGTAGGCATTGGAATGATGGCGGATGCGGGCGATCAGTTCGATGGCGTCCGGCAACTTGACCAGGTAATCGCTTGCGCCCAGCGTGAAGGCCTCGCTTTTTACCGCCGGCTCTTCCTTGGTCGAGAGCACGATGACCGGTATGTTCTGGGTATCCTGATGTTGGCGGTAGTGACGGAGCAAGGCCATTCCATCCGTGCCAGGCATGACCAGGTCCTGCAGAATAACCGTCGGCTTGACGTGCTTGATGGCTTCCATCACCTTGTCGGGATCGGAACAGAAATGGAAATTGATGTCCGCTTGCGTGGCCAGCGTGCGCCGGATCGCCTCGCCGACCATCGCCTGGTCGTCGACCAGCAGCACCGAGATGGGATGCTTTTTCGATAGCGCTGCGACGACCGAATTGAAGTCCTGCGATTGGCATTCTGCCACGATCTCGGAAGTGCTTAGGGTTGGCATGAGGCTCTCCTGTTTGATGTCAGGTGGAAAAAACACCTGCCAGTTTTGGCGCAATACTCTGAATCGGCAGAATGTCCACCGCGGCTCCCAGCGTGGCGGCGGCTTTGGGCATGCCGTAAACCGTGCTGGTGGCCTGGTCCTGGGCTATGGTGTAGTAGCCTTTATCGCGTAATTCTTTCAGACCGCGCGCGCCGTCCGCGCCCATACCGGTCAATATTACGCCCACCGCTTTCCCGTCCGAATGCTTGCAGACGCTCGAGAAAAACACGTCTATCGACGGTTTATAGATATTGTCGCGCGGCTCGGACGTATAGCCAAGCTGATTCGATTTTTTCAGTACCAGATGTTCCCCGGCACCCGCAAGCAGCGCTACGCCCGCTTCCAGACGATCGCCTTCTCTGGCCAGCCGTACCGGGATGACGGAATGGTGATTCAACCACTCCGCCATGCCATTCACAAACATCTCATCGATATGCTGAATGATCACCAGCGCCGCCCTGAAGTTCTTCGGCAAACCGCCCAGCACTGTCGCCAATGCGCCAGGCCCGCCCGCGGAAGCGCCGATCGCCACCAATCTGACAGGATGTGTGGACGGCAATACGACTCCGATTTCGTCATCGAGGTAAACGGCTTTATCCTGACGAAGGCGTTGTTCGATGTCACCGATCTTTTTGAGCAACGGGGCCGCATTCTTCCGTGGATCACCCGTTCCGAGATAAGGCGTATCGATGGCATCCAGCGCGCCGCAAGCCATTGCCTCGAAGACAAGTCGGGCATTGACGCCGACATCGGCCGTTACCACCAGAATCGGGCACGGTTGGTGGAGCATGATTTGACGAGTCGCTTCCACCCCGTCCATGTTCGGCATGATCAAATCCATCAGAACCAGATCAGGCCGCTGCTTGGCGGAGAGTGCTAAAGCTTCGGCTCCATCTTTCGCGGCCCAGATGACGTGATGCCTGGGATCCAGGGACAGCGCGCGGCGCAGGGCTTCGACCGCCAGCGGCATATCGTTGACGATCCCGATATTCAAGCGTCGGCCTCGCCTACCAAATCCACCACGGCCTGCAATAACGTTTCGTCGTGGAAGCTGCCTTTGGTCAGGTAGTAGTCCGCGCCGGCGCTAAGTCCNNTGATCAGCGTCACCAATTCGATACCGTCCATGCGCGGCATATCGATATCCGTAACGACCAGGTCGAACTGGCCCGTACGAACGGCGTTCCATCCGTCCATGCCGTCCACCGCGATTTCGACGTCGTAGCCTCGATTACTGAGCAGCTTGCGTTCAAGTTCGCGCACCGTGAGCGAATCATCCACCACCAATACGCGTTTGCGATGCCGCTTTTCGGCGGCGGATGCCTCGCCCCGTACCTTGTTCAGATCGCCGACGGACACCAGCTTTTCCAGCGTGAGAATCATGTCCTCGACATCGACAATCAGAACCGGCAAGCCGTTTTCCGTCAGCGCGCCGGCGGTGATGTTCTTGATCTTGCCCAGCCGCGCGTCGAGCGGCTGGACGACCAGCTCGCGTTCACCGAGAAAGCGATCCACCACCAGGCCGTAGATATTGTCATCGCGTCGCACCACGATGACGGAGATGTCTCCCGATAATTCGGGTTCATCGACTTCCAGGATCTGAGGTGCGGTAGCCAGGCCGATTTGCCGTCCGTCAAGATGGAAGTACTGCCGGCCTTCGAGGAGTTCGATGCGGTCCCTGGGAATTTTGAGCGTGCGCTCGAGGTGAGCAAGCGGGAAAGCGTAGGGTTCGCCGCCGATATTCACCAGCATCGTGCGCAACACCGAAAGGGTCAGCGGAAGCTGCATCTGGAAGCACGTTCCCTTCCCCGGCTCGGACGAGACGCGAACGGCGCCGCGCACCTGTTTCACCATTTCCTGCACNNCTCCCTCATGGTAAATCCGGGAAGAAACAGAAATTTCAGCAGCTCGGCCTCGCTGAGTTGCGCAGCCGTTTCCGCATTGGTCAAGCCGCGCTGGAGAATGGTTGCGCGCAAGCTCTCCAGGTTGACGCCACGACCATCGTCGGAAACGAGGATTTGCAGCACGCCGGAGTTGTGCCGCGCCTCGAGGCGCACGGTCCCTTCTTCCGGCTTGCCGGCAGCGCGACGTTCGTCCGCCGATTCGATGCCATGATCGACGGCATTGCGTAACAAATGACCCAGTGGCGCGTCAAGCTTTTGCAGAATGTCGCGGTCCACCTGTGTCGTCTCACCGGTGATTTTCAGTTGCACTTTCTTGCCGAGCGATCGACCCAGATCGCGTACCATGCGTGGCCACGCCTGGGCACCGTCTGCAAATGGTCGCATGCGGCAGGCCAGCGCGGCCTCATACAGCCGGTGCGAGAGATCGACGGAATTACGATCGTACATCTCCAGCTCGACCAGCCGTTGCAACAAAAACTGCTGGCACTCAATAACGCGCCGCTGGGACTCGGCCAGGGCGGATTGCGTTTGTTCACTGAGCGTCTGCCCCGATAGAGCATCGCGCAGAACATCGAGCATCCTGCCAGCCTCGCTATGCATCCGCTTGAGCCGCAACAGCGATGTCCCGAATGGGCTAAGCCAGCGCGACTCCACCAGTGACTCACCCGCCAGTCCAAGCAGACGATTCAGATGTTCCGGCGTTACACGCAACACGCGGTCGATCGCTTCGCTCCCGGCTGAAGGCGCGTTTTCCGCCGCCACAAAAGACTGCGGCGATCCCGCATCATCCTTCATGTCGGCCGTGGTTTCGCGTACAGCCTCGCCGGAATCGCCCTTGTTTTCGAGCACCCCGGCCAACGCCGCAAGAAAAGCGTCGATTTCCGCCTTGCCTTCGGCGTCCCAGCGGGCGACTTCCGCCTCGGGTGTCTTGGCGATGCGCAGCAGCAAATCCACGCCCCGCAGAAGCAGATCGGTTTGCCTCTGACGCAGTTTGATNNCGGAAAGACCGACGATGCGCGCCGCGCCTTTGAGCGAGTGTGCGGCGCGCATGCATGCCTCGGTCTGGTCGACCGCATCAGGATCGCGTTCGAGCGCCAGCAATCCGGCGGTCAGGGTCTGTGCCTGGGATTCCGCTTCCATGCGAAACATGTCGAGCATCGACATTTGGCTCAGGTCACCAGAACTCGAACTCACGCGAGGCTCCGGTTGAGGGTGTAAAACAACAACTGATCGTCGAGACAACCAATAGCCTGGTCCTTCCACGGCAGCATTGCCTTGGTATGGGTGGCCTTGCCCGCGGTCGCGGGCACTTGCGTCAATTCGCCAGGGTGAAACCTGTGGATGCCATGGACCTCATCGACGGGAAAAACGATACGGCNNCGCATATCGACGAACTCCGAGAACACCGCCGTCGGCAACCCGAGCCATTCATCGCCGATACGGAAAACGACGATCGACTCGGTGTCGAGTTCCTCGACCCTGCGTCCCTGAGAAAAATGGTTCCTCCACTCATCGAGGTAGGCGGACGGAAGATCGCGGTCGAGCAGCATTGAAGCTGCCGCCGTGTAGGTGGGGCAATTGCGGCAGTGAATATGCTTTTCCAGCTCCGGGCAAGAGCCATCGCCACGCACACCGATTTTGTTCCAGCAATCGGCGATAATTGCGCCGGCCGAGTTTGCCGCGGTTTGGGATGATCCATTCATATCAAGCGCGCCCTCCGGTGTTCACTCGCTTCGCGCGCCTGTGCAACCGCTGGGCGCCAGCCGCGTCACCCTGCTTTTCCAGCAGGAAAGCGAGATGGACAAGAGCCTCGTGATGGCCTGGGTCGAGATAAAGCGCCTTGCGGTA
>PLYS01000343.1 GCA_003153455.1 Betaproteobacteria bacterium | reverse complement strand
ATCTCTTCCGACGCGAACATCTTGACCATGACGCAGAGTTCTTCGGCGTCCGGCGCGCCGGCGTCGACCGCGCGTATCGATTCATTCATCAGCGCGCGCACCGCGGCGAGCTTGGTCGCCATGTCGGCGAGCCGGATCGCGACCGCCTGGTGCTTGATCAGGATGCGCCCGCCCTGCACGTAGTTCTGCACGTAATCGGCGGTGCGCTCGAACGCCGCCATGCCGATTCCCAGGTTCTTCGCCGCCACGATGATCTTGCCCGGACGGAAGTAGATGCCTGCGCGGGTGAGCGCGATGTTTTCCACCAGGCAGTGGTCCTTCGGCACCGCGCAGTCCTCGAACACGATTTCGCCGGTGTTCATGAAGCGCCCGCCCAACGTTTCGTTGCAGCGCGCGACCGACAACCCGGGCGTGTCGCGCGGCACCAGGAAGCTCGAGGTGCCCTTGGTCATGCCCGCGCCCGGTTTGGTCGTGGCGTAGACGACGTAGAGCTTGGCGTCGTAACCGTTGGTGATGAATTGCTTGCGGCCGTTGATCACCCANNAGGCGCCGCGCGGCTCGGTCAGGCAGTGCGCGAGCAGGAAGGTGGGGTCCTCGACGATGCGCGGGAACCAGAGTTCCTGCAGATGGCGCGGCGCGATGTTCTGCAGCAGCTTCGAGATCTTCCAGATCTGCGTCAGCTTGTCGCCGAGGCCCGAGTCGCCGCGCGAGATTTCCTCCGCCACCATCGCGAAGGTCTGCACCTCGGTCTTGGGGTCGACCGGCGTGCCGCCGAACTCCTCGGGTATCCCCAGCGTGCGCACGCCGATCCTGTGCGCCCCCTCGAGCAGCTCGCGCGTCGGCCGGTTCTCCGGCTTCATGTCCCACTCGCGCTCCCAGTTCTTGCGGATGAAGGGGGTCACTTCGCCGTCGACGAAAGCGCGTATGGCGTCCCGCATCATGCGCTGCTCTTCGGTCAGTCCGCGTTCGATCATTTCCACCATGAGGTTTCTCCGCTCGGTTTGGGAATGCGATGCAATAGATCGACAATAGGAACAACTCTCATGGGTGTCAAGCCGCGGAACAAAAAAACATTCAACGCAAAGGACGCAAAGCGCTTTGCGTTGAAATTCTTCTCCAATTCCGTGAACGTGAACGTGCCATATAATGATACTGTCGCTGACCGGTTTCTCCCCGCGCCGCCGCGCGTTGGAGGCTGAGCTGACTTTGCGCAGAATCACTGCGTCGTATCAACCAAGGAGGAAAACCATGAAATACGCTATCGACAAGAACAACGGCGCTAACGGCGACGGCAGCATCGATGGCCTGAACGCGGGTACGTCGGTTACGCAGCGCCGCAGGTTTCTCACCGGACTTGCCGCGCTCGGCGCGGGCGCGCTGATCCCCGGCTGCGCATCGAACGCACAGGCGCCGGGCGTGGCAGGCGCGAAGCCGTACCGGATCGACATCCATCACCATCTGCTGCCGCCGAAGTACGTGGCCGAATTGCCGAAGTTCGCCAAAGGCGAGAGTGCGCCGCCGTGGTCGCCCGCCAAATCGATCGAGGACATGGACAAGAACGGCATCGCCACGTCACTCACGTCGCTCATGCAGCCGCAGGTCTGGTTCGGCAACGTGCCGCTGGGGCGGCGTCTTGCGCGCGAAAGCAACGACTACGCGGCGACGCTGGTGCGCGACTATCCCGGACGCTTCGGCATTTTTGCGACGCTGCCGCTGCCGGACATCGAGGGCAGCCTCAAGGAAATCGAGTACGCGCTGGATGTGCTCAAAGCCGACGGCTTCGGCCTGATGACGAGTTACGCCGACAAGTATCTCGGCGACCCCGCGTTCTGGCCGGTATGGGAAGAACTCAACCGGCGCAAGGCGGTGATCTACAACCATCCGCTGGCGGTCGAGTGCTGCAGGAACCCGATTCCACAATACATGGTGAACTCGGCGATCGAGTATGCGACCGACACTTCGCGCACCATCGGGAGCCTGCTTTTCAGCGGCGCTGCCGCGCGCTTTCCGGACATCAGCTGGATCCACTCGCACGGCGGCGGCACGATGCCGTTTCTGTGGCAGCGCTACACGCGCCAGGAGGGGGCGATCAAGAACCGGCAGGAGGTCCTTCCCAACGGTTTGCTCCACGAGATCAAGAAGTTCTACTACGACACGGCGCAGGCGAACCACGCGGGTGCGCTCGCGGCGCTGCTGAAGCTGGTTTCAACCTCGCAAGTCATGTTCGGCACCGATTTCCCGTACCGTCCCGGTTCTGAAGTGGTCGAGGGGCTGACCGCGTACGGATTCAGCGCAGCCGAGCTGCAAGCGATCGACCGCGGCAACGCGCTCAGGCTGATGCCGCGGCTGAAGGCTTAGTACGTGATGGAAACGCCGAAAGATTCAAGATTGGGTAGCAGTAGATAATGCGTTGCCAAATTTATGAACCAGCCTATTTAGCCGGCCACCTAACGATGCAGTACACCGAAGCTGCCGATGAGTGAATTCACTATCCCGCTGCGCACACCTTTGTTCCGGGGCAAGCGGCGTTTGCGCATCGCTCTGGTCGGCATGCCGAACGCCGGCAAGAGCACGTTGTTCAAAGCAGTTTCGAGCACTTCACCTCATACCGGAGAGCTGGCCGGCACGCACCGCGTCTACGGCGAGTGCACCGTTCAGATCGGCCTCGACGAGGCGAGTGTCATCGACCTGCCGAGCATCGAGTCCCTGTACCACCTGGCGCAAGACGATCTGGTCACGTTGAAATATCTGCTGTGGGGTGACGAGCGCCCGCCCGTATCAGTGCACGAGCCCGACCGCCCTCCCGCGCCTTTTGCACGGCCGGACCTGATCATTCAGGTGGTCGATGCCACCAGTCTTGAAAGCCATCTGGAACTCACGCTGGAACTGAGCCAGTTGGGCCGGCCCATGGTGATCGCGTTAAATATGATGGACGCGGCCTGGGAGAAAGGTCTGCACATCAACGTCAAGGCCTTGAGCAGGATGTTGGGCATGCCGTTGGTACCGACCGTTGCACTGATGGGTCAGGGCATCTCGGAGCTATTCACCACCGCAGTGGCTGCGGCGCGCGAGGCCGCCTGTCCGCTGCCGCAGCCGCCCAGCAAGCACATCAGCGACAGTCTGCAGCGATTGAGCCAGGCCCTGGATCGCCCGGCGATACACGCGGCATTCCACGCGCCGCACCCCTTGCTCCTTACGCGGTTCGCAGCGGGGGACAGTTATTTCCAGGATGAACTGCGCCAGCATTTCCCTGAGCTGCTGCCGGAATTGGAGCAATTGCGCAGCGAAGCTGAACGGAAACTTCCCCGGCCGCTGGAAGAGGAACTGCATGCCGACCGCCATCACCGCGCCGCCACGCTGTTCGAGGCCGGCACGCGGATGGGTGCTCCGCACGAGGGCCGCGGCTGGCGTTACTGGCTCGACGAGCTGTTCCTGCATCCGCAGTGGGGTCTGATCGGCAGCGTGGCGGTGTTTGCCGCCGTGCTGTTCGTGGTGTTCGAGGTCAGCGCCAGGCTTGACTCGATGACTGCGGCACGTCTGATCGAAGCTCTGGCCGGCTGGCAGCCGCATTCGACCGGCGGGGTCGTCGGCCGCGCGGTAGCGGATGGCCTGATCGGATTGATCGGCATCGTCGTGCCCTACATGATTCCGTTGGTGCTGCTGCTGGTAGCGCTGGAAGAGGCCGGCGTGATGCAGCGTATCGCCTTCGTCGTCGACCGCGGCTTTCACCAGGTCGGACTGCACGGCGGCGTCGCCGTGCCGTTCCTGACCGGGCTTGGCTGCAACGTCCCGGCCATCTCGGCCGCGGCGAAGGTCACCAGTGGTCAGGAGCGCATCATCGCCTCGGTGCTGATCACCTTCGTTCCCTGTTCGGCGCGTTCCGCCATCATCCTTGCCCTGGCCGGTAAATACCTGGGCGGCGCCGGGGTGTTCGCCATTTTCGCGCTGACCATCATCGTGGTCGCGGTGATGGGGCGTCTGCTGGCACGGCGCCGGCGTGAGTTCGGCCCGGGACAGGTGCAGGAAATCCCGCCTTACGCCCTGCCGAGGTGGCGCGCATTGTTTTCCGAAACCTGGGCACGCACCAAAGACATTCTCACCATCGTCACTCCGCTCCTGGTCGGCGGCAGCGTGGTACTGGCGTTGCTCAACCACGTCGGCGCCGACACGGCTATCAATACTCTGTTGACGCCAATTACATCGTGGTGGCTGGGCCTGCCGGCGGTACTGGGCGTGCCCATCCTGTTCGGCATCCTGCGCAAGGAACTGTCGTTGCTGATGATCTACCAGGCGCTCGGTACCTTCGAGATCGGCGCCTTGCTGGACAAGGTGCAGATCATGACCTTCCTGTTGTTCCTTACCTTCTACATCCCCTGCATCTCCACCTTCGCGGTCATGCTCAAGACCATCGGCCGCAGGGAGGCGCTCATCTCGGTGTCGCTGTCGGTGGGGGTGGCGCTGCTGGTGAGCGGGGTGGTGCGGTTGCTGCTGGAAGGGGCGCGCCTGTTCGCGGCGTGATAACCATTTCCGGACTCGGTAGGAGGCCCGCATGGCGGTAATGCTCGGCTACGAAGCGCTCAGAGGCGTGCTCAAAATGCACGACGTCGTCGATCTGCTTGAGCAAGCGTTGTCGCACGAGGCAGCCGGAAAAACCGTCGTCTCGCCGAAGTTCGTCACGGATTTCGAGGGCGGTGCGATGCGCATGCTGTTCGCGGCCGATTATCAGGCCGGCTATCTCGCGACCAAGGCGTATCACAGCATCCGGGGGGTGGGCGCGCGCTACGTTGTGACGCTCTATCGTATGAAGGACGGCGAACTGCTGGCGCTGCTTGACGGACAGCTGATTACCGATCTGCGCACGGGCGGCGCGAGCGGCGTGATCGCCCGCAAGGTGCAGGTATCCGGTCCCGTTTCGGTCGGCGTGATCGGTTCAGGCAACCAGGCGCGCACGCAACTCGAAAGCCTGGCTTCCGTGTATCGCGTGGAGTCGGCCGCCGTCTACAGCCCGACTGCCGCCAATCGCGAGGCCTATGCGCGTGAGATGTCGGCAAAGCTCGGCATTCCGGTGACCGCGGTCGGCTCGGCGGAAGCGGCGGCACGCGGCCGCGAGGTGGTCGCTACGGCGAGCAACTCACGCAGCAGCGAACCGATATTGCGCGGCGCATGGCTCGATCGATGCCGGCTGCTGTGCGCGGTGGGCAACACGCGTCCGCAATTTGCCGAGGCCGATGTCCAATGCTTTCGCGACGCGCGTCTGGTCGTGGTGGATTCCTGGCATGCGATGGAGGAAGCGGGCGACTTGCGGCAGGCGGTCAAGAGCGGTGCGCTGCCGGAGGCGAAGCGGGCGAGTCTCGCGCAAATCGTCACCGGCGCGGTAGCCGTGCCGCGCGACGGCCTCGTCGCATTCAAATCGGTCGGCACTGCACTGCAGGACCTTGCACTCGCGGCACGCTACTACGAGTTGCTGGGCTCGCGTCCGGGGCTGCCCGCCTGTGCAGATCTTGCGAGCACGAGGCAGCAAGCAAGGTTCGGGTTTAAACTATCAACCTAGAAAAAGTTCCAAAGGAAACGGGAAAATGTCGATCACTCTCAAAGGCGTAATGCAGGCCCCCGTCACACCGCTCAAGGATGATTTCAGCTTTGACCCTGACGGGTTCGCAAAAATGGTGGACTTTCATGTCCGCCACGGCGCGCCTGCGATCGCGTGGCCGCACCACAAGGCGGAGTCGCTCAACCTCACCATTGCCGAACGCAAACTCGGTGCCGAAGTGGCGGTAAAAACGGTTGCAGGGCGGGTGCCCGTGTCCATCTTCGTCGGCACGCTCTCGGAGGAGGATTCTCTGGACATCGCGCGGCACGCCAGGAAGATCGGCGCGGACATGGTACTTGCGATCTCACCGTACTGTCGCCGGCCTTCGCAGGAAGAGATTTACGACTCTATCGTACGCATAGGCACCACGACCGATCTGCCGATCCTCACGTACAACTCTCCCTGGCGTAACGGGGAAGGCGTTGAATTCACCGGTGAGCTCACCCGCCGCCTGATCGATCGCCTGCCGAACTATATCGGCATGAAGGACGCGAGCTTCCACAGCGAAAAGTTTCTGGAGATTTCGCGCGTGGCGTTCACCATGCGACCGAATTTCGCGATCATCATGGGTGTGGAGCATCTGCTGGCCTCGTTTCCGCTCGGCGCCTGCGGCTCGTTTTCATCGTCGGGCGCGATCGCGCCCAATCTCTGCAACAAGTTCTACGCTTCTCTGGTCGCCAACGACTGGGAGCTCGCGCGCGAGTGCCAATACAAGATTTCGCGGCTGTGGCGCCTGTTCAAAGAGCAGTACCCTTCCTCCTTGAAAGGCGCGATGATCATGATGGGACGCCCGGTCGGGCCCACCCGCTCGCCGTTGCCGACCGCTACCAAAGAACGGATTGATTTCCTCCGCCGGCAGCTTGAGGAACTCAATATTCTGCAGACCGAACCCCACGGCTGGTAATGGAAAACCCGGGAGTGGTGAGATCGGGAAATCGTGAGATAGCTAGATTCAACTTCGCTCTCCCGTTCTCACGCTCTCCCGCTCTGACGCTCTCACGTTGATCATTCCCCGCCCTCAACCTTTGATTCTTGAGACAGGTTAAACGAACATGACCCATTTTCAACCAGGCTTGGTGCATACGCCCGTCACGCCTTTCAAGCGCGATCACAGCATCGACTTCGACGCCTACGGCAAGTTGATCGAGTTCCATCTGCGCAACGGCGCCGACGCGCTGGCGCTGCCCATGTCGCAGGGCGAGGACATGAGTCTTACCGATGGAGAGTTGCGCAACCTGCTGGAGTTCGCGCTCAAGCAGGTCAAGGGCCGCGTGCCGGTAATCGCGCATGTCAGCGACGCGGGCACCAGCATTGCGATAGAGCGCGCCCGTCATGCCGAGAAAGGCGGCGCTGCCGCCATCGCGTCACACCCGCCGTACTTCTGGCATCCCAAGGCCAGCATGGTCGTCGAGCATCTCGTGCGGATCGGCGCGGCGACTCGCCTGCCGTTTTTCATCTGCAGTCCGCCGGTGGAAGATGTCGGCACGCCATTGACCACGGAGATCACGCTGCAGGTCCTCGAGCGCCTCGACAATCTCGCCGGCGTGGTCGATGCGAGCATGGACTGGGTGTTCATGGTCGAAGCGATTTCGCTGGGGCGCAAGGTCCGTCCGGAATTCCAGCTGCTGGCAGGCACGGATTACATGGTTTCTGCGGGCGTGATCGGCGGCTCCAGTGTGTTTTCGCCGCTGGCCGGCGTTGCACCCAGGCTCGTGCGCGAGCTGTACAATCTGTGCGCCAAACAGCAGTTCACGCAGGCGCGCAAGGCGCAGGAAGATATCGCGGCGCTGCATCACCTCGTGAAGAAAGCAGGGTTTGCGGGTCTGAAAGGGGCGATGCGCGCGATGGGGCGAGATTGCGGTGAGCCGCGTCCGCCGGCGCGCGCTCTGGGCGAAATCGAATCCGGCAAGCTCGTGGAGGAAGTCAGTGCTATGGGTTTTCTGCGCGCGGAGCCGCGTGGCTGGTAAGGGATCGCTGCAGTACGACGACACGAACCATGCGGACCCAGCGTTTTGCAGCATGGATGTTGTCGGTTGGCCTGATGGTTTCGGGTGCGGGTGTGGTATCTAGCCAGAATTATCCCAACAAGCCGATCCGCATCGTTACCTCGGAACCCGGGGGCGGCAACGATATCGTGGCGCGGCTGGTTGCGGAAGGGTTGACTGCCAGCCTGGGGCAGCGCGTGATCGTGGACAACCGCGGGATAATCGCAGCGGAAATCGCGGCCAAGGCAACGCCTGACGGATATACCCTGCTCATCTACGGCTCCAACATCTGGCTCATGCAGTATTTGCGGGACAACTTGCCATGGGATCCGCTGCGAGATTTTGCGCCGATCACCGTGGCGGTGGACTTGCCCAACATTCTGGTGGTGCATCCATCCCTGCCGGTAAAGTCCGTCAAGGAACTGGTCGCATTGGCCAAAGCCAAACCGGGGGAGCTCAATTACGCCGCGGGCACGATAGGCGTTTCATCCCATCTCGCCGCCGAATTATTCAAGGCCCTCGCGGAAGTCAACATCGTGCGTGTTCCGTACAAAGGCGGCGGGCCGGCGCTCACCGGCTTGATCGGCGGCGAAGTGCATCTGATGTTTCCCAACGCGGGTTCGGTGATGCCGCATATCAAGTCGGGCCGGGTGCGGGCCCTGGCGGTTTCGACGGCCCAGCCCTCCGCGCTTGCGCCGGGTCTGCCGACGGTGGCGGCGTCAGTGCCGGGATATGAAACGGGGGCGGTCATATGCGTATTCGCCCCGGCCAGAACACCGGCGGCGATCGTCGATCTGCTGAACCGCGAAATCGTGCGGGTGCTTAACGGCGCCATGGTCAAAGAGCGTCTGTTCAACTCCGGCTCGGAGGTTGTCGCCAATTCGCCCAGGGAGTTTGCGGCCTTCATCAAATCCGACATGGCCAGAATGGGCAAGGTGATCAGGGATGCCGGCATCCATGAATAGACGCAAGACGTCACGCGCAATGCCGTCGAGCAGTTCCCCGGAAGAATTCGCAGCGTTCATCCTAAATCCAGCATTTGAACCGCCAAGGACGCTAAGGACGCCAAGGGAATCAATGCCAAGTTGAATCCGGGTGCAATCACAAAATTGGTGATCTTGATGACAAAGCTAGTACTTTGTTTTCCTTCGCGTCCTTGGCGGTGAACAGCTTTTCTAGGTCAAAACATCATCTGTCCGCCGTTTACCTGTATGGTCTGCCCAGTGAGGAAACTTGCACCGGGACCAGCGAGGAAGCGCACCACGCTCGCGATTTCCTCCGCCTCACCGTAGCGTCCGAGCGGTATGCCTTTGGGTTCGGGTCGCGGCGCGCGGCCCGGCCCCCGCGTCGTGTTCATCGTTCCTGGCGCGATACAGTTGGCGCGGATGCCGCGATCGCCGAACTCGCGTGCGAGCGCCCGCGTCATGCCGACCAACCCGTGTTTGGCGACCGATCCGTGCACGCGGTGCTTCGAGCCGGACAGCGACTGCATGCCACCGAGCGTGACGATCGCGCCGCCGCCATGTTCGAGCATCGAGGGCAGACACGCCTGGGCGCAGAAAAACGCGCCGTCGTGCGTGATCGCGAGCGGTTGGCGCCATTCTTCATAACTCAATTCGAGGAAGGGCCTCTCGGTGCGCACTGAGGCGTTGAGCACGAGTATGTCGATGCGGCCGAAGCGTTTGAGTATGCCTTCGGCCATTGCCTTAACCGCACCCGCGTCGGCGATGTCGGCCATGAAAACGTCCGCCTGCCCGCCTGCAGCGCGGATTTCTTCCACCACTTTCGCCGCGGCCTCTTTGGAGGCACGTGTATTGACCGCAACCGCGGCGCCGCCGGCCGCGAGCGAGAGCGCGATGGCGCGCCCGATGTTGCGCGATGCGCCGGTGACCAGCGCCACCTTGCCCGCAAGTTCAGTTCCCGGTCCGGACACGCCGGCAGTTGTCGTCGTCATGTGCTGTCTCCTCCTGAAAAAATGGCAAGGATAGCCGAATTTGGATTACCATTCCCGCGATAAGAATTCGATGGAGGAGGAATTATGCAGTACGTCGTACGCAAAATTTGCGTTGGACTCGCCGCCATGCTGCTGGCTCAGTTCGCAGCCGCGCAAGCCTACCCCGACAAACCGATCCGGGTGATCGTGCCGGTGCCCGCCGGGGGCACGCCGGATGTGGTGGCGCGCATGGTGGCGCCCGGCTTATCTAGTCTGCTCGGCCAGCAGCTTGTCATCGACAACCGCGGCGGCGCGGGCGCGCTCATCGGAACGGAGCTTGCGGCAAGAGCGGTTCCCGATGGTTACACGCTGTTCTTCAGCAGCCCGGGTGGCCTCACGATCCTGCCGCATTTGCACAAGAAAATCCCCTACGACCCGCTCAAGGATTTTGCTCCGGTAAGTCTGGTCTGTATCGGCCCGTTCCTCCTGCTTACGCATCCCGCAGTTCCGGCCACGACCGTGAAGGAGTTGATCGCGCTTGCGAAAGCGGAACCCGGCAAGCTCAACTATGCATCGGCCGGCAACGGCACCCCGAATCATCTCGCGATGGAATTGTTCAAAAGCATGGCGGGCGTGGACATCACGCACGTGCCATACAAGGGCGCGCCGCAGGCGGTGACCGATTTGATCGGAGGCAGCGTGGATCTGATGTTCAACTCGATTCCACCGGCGCTGCCGCACATCAAATCGGGGCGGCTGAAGCTGCTCGCCGTTGCCAGCGCCAAACGCTCGCCGCAATTGCCCGACGTTCCAACCGTCAGCGAAGCGGGAGTGCCGGGCTTTGAGGTGATCACGTGGTTCGGGCTGCTCGCGCCCGCCAAGACACCTAAGCAGATCCTGGCGCGCCTGAACGAACTGATGGTCAAGGTCGTGCGCGCGCCGGAATTGAAATCGCAGCTCGAAATCCTGGGTTACGACGCGGTAGGCAGCAGCGCCGATGAGTTCGCCGCCTTCATTCTCGCGGAGTCGGAAAAATACGCGAAGGTCGTGAAGCTGTCAGGCGCGAAGGTTGATTGAGCGGGAAGCGTAACGATCAGCGCGTGAGTTGCTCGCGCAGCCACTTCCAACCAGCAGGGCCCCACTCGCGTTCGTTCCTGGCCGCGATGTGGCCGTCGTCGGGATAGACGCGTGCGACGCGCCCTGTCGGCGGGCCGGACTCCAACGCGAGATAGAGGTTGCCGATCGGTGTCAGGTGATCAATCTTGCCGTTGACCAGGAACATCGGCATCGTCAACTTGTCGAGCAGCCCGTTGTCCTTGAGTGACCAGCGCAGGAATTCCTTGCGTTGCTCTTCTTCGGTGATCTTGTGTGGCGCCGGCTTGGTGCCGCGAGGGCCGAACCAGTTCGTCTTCGCGCGCGCCTCGGCGGCTTTGCGCCATTCAACGCGTTCCTCGGGTGTGCCCCAATAGCCGACGCCGCCCGGCGCGCAGGAAATCAGCGCTTTCACGCGCTGATCGTGAGCTGCCAGCCGCATTACCCACAAGCCGCCGCGGCTGACGCCGAACGCACCCAGGCGGTTGCCATCGATTTCCGGCCGCGCCGACAGCACGTCCAGCGCCGCCTGCCAGGCCACGACGGACTCGGGGGCGTGCGGGAACGTGGTCTGGCCCGTTCCCGGCGCATCCACGACCAACGCCGCCATACCCTCGGCGAGCGCGCCTTCGGCATACTTTTCGCGGTCTTCCTTGTACATGTCGCCGCCACACATCACCAGCACCGCAGGCACGCGGTTGGAGGCGGATGCGCCCTTCGGCGTGCACAAATAGCCGACAGCTTCCTTGCCGTCGCGAGAGACGCGGATGATCTCCTGCGGCGTGTCGCGCAGTTCGGTCGCGCGGCGGAAGCATTCGAGGTACTTCTGGTACGACTGCGCCTTGAGCGGGCTCATGTCCGGCGGACAGATCGGCGAGCCCGAGTGGTAGGGCGCGGGAAAGCGCGCGAGGCTGTAATACGTCTTGGCCTGCAGGAAAAGGTTGCGCGCCGAGGTGCGGTCGCCGCGTTTGAGCGCGGCTTCGGCTTCCTTCTCGTACGGCGCGGCGACCGCGCTCCACGCAGGGACCCAGTCCTCGTCCTCGGTGCCTTTCAGCTTGGCCACCGCGGCAAGCATCGGCTGCAAATCGTCAACGAGGTTGAACCACCGGCGGTAGAATCCGCCGATGGCCACGATAAAAGGATCCTCGTCCGGCCGCACCGGAAGCGCCGCCAGCACCGCAGCCTTGTCAGTCTTGGTTAACGCCATTCGAACCTCCTGGTTTTTTTTGCGTTTCACGCTGACTCCGATCTCGATAACAGGCACGTAAAAGGAAATCAGTGCGCGGAAGCAAGGCGAGAACATACGGCGAGTATGCGGGAATGTAAAGGAGTTTGCCGGGGCTAATTCCGACAAACTCCTGACTGGTCAGGGTTTCCGGTTCGGTGTAGATTGTCTCGCGGCGGCCCTTGCCGCGCCCGCCGGGTAATGGCCGGACGGGGTTTGCCACTCACAGGGGGACATCATGAAGCGTGGCGTAATCTTCGCCGCGGCGCTGCTCGCGTTCGGCGCTGCCGCGGCTGACTATCCGGTGCGGCCGATCAGGATGATCGTGCCGCAGGCGCCCGGCAGCGCATCCGACACCGTCGCGCGTCTCATTGCCTCCGCGCTCGCGCAGCAGCTCAAGCAGCAGATCGTCGTCGACAACCGTCCGGGCGGCGCGCTCATGATCGGCATGGAAATGACCGCGCGGGCCACGCCGGACGGCTACACGATAGGCTATGGTCCCATCGGCGCGCTGGCGATCAGCCCCAACATCGTGCGCGGCGTGGCGGTCAACGTGCAGAAAGATCTGCAGCCGATAGCACAAACGACGACCGGCCACATGCTGCTCGCGGCGTCGCTCACCACACCCTTCAAGAGCGTGCGCGACGTGATCGACTACGCGAAACAGAACCCGGGCAAGCTATCGAACGCGTCTTCCGGCAATGGCACGCCCGGCCACGTCGGGTTCGAGCTTTTCAAGTACATGACCGGCACGAATATCGTGCACGTGCCGTACAAGGGCGGCGCGGCAGGCATCACCGACCTCATCTCGGGGCAAGTGCAACTGATGATGGAGAGCCTCAACTCCATTACGCCGTACGCCAGGTCGGGCAGGGTGCGGGGGCTTGCGGTGACAGGCCCGAAGCGCTCGCCTGCACTTCCCGAACTGCCGACGGTTGCGGAAGCGGGCGTGCCGGGCTACGAAGCGACCACCTGGACCGGCATCGTGGCGCCGGCCGGGGTTCCGAAGGCCATCGTCGCGAAACTCAACACGGAAATCAACACGGCGATAGCAACGCCGTCACTCAGGGAAAAGTTCGCCGCGATCGGCTCCGAGCCTGCGGGCGGCACGCCCGAGCAGTTCGGAGAACTGATCCGGAAAGACAGCGCGAAATGGGGCGAAGTGGTGAAGCGCTCGGGGGCGAAAGTGGATTAAGCGGATGGGGGCGAAATCGGCCCTATTTATCCGCGTGACGCTAGGAGTTTGTCGGACTTANNCAAACTCCTAATGCAAAACCGGCGCGAGTGGAATTGCGTAGACGATGGCAAATATGCGAATTTATCCGGGTTTTTCCCCAAATTCGACCGCTCCGAGTGAGTTTATTACGAGTGGTCAGCCGGTTTTGCTTTTAGCAGGCTGTCGGACTTTTGAGTCCGACAGCCTGCTAGCGGTCGCTACTTCAGACTTAATGGATTAAACTGTTTGCCTATCAACCCGGGCCAAACGATGGCTCGGGCTGGTATTCAACTACATTTTTTATCAGGAGAATTTCGTGGCTACTGGCACAGTGAAATGGTTCAACGCAACCAAAGGTTTTGGTTTTATTCAGCCGGATGACGGCTCAAAAGACGTATTCGTGCATGTATCGGCTGTGGAGAAAGCCGGTATGGCCACATTGAATGAAGGCCAGAAGGTGGGATACGAATTGGTCAAGGGCCAAAATGGCAAGGCATCAGCCGAGAATTTGAAGACAGTCTGATCCGACCATAACCGGGGGAGGGCAGTAGCGATCCCGCCCCCGTTTGTTTGTCCGGCCGTTGCCTGCTCATCGGAGGGCCGAGTATGAAAGCTTTTCTGCGCGCTGTTGCTATCGTACTTGCGCTGGTTTCAGGCGGGGTCGTGCATGCCCAGGCCTACCCGAACAAGCCGATACGCGTGATGGCGGGCTACCCTCCGGGCGGCGGGGTCGACCTCGCGGCCCGTCTCGTCGCCGCTGCGCTGGGCGATCTTTGGGGCGCCACCGCGCTGGTCGATAACCGGCCCGGCGCGGGCGGCGGCATCGCGACGGAGATCACGGCCAAAGCGACTCCCGATGGGTACACTGTCATGCTGTGCACGATCGGTTCGCATGCGATCACGCCGGCACGGACGAAACTGCCGTACGACCACATCAAGGACTTCGCATTCATCTCCATGA
>PLYS01000539.1 GCA_003153455.1 Betaproteobacteria bacterium | reverse complement strand
GTCCCGCCCGCAATGCCTCCGATGCGTAACCGGAAGCAGTGGAGGTCCCCTGGAAACCCACGCGCCAGACTTTGCCTTGTTGAGCAAATGAGCTGAGCGGCACTGTGAGTGCGCTTGCGCCAAGCGCGATGACCAATTTGCGGCGATTGTTCATTCCCCCTCCCTGATTAGGCGCTTATTTCAGTGGATCAACAGGAGGGCCGCCACCCCCGTTTTTCCGTGATCAACGTTGTACTGCGCGATAGCGCGTTGCCTGTCGGTTTCGTACGCATCGGCCACACACTCCCGATATTTCGGACTGGCCAACTCAGGGGCTAAGGCGGAGCACGCTGTCCCGTAGTGCAGGTCCATGTAATTTGCCCGTTCATCGGCTGAAGGCGCCGCGCAAGCGCCCAGCACCGCCGTCATAGCTGCCGCGATCGACAACGTTCGTAAGCTGAAGCAAGGGCCATTGGAAACCATACTGTTCTCCTGTGTTTACATAACGCGTCTTATGCGATAAGTCTGCGCTAAACAGTGCCTCGCTTGTCACACGCTATTGGCAAACCGCTCATGAATTGCAATCCCAGCGCCCTAACGAATTATTAGCACCGCGGCGATGCGCGTATCTTGACTTGGATCAAGCGTCCTTCGCGGCACAGCTTCAGGCTTTAGCTAAGCCGAAACTCTTCCACCGACATCGCAAGCGGGCCATCCTTCCGCTTGAGCGCCCGCTAACGGCCTTGGTTGCGCCGAACGTCGGAATGGAGGCGGAGTGCTTGCGCGTCATTGCGCTGATCAAGTATCCGGGAGTCATCCCCAAAGACAGCGCCTCAGGCGCATCATCGGGCTTCTTCCTACGCCTGTTTACACATTTCGACAGTTTGTGAAGGAACGCTATCACGGTCTTACGCTTCCAGTTGTAACGAAGTGTTACCAAATGTATGCGGAATGCGTTTAATCCTGGTCGCCTGCAAAGACAGGCGGAAGCGACCGAACCCCGCATTTGGTTGACTCCGACCCGATTCCTCCCTGCTGCTAAAATCCCCCGCGGTCATTTAAAACCCGCGCCACATCCTTGCGCTTGCGATGTTGCTGTCCCTCACCACCTTCAACGTTTGTCCTGAACTGAGGCCCCTTTGCTCCACCGGCATTGCCCGGCTTCGTCGCTCTTACTGGCCTCTCGGTCAAGTTTCCCAACAATTCAGCGTTTCACCGGGATTATCATCGACCAACCGATTTGCAGGTAACACTATAGAATTGCTCTTAGCCACGATGCGCACTCCCTCCAAGTTGTGGCGCGTTGTGGTTAGGCGGCTCGGGTGCTGTTCACACCCTTGCCGCCGCTTCCCGGCAAATGGGTGTCCGCTATTGACGGAAAGCAAATGTAACGGGGATGGTCAGCTATTGGCCGGAAGGCGACTGTCGAAAGTGGCGTCCCTTTGTCTCAAAGGGCTACGCCTTCGTTCTGTAAGCCCCCCTTTTTGTACAAGAGCTGAAAGTCAACCCGTCTTGAACCAGCAGTGCCAGGCACCTCGGGATACCGGAACGCGGAATGGCTACGGTCTGCGCGCTGAGCGCTTGCTGTGGTTTTTGTTCCAGCGGTCTCCCATTTCACACGTCAGATTCGCCTCAGCCAAGCCAAGGAATCGGGCCACCATCGACCGATGCGAGCGCTTGAGGATCGTTCCGCCAAGTTCCCACCCGGTAACCGTGCAGCGGTCCACTCCAAAGTGCTTGGCAAGCTCCCGTTGGCCCCAGCCCATCAGTCGGCGCTGTTGCCGAAGCCGCTCCGGAATCGTCTGTCCTTTGGGTAGTGGGTCGTAGCCGAGAAACTCGATGATGCGGTGCACCGCGGACGCCTTCCTGGGCTGGACGTTACCCCGTTCCCAGTTGGTGATGGAAAATTGGGAGACCTTCAGAACGCTTGCCAAGGCCTTTTGGGTAAGTTTGAGTAGAAGCCGGCGTTTGCGGATATGGTCTCCGACCGTTTGGGGCTCAAAATCAGTTTCCCTTGTTTTCAATGCCTTAAGCCGAATGGGCACGAATTGCAAAAGAGCAACGCGACCCTGCGACTAACCCTTGGCAAAAAACTGTAATTGCTGACGACATTGCAACGCCTGACACAAGCGGATGGCACGCGTAAGCATGATGCCCACGTCCGGCCCCGGATCCTCGCGACGACGCGAGCAGAAACGCTAATGGTCAACCTTGATGTTCGCGTGTTGCGCAAGCTCGCGGAACTTGTCGAAACCAAATGATCGGAATCGACTCATCCATGTTGATTTGTCTCAGTGAACGGCAGCTTTACCAGTTCACGAACGGCATGTGACGGGATACCGTGACCGTCAAGTTCAGACCTGAAGAGACATTCACTGCGACCACCATCAGCGTCCGGTATTCGGCCATTCCGGCCGCTGGCGCTCTAATGACGAGGTAATCGGCGTTTCCGATTTGAGCGGCCGCTTTCGAAAAATCTGAGATGGCGGTTTCGACCCACTGCGGACTATTGCGACCAGATCCACCAATGCCCGCAATGCAGCGGATTGCGGCCACTGGCCCTGGCAGGATGTACTTCGGCACCCGGCCTCAACCAGACTGTCTGGAAACCACAAAATCGGGCTACTGAACGGCAGGTTCTAGTCCGGTAGCGGTCATTCAACGGAGGTCGAGGCCGGCTCTCAAAATGCCTACTGTTGGTGCGGTGTTGTTTCTCAGTATGAACACCTTATACCGCCTTTGACACCGAGCTACCATTGCCTTGACAATACTAGCCTAGGCAATTAGCATCGGTTTCCCGTTCCGGATGCCGCTCTGCGATGCAGCCAGTCTACGACATCGAAACCTTCCGCCCCAGTCAGGGAGTCGGCGCCCACATCGGCAGCGCCCGCCGGACGATCGTNNATCAGCCACGCGCAATGGATCGTGGTCATCCTGCTGGGCGACGGCGCCGCTTCCACCGCGGCCGAGTTGTGCAAGCTCCTGATCTACGATCCGGGCGCAATGACGCGGTTGCTCGACCGGCTGGAGAAAAAAGGCGTGTTGCGGCGCGTGCGCGCCAAGGGTGACCGCAGGACGCTGCGCCTGGAGCTGACGGCCGAAGGCAAGAGGCTTTATCCGAGAATACTCGAAGCTCTGGTGGAAGTGTTCAATCACCTGCTGCGTGGATTTTCCAAAAGCGAAGTGCGCCAGCTCGAGGATATGCTCAAGCGCATGGTCGCGAACGCATGATTGCGGCCCGCCACAGAAAAGACAAGCTGCGATCTGGACTCCGCGCTCCCCTTGCCTCCCTGCTCGCCGCGGTGCTCACCGCAGGCTGCGCCAGCTTCGACGGGCTCGCGCCGAAGGCCGTTCAAACCGACGCTTCCGGTCTGGCGGCGAGCCACTCGCTCGCCGATGTTAGGCTCTCGCCTGCCGCCTGGCCTTCATCCGCATGGTGGCAGCGCTTCGGCGATCCACAGCTGGACGCGCTGATCGCGGAAGCGCTCGCGGGCAACCCAGGCATCGGCAGCGCGCGGGCGCGGATCGATAAGGCGGTCGGGCTCGCGGCAAGTTCCGGCGCGGCGCTGGCGCCGCAGGCGAGCGCCGGCGCCGACGTCACGCGCCAGCGCTACTCGAGCAACGGCATCTTCCCGCCGCCGATCGCCGGTTCATGGTACACGCAGACGCAGCTTGCCGTGAGCTTCAGCTACGAGCTCGACCTGTGGGGCCGCAACCGCGCGGCCTACGATGCCGCGCTCGGACAGGTCCGCGCGGCCGAGGTGGACGCCTATGCCGTGCGGCTGCTGCTCTCGGCCAGCGTCGCGCGCGCCTACGCGCAGCTCGGGCGCAGCTTCGAGCAGCTCGATCTGGCGCGCAGCACCCTGGTACAGCGCCAGGCGATTCTCGATCTCATCCGCCAGCGCGTAAGCGCGGGACTCGACTCGGACGTCGAGTTGAAGCAGGCGGAAGTATCGATCCCGGCCGCGCGCCAGCGCGTCGCGCAGCTGGAGGAGGAAATCGCCCTCGGGCGCAATCTGCTCGCGGCGCTGCTCGGCCAGGGTCCCGACCGCGGCCTCGCCATCGCGCGCCCGCATATGCAGGAGCAGTCCATTGCGTTGCCTTCGGCGCTGCCTGCAGACCTTCTCGGCAGGAGGCCCGACGTGGTGGCGCAGCGCTGGCGCGTCGAATCGGCCCGCCGTGACATCGAAGCGGCCAAGGGCCAGTTCTACCCCAACGTCAATCTCACCGCGCTCATAGGCGTGCAGAGCATCCCCTTTTCCAAGCTCCTGACACGGGGCAGCGAGATTCCGTCGTTCGGCCCGGCGCTGCAGCTGCCTCTCTTCGACGGCGGGCGCCTTCGCGGCAATCTTGCCGCGAAGGACGCCGACTACGACCTTGCGATCGAGCAGTACAACCAGACGCTGATCGATGCTCTGCGCGAGGTGGTGGACCAGCTGGCGTCCCTGCGGTCAGTCGATGCGCAGCGCATCGAGCTCGACCGTGCAGTCACGACCGCACGGCAAGCCTACGAGCTTGCGCTCGCGCGCTACCGCGCCGGCATCGGCAGCTACCTGCAGGTGCTCGCCACCGAGGCGCCGCTGCTCGAGCAGCAGAGTTTGCAGGCGAATCTGCGCGCACAGGAACTGGAACTTTCCATCAATCTCATCCGCGCGCTCGGCGGCGGCTTCGAGGATGCGGGCGTGTCCTGAGCCGGCAAGAACAAGGGTTACTGAATGAACGACAACGATAAAACCATCACCAAGCCGCCGAACGGCCGGCGCGCGCTGCTGCTTGCGCTCCTGATCGGTTTGTTCCTCGTGGCGGGCATAGCCTACGCCGTCTACTGGGCGCTCGTCTCCCGCTATGTCGAATCGACGGACGATGCCTACGTCGGCGGCAACCTAGTGCAGATTACGCCGCAGGTGTCCGGCACTGTGCTCGCCATCAGCGCCGACGACACCGATTACATCAAGGCGGGCCAGACCCTGGTCGAGCTCGACCGGGCCGATTCCCGCGTAGCCCTCGATCAGGCCGAGGCCGCGCTCGCGCACAGTGTGCGCCAGGTGAGGAATCTCATGGCCACAACCGGCGAGCTCGAGGCGAACGTGGCGCTGCGCGCAGCCGAGCTTACACGCACCCGCGCCGACCTCGCGCGGCGCGCGCCGCTGGCCACTAGCGGCGCACTCCCGGTCGAGGAACTGCAGCACGCACGCGATTCGGTGGCGAACAACCAGGCTGCGCTGGATGCGGCCGAGCAGCAGCTCGCCGCGCACAAGACGCTCGTCGACCGCACCACCGTGGAAACCCATCCGGATGTGCAAAGCGCTGCGGCGCGGGTGCGCGAAGCCTATCTGGCCTATGCGCGCACCGCGCTGCCGGCTCCGGTGTCCGGTATCGTCGCCAGGCGCAGCGTGCAGGTCGGACAGCGCGTGGGGCCGGGCACGCCGCTCATGGCGGTGGTTCCGTTGGACCAGGTATGGGTGGATGCGAATTTCAAGGAAAAGCAGCTGCTCAATCTGCGCCCCGGGCAGGCAGTGAAACTCTTCGCCGACATCTACGGCAGCGCNNTCCGCATCGCGCTCGATCCGGCCGAGTTGGCGCAGCACCCGCTGCAGCTCGGCCTGTCGATGGAGGTCGAAGTCGACACGCATGAGCGCTCGGGCGAGCTTCGGCCCATCCCCGCGCGCACCGCGCCCGCCTACCAGACCAAGGCCTACGCCTCGCTCACCGATACTGCCGATCAGCGCGTGGCCGCAATCATCAAGGCGAACGGCGGCGGCGAGCGCGCCGCGCACCGGCTGGCGAAGGAAGCAGCCAAGGCTGCTCGGCCAGAGTCCGGCACGCACTAAAGTCCCGTGGCCAGCGCGCACGCCCTGCCGAGCACCGCGCCTGCCGCCAAGCATCGAACGCCAGTACTTCTGACGCTGCTGCTGGCGATGGCCACTTTCATGCAGGTGCTCGACCTGACCATCGCCAACGTATCTTTGCCGGCGATCACCGGGGATCTGGGCGCCGCGACCAGCGAGGGCGCCTGGGTCATCACTTCCTATGCCATCGCCAACGCCATCACGGTGCCGCTTACCGGCTGGCTCTCGGACCGCTACGGCCAGGCGCGGATATTCGCGATCGCGACGGCGCTGTTTACCCTCGCCTCTTTCCTATGCGGGCTGTCCTGGACGCTGCCCATGCTGATCACCGCGCGCGTGCTGCAGGGGGCGATGGCGGGCTTCATGGTGCCGCTGTCGCAGTCGCTGCTGATCGGC
Source organism: Betaproteobacteria bacterium (assembly GCA_003153455.1). GTDB lineage: Bacteria > Pseudomonadota > Gammaproteobacteria > Burkholderiales > SG8-41 > PALSA-1004. The sequence goes on along the minus strand of PLYS01000539.1, from coordinate 129 downwards.
AATTACCCGCCGGAAAAGCGCGGCATGGCGCTCGCGATCTGGGGCATGACCATCACCGTCGCGCCCATAGTCGGTCCGCTGCTGGGGGGCTGGATCACCGACAACGCGCACTGGTCGTGGATTTTTTTC
>PLYS01000173.1 GCA_003153455.1 Betaproteobacteria bacterium | reverse complement strand
CTTCGACGGAGGTCGGCACCTGCGGCAGCAGCGGAAAGCGCTTCCGTGAAGCGATCACGAGCACTTTCATGCGTCCGGCTTTGACGTGCGGCAGGAAATTCGGGATCGTGTAAAAAGTCATCTGCACCCGGCCGGTGAACATCTCCGGCACGAGCTGGTTGATTTCCTTGTACGGCACATGCACGATGTTCACGCCGGCGATATGGGCAAACATTTCGCCCACCAGATGCAGGCCTCCTCCGACGCCGCCGGATCCGTAGTTGAGTTTTCCCGGCTGCGCCTTGGCAAGCGCCACCAGCTCCTTGACCGAGTTCACGGGCAACGACGCACTGACGAACAGCACAAACGGCAGCGCTGTCTCCTGCGACACCGGGGCGAAATCCTTGAGCGGATCGTATGGCATCTTTTTGTACAGACTGGGCAGGATCGTAATCGGCCCGACGTTGCCCACCAGCAGCGTGTAACCATCGCGCGGCGCTTTGGCGACGAGCTCGCTGCCGATCAGTCCGGACGCGCCGGCGCGATTGTCGACGATCACCTGCTGGCCAAGGATGCCTGTCAGGCGCTCCGCGATCATCCGCGCCACGACATCGACCGACGAGCCGGCGGCTTGGGGCTCCACAAGCCGGATGGGCTTATTGGGATACGCCTGCTCCGGCCCCGCCGCGGCCGCTTGCACGGGCACGGTAACAGCCATTTCGATCAGCAGCGCCGTGATGCACACGATTCCACGTAATCTCATCTGTTTTGTCCTTAGTAGTCTTGTCGGCAATTTCCACTAAACCCTGCGCACGAAAGCCGGGTTGAGTTCCTTGATCGCGCGCACGCCGCACTGCTGCATGGCAGCGCGCGTTTCAATGCGAAGCAGCTCGAGCACGCGCTCCACACCGGGCTGGCCGAACGCACCGAGCCCCCACAGGTACGGGCGTCCGATACAAACGCCGCGCGCACCCATCGCGAGCGCCTTGACGACGTCCGTGCCGCGGCGAAATCCGCTGTCGACCAGGATCGGAATGCGTCCGCCCACGGCCTCCACGATTTCAGGCAGGACATCAATGGTTGCACGCCCGCTGTCCTCGCCGCGCCCGCCGTGGTTCGAAACGATGATGCCATCGACGCCGTTTTCCACAGCGAGCCTGGCGTCCTCATGCGCGAGGATGCCCTTGAGCACGATCTTCATGCTCGTGGCGTCGCGCAGGCGGTGAATGAAATCCCACGTCAGATTGTCGGCCTGAAAGCTCGCCACTCCTGACAGATCGATGCCGTCGTAGTTCGGTCTGCGTTCGCGGTTGCCACCGCCACCCCCACCCGATGCGGAATCGTGGCAAGCTTTGCAATCTCGATTATCCGTGCGCCGCAGCCGGAACAGCGTCTCCTGGTTCCTACCGCCGACGCGATCCAGCGTTACCACGACGACCGGAGATCCCGCCTTCTCGGCGCGTTTTACCAGCGCCAGCGCGACCTCCCGGCTCGACGTTGCGTAAAGCTGGAACCACACTGGCGCGCCGCGTGCTTCGATCGCCGCTTCGATCGAGGTCGTTGCGCCCGTTGCGAGCATCTCAAGATGGTTGCCCACTTTCGCTGCCCGCGCGACCGCGACCTCGCCCTCCGGGTGATAGGCCTTGTTGCCGCCGGTCGGGGCTATGATGATGGGAGAGTTGTATTTGACCCCGAAGATTTCCATGCTCAGGTCGACCTTGGACACATCGTTGAGACGGCGCGGCCGCAGATAGTATTTGAGAAACGCTTCACGATTCGCGCGCAGCGTCACCTCGTCATCGATGCCCGCCGCCATGTAGCCGAAATGCGCGGGCGGCACTTTCTGGCGCGCCACCCGTTCGAAATCGAACACGTTGATCGCGTCTTTCGGATTCGTGATGAGTTCCTGCAGCGAGGCCGGGGCCCATGTTATGGGGTCGGACAGCCGCGACGGCGCGACTAAGGGTACCTCGGCGGCGAGGCTCGCAAGGCCGGAATAACCGAGCAGCGGACTCGCGGACAACCACTTTAGAAACTGCCGGCGATGCGCGGCTTGATCGTCGAATGACATGGCTACCTCCTTTGGATAAAGTGGCGTTCGATCGCGCCCGGCGCCTCTCTTACAAGCAGCTTGCCGGGGTGAATCAGTTTCCGCCTACGCCGCCGATTTGGCAATACGAATAGAGGAAAACGCCACCACCGGCTGGCGGGGAAAATCACTCAGGCTTCGTGCCGGATGCCTTGATGACCTTCGCCCACTTGGCGCTCTCGCTCTTGATGTAGGCGCCGAATTTCTCCGGCGTCGAGGGCGCTGCGTCGAGTCCCCGCTTGAACAGGATGCTCTTTACATCAGGCATGTTAAGCACCTTCACGGTCTCGGCGTTGAGGCGGTTAATGATCGCGCGCGGCGTCTTTGCCGGCGCCAGCATTCCGTACCAATTCTTGGCTTCGTAGCCCGGCAGTCCCGTCTCGGCGATCGTCGGCAAATCGGGCATCAGTGCCGAGCGCTTCGCGGTAGTCACAGCGACGCCCCTGATCTTTCCAGCCTTGATTTGCGGCAGCACACTGGCGACGGACGCGAATACGATTTGGATTTGCCCCCCGACGAGATCGATCATTACCGGGCCGCCGCCCTTGTACGGCACGTGCACGAGTCTGGTGCCGGCCATGACGTTGAACAGTTCGCCCGCTAGATGCCCCACTGTGCCCACGCCCGACGAGCCGTAGCTCAGCGAGCTGGACTTGGCAAGCACGATCAACTCTTTGACCGAGGCCGCCGCGACCGACGGATAGAGCGACAGGATGTTCATCGAGTCCACCAGCTGAGTGACCGCAGTGAAATCCCTTTGGGGATCAAATGAAAGCTTGCCATGAAGGCTGGGGTTGATCACGAACGCGGGCGCAATCAACAACAAGGTGTAGCCGTCAGGCTCAGCATTGGCGGTGATATCCGCCGAGATATTGCCCCCGGCGCCCGGCCGGTTATCGATGATCACCTGGTGGCCAAACAATTCCGATAGCTTCTGGGTTATTGGGCGCGCCGTGGCATCGAGGCCGCCGCCGGCCGCGAACCCGACGATCATGCGAATCGGCTTGGCGGGATAGTCCGCGACACTCGCCGTGGCGGCCGTCGTTGCGAGCACATAAGCCGAAAGCACGACGGAAAGGAAACGTTTGTGGTGCATGGAGTTCTCCCTTTCAGAGCGTCCGTCATCGCATAAAAACATTGAGCCGGTACCATCGGCCCGGCAAACGCATGCCGAAGATTGGCCGGTACTCGGCAGGACGTGTCGTCAATGGCCGGCGTCGGAATCAAATAGCGCCGCAAGCTCGGGATCGAAACGGCCGTCGATGAGCACGTACAACATGCGGCACATCTTGTCCGAACGATTGCTCCATGAGTGATTATTGCCGCGCTGAATCACGACGTCCCCCGCTTTGAGCACCACGTCCTCATCGTCGAGCACCAGCGTGATCTCGCCTTCCAGCACGACGGCGTAGTCGATGGTCTCGGTGCGATGCATCAACGGGTGGCGCGCGCCGGGCTTGAAGGTGGATGCAGCTTCGGCCCCTGCAGCCGCGAATACAGAGCGCACTTTGTCGGCGCTGAGATTGCGGAGTTCTTCAGTTTCCGGTGCAAGCTCGGTGATACGAATCACCGTTCCCTGTGGAGCCGGATGGAGTGTCCTTGGTCCCAGCGTCGGATCGGGCTCGTCAGCAGTAATGGGCGCGGGTGCGGCATTCGTTTTCCAGATATCCGTTCCCCGGTATCCCGGACGTATCGGATTGGTCTTTACGACCGGTGCGAGGCCGTCCGAAATGACAATCGCTTTGCCGCTCTTGTCGTGGCCCGTAACCACGCGTCTTATGAATCCCGGCATATGTTCCTCTCTTTAGTGAATACTGATTCACGCCCTGACGATCTCACGGCCTCTGCTTCGCTTTCCCGCTCTGACGGCTTTTCCTCTTACACCAAAGCCCCCGGCCGCTTGAGATAGCGATCCTTGATTTCATCTAGCGCCCGGCAGGTGAGCGCCCCCGCGGTGCCGGTGGGATTGTAGCCACTGTTCTGCGGAAACGCGCTCGCCCCCATCACGAACACATTCGGCACATCCCAGGATTGCAAACAGTTGTTGACCGCGCTGGTTGCCGGATCCGCACCCATCACGGCACCGCCGGTATTGTGCGTGCTCTGATACGGCACGATGCTGTACTTGCCGGTGACAGGATTGACGCTCATTTTCGAGGGGCCGATAGCCTTGGCGATCTGCGCCGCCTTGTCGGTGATGTAGGCTGACATTTTCCGCTCGTTCTCATGCCAGTCGAAGGTCATGCGGACGAGCGGCAGGCCATAGGCGTCGCGGTAAGTCGGGTCGAGGTCGAGATAATTCGTGCGGTGGCTCTGGCAGGCGCCATGCACGCTGACCGATAGCGAGCGGTTGTAATACTGCGCTACAGCTTTCTTCCAGCCCGAGCCCCAGCGCGGCGTGCCCGGCGGCACCGGATGCGAACGGATCGGGGATGCACCCTGGTTATTTACGGTGACGTGAGCGCCGCCAATGAAGCCGAGGCCTGCGTGGTCGAAATTATCGCCGTTGAACTCATCAATCGCGATGCCGAGTCCGCCGCCACCCATGAAAGGGTTGAATTCCTTGTCCTCGAAAAACAGCGGTACTTTGCTCATCGTCTGATACGCATAGTTTCTGCCCACCACGCCCTGGTTGCTGACCGGGTCGTAGGGTTTGCCTATTCCCGAGAGCAGCATCAGGCGAGTGTTATTGAACGTGTACGAAGCCAGTACCACCATTTCGGCTGGCTGTTCGAGCTCGCGCCCGCGCGCGTCCACGTAAGTGACGCTCACTGCGCGCTTTCCCTCCGAATCCAGGTTCACCTTGATGACGTTGGCCAGCGTGCGAAGCTCGAAATTCCTGTTTTTGAGCAGCGCCGGCACCACCGTCGTCAGCGGGCTGCCTTTCGCGCCCACTGCGCAGGCGAAATGCCCGCAATAGCCGCCGTGGACGCATTGGCCCAGCATCAAACGGTAGGGGTTGGTATAGGGTAGTGTCATGGACGCCGTGGGTGTCGGAAACGGCTTATAGCCGAACGACTCTGCGGCCTGCGCGAACAGCGAACCGGTGAACGTCGGCTTGGTTGGCGGGTTCGGATACTCGCGCGTGCGGGGGCCTTCGAACGGATTGCCGCCAGGCTGGATCTCTCCATTCAAATTGCCGGCTTTGCCGCCGACGCCATACAGGTACTCGAACTGGTCGTAATACGGCTCCAGTTCGTCGTAGGTGATGCCCCAGTCCTGGCTGGTGCAGTCCTCCGCAATCTGGTTCCTGCCGTAGCGCGCGAGCGTGCGGCTGCGGGTTTCGAAGTCCCACGGCAGGAAGCGCCANNATCGTCTCGCGTGACAGGTTCTGGAACAGATCGTTATGGCGGTCACTTTTAAGCTCATCATGCGCGTATGGCATCGCAAAATCATGCTGGGGATCAACCATGCGCCCGCGCTCCAGCCCAACCACTTTGAGTCCCGCATTGGCCAGCTCCATGCCGGCGATCGTGCCGATAACCCCGGCGCCCACCACCACCACATCGATCGGTTTGAGTTTAGTGACCGTCATCGCTTTTTCCCGGATTTTTCTGGTTCAATGGCGCGCAGGAATCGCATGATTGGATATGGCCTCGAGCACGCGCTTGCCGCCGGTCGCGAACACTTCGGTGCGAACCACGGCTATGTTGCGGCCTTTCTGCAGCACCGTCGAGCGGGCGGTGAGCACCTTGCCCTGGCCGGGGCTGATGTACCAAGCCGATACCGCGGTCAGCACAGGGTGATGCGGGACTGCGGCAATGGCGGTCGCTAATGCCGTGTTGAGCAGCAATCCCCCCTGCACGTGTCCGACGCGGTTTCCGATATGCATGCCGATGGCGAAGCGCGACGCTGCGCCGCGTAGCGTGTGCCGCACTTGGGGCGCCCACAGATGCCGCAGGAAATCGCCGTGGCGGGCCGCACGCAGCGCCTGCTCCACGCGCCGCATGACGGCTTGCTCCAGAGGGTCGAGGTCCTTCGCTTCAAGCGCTGGCGCATCAAGGAGTCGCTGGCGCTCCCAAGGCAAGGGGTCAAGCGCCCGTCCCCCGGGCGCAGGGGGCGAGACCCAGGCGCCCGACATGCGCAAGACCTCTTGGCCTGCGGCAATGACGCGTCCGACGCATGGCGCCTCGGGCAACGCCGTACGCGGCGAGAAACCGCTGGACCGCGCTTCGGCCTTCAACATCCCGCGCGCCTCGGCGCCGGTGAACTGAAGCTGCAACGCCAGGGTGGCGGTACGCACGCTAGGATCGAGGAATGCCCGGGTCGACGCTGCCAGAGCCATGTCCGCCAGCAGCGCCACCGCCCCGAGGTTTACCGTCCCGTCGGGGTCGAGGCAATGCGGTCCCGGGTCCAGTTCAAACTCGACGCCCGCGGTGCCCGACCGGCAGCAGCGCAAATCGAGAAAGTGTCCCGCAAAGTGGTAGCCGGGTGTGCGGTTAAAACTAAGCGCCCGCAGTGCGCGCTGGCGGACGATCTCTGCATCGGATGGATTCATTGCGACTTGACGCGCGTTGTGAATTGGCCGGGCTGAGCGTATCACTTTTCAAGCTACCCTAGCCCTCCGGGAATAATCTTGGCATTCGCCGTGTTTGCAGTTCCGTGCGAGTATCAACCTACGATATTGCCGCACGTTTTGATAAGTGGAGGTGCCATGCGTAAGTTATCGCTTTTGACTGTAGTTTTCGGTTTGACTCTGGTAGTGGGCGCGTGCAGGAATCCGGACTATAAACCGGATCCCAGCGTCGAGGCTTGCAACGCGGGCGGGCCGCTCTCGGCGCGGCAACGGATGTATGCCATGGCGCCCAACCCGCAAGCTGTTTACGGAATGCCCATCGAATGTAAGATGGGAGGCGATGGAGTAATGCGGCTTTCCCCTCCCGCCGCCCGCTAGTTGGCCTTGATCCCCGTCTCTCTGATCACCTTGCCCCATCGCGCAATGTCAGACCTGAGTTGCGTGCCCAACTGCTCGGGCGTGCTCGGACTCAGCTCGAGTCCCTGATTGAACAGATTCGGATTGACCGCCAGCGCCCCGAAGGCGCCCATCAACAGCGTGTAGCCGTCCGGCCGGGCGCGCGCGACGATCTCGGCGGCGATATTGCCTGCGGCGCCGGCGCGATTGTCGACGATTATGACAAGGTTGCATTGAATACGGGGAGGGACTATGAAAACAGATTTGTCACGTGCGTTGCTCGGCGTTGCCACTGTTCTTTCCATGCTGGGCGCGAGCGCGGCTTGCGCCCAGGATTACCCGAGAAAACCGATTCGCTGGATCATTCCATAGTGGTGATTCGAAGGAGGCGGCTGCGTTTGTGAAAGCCGAGCTCGACCGCTGGGCAAAGGTTATCCCTGCGGCCGATATCCACCTGGACTGATCTCCATCCTCCGCACATAAGCGTGCGCATCACCTCAAAGCAGGATTGCAGGAGAGGAGTTGTTGCTTTAAAGTGTATGAACCAGCATCGGAAGGTGTTGCTGGTCTAAAACGTATAGAAAAATAGCACACAGATTTGTCCAACTGGAGGGAAGATCATGAAGAAGATACTGGCGGCATTACTATGTTCGTGGTGCGGGTTGGCTTTCGCGCAAACCGCGGAGGATTTGCTCAACAAAGGCGGGAACACGGAAAACGTGACGACCTTCGGCATGGGCTACGACCTGAAGATGTATAGCCCCCTCAAGCAAATCAACAAGTCCAATGTCAAGCGCCTCGTGCCGGTCTGGAGCTTCAGTACGTCCAACGACATGGGCGATCTGTCGCAGCCGACGATTTACAACGGCGTCATGTANNCGCGTCGCAGGCGGCGGCGCGCTCATGCGCGGCCCGGCGACGATCTATAACGGCAAGCTTTTCCGCCAGGCGCTGGACGCGCATGTGATAGCGCTGGACATGAAAACCGGCAAGGAGATCTGGAGACAGAAATATGCCGATTTCAAAGAGGGTTACAAGGGCGTCATTGCGCCGATGATCGCCAACGGCGTGCTGGTGTCGGGCATGGGCGGCGGCGAAAGTACCACGCGCGGCTTTATCGAGGGCTACGATCCGGAGACCGGCAAGCGATTGTGGCGCACCTACACGATACCGGCACCCGGCGAGCCGGGCTCCGAGACCTGGCCGCATCAGACCAAGCCCGATGCGTGGAAGTATGGCGGCGGCTCAACGTGGCAATCCGCGTCGTACGATCCGCAGCTCGATCTCATTTACATCGGCACCGGCAATGCCGAGCCCTATAACCCGGTTTATCGCGACGGCGCCGACAGTTTGTATACCGCCAGCATCCTCGCGCTGCGGCCGAAGACCGGTGAAATTGTCTGGTACTACCAGACGATTCCGAACGACACCTATGATTTCGATTCGACCGCCGAGAGTCTACTCGCCGATATTCCGGTCAACGGCCAGCCGCGCAAGGTGTTGATCAACGCCCATAAAAACGGTTTCCTGTATGTATTGGATCGCACCAATGGCAAGCTGATCGCGGCGAACCCGTACGTGAAGGTCAACTGGGCCTCGCATATCGATATGAATACCGGCCGCCCGGTGCGCACCGACCTCGTCGAGCGCGCGAAGAAAGGCGAAACCGTCACCCTGTTTCCGTCGCGCGGCACCAATGCAACGCTCATCGCATTCAATCCGAAAACCGGGCTCGTTTACCTGAATTCGTGGAACCTGCCGCGGCTCATGAAGTACGTGGATGCCAAGTTTGTGCTGGGCGGAGACTTCACCGGCATGGAGTCCACCATGGCCACGCCCCCGGGCGAACCGGCCGGTTATCACATGGCGATAGAGCCGCTGACCGGGAAAGTGGTGTGGCAGGAGCCGATGATGGATCTCGCGAGCTCCGCGGGCATGCTGGCGACCGATGGCGGGTTATTGTTCACCGGCAAGCTGACGGGCGAAGTGATCGCGCTCGATCAGGACAACGGCAAGACGCTGTGGCAGTTCAAGACCGGCTCAAGCGTCAACGCTCCGCCGATCACCTACACGTTTAAAGGCAAGCAATACGTGACAGTGCTGTCGGGCCGCGGCGGCAGCGTTGCAGGCCGCTTCGTGACTAACAGCGTGCCTGCCGGCGGCATGGTGTGGACGTTTGCGTTGATGCCTGAGTAGCCAGTATTCAACTTTTGGAGAAGACATGAAAAAAATTCTATCGCTATTGCTGTGTACCTGGTGCGGGTTGGGATGGGCCCAAACGGCGGAAGAACTGGTCACCGACGGCAAGAACACGGAAAACGTGACCACTTTCGGCATGGGCTACGACCTGAAGATGTACAGCCCGCTCAAGCAAATCAACAAGTCCAACATCAAGCGCCTGGTGCCGATCTGGAACTTCAGTCTGGCCAACGACATGGGCGAGCTGTCGCAGCCGACGATATACAACGGCGTCATGTACGTGGTCAATGGCAACTGGACTTTTGCGATCGATGTTGCGACCGGCCGGCAGATCTGGCGCACCCCCGTGCAATATGATCGAGGGGCATTGCGTGTCTCGACCGCTGGCGCGTTCACGCGAGGCCCGGCGACGATCTATAACGGCAAACTTTTTCGCGAGACGGTGGATGCGCATGTGCTCGCACTCGACATGAAAACCGGCAAGGAGATCTGGAAAGAAAAATTTGGCGAGTGGAAAGAAAGCTACAACGGCGTTATTGCGCCGATCATTGCCAATGGCGTACTGATTGCCGGGACGGCGGGCGGCGACCGCACCGCGCGCGGCTTCGTCGATGGATACGATCCGGACACCGGCAAGAGACTGTGGCGCCGGTGGACGATACCCGCGCCCGGCGATCCGGGTTCCGAGACCTGGCCCAACAAAGACAAGCCCGACGCCTGGAAATATGGGGGCGGGGCAACCTGGCAATACGGTTCATACGACCCGCAACTGGATCTTTTTTATATCGGTATCGGGAATGCGGAGCCGTACAACCCTATATACCGCGCCGGCATGGATAGTTTGTACGCGGCGAGCATACTCGCAATCCGGCCCAAAACCGGTGAGCTCGTATGGCACTATCAATACGTGCCGAACGACAGCTTCGACTTCGACGGCACCGCGGAGAGCACGCTCGCCGATATCCAAATCGACGGCCAGTTGCGCAAGGTGCTCATCAACGCCAATAAAAACGGCTTCCTGTACGTGTTGGATCGCACCAATGGCAAGCTGATTGCCGCGCACCCGTTTGTAAACCAGAACTGGGCCAAATACATCGACCTCAAAACCGGTCGCCCCGTTCTGACGGATCTTCTCGATCGCGCGATGAAAGGCGAAACGGTCGACTTGATACCGGCGCGCGCCACGAACGCGACGCTGACCGCGTTCAATCCGAAGACCGGGCTCATCTACCTGAATTCGTGGGAGGCTATCCGGGTCATGAAATTTGTGGAGGTCAAGTATGTCCCGGGCACCGGCGCCACCGGCATTGAGACCAGTTACAAAAATCCGGAGGGCCAACCGGCGGGATATCACATCGCGATGAATCCGCTGACCGGCAAAACGGAATGGAAGATTCCATTGAACGACTTTGCCATTTCGGCAGGCATGCTGGCGACCGATGGCGGTTTGCTGTTTACGGGCAAGCTGACGGGCGAATTCATTGCGCTCGACCAGGACAATGGCAAGACGCTGTGGCAGTTCAAGACCGGCTCGAGCGTCAATGCGCCGCCGATTACGTACACGCACAAGGGCCAGCAGTACGTGACCGTACTGTCGGGACGCGGCGGCAGCAATCCGACTCGTTCCGCCGGAAACCTAGTGCCCGCCGGCGGTTCGGTGTGGACGTTTGCGTTGATGCCGGAGTAGTCGAGGGAATGAGATTTATCCATACCTGCGGCCTCGGCCTCGTGCTCGCCTGCGCGAGCGCTGTCGTGCAAGATGCCGGGGCCCAGCCATTCCCGCCGGAGCAAATCAAGCAGGGCGCGGCGATCTACGCCGCCAACTGTTCGACCTGTCACGGCAATCGCATGGTCAAGCCGGAGTGGGCAATCGATCTCGGCACTTTTCCGCGCGATCAGCGTGCGCGCTTTGTCGATTCCGTGACTAACGGCGTAAGAAACATGCCCCCGTGGGGCGATGTGCTAAAGCCCGACGACATCGAAGCGCTGTGGGCGTACCTCGTTGCCGGGGAAAGGACGAATTAAAGCGGATCGACTTATTCTCCGCGGATACCGGCATCCCTTATTACCTTGCTCATCCTGGCCATTTCGGATTTCACCGTGGCCGCAAGCTGCTCCGGCGGACCGCCGACGGTCTCCATGCCGGCGTTGAAAGACTTTTCCTTCACGTCGGCCCGGTTGAGGAAGCGCACGATTTCTTCGTTCAGTTTGTCGATGATAGTCCGCGGCGTTTTCGCCGGCGCGAATACGCCGTAGATCGATATCGATTCATAACCGGGCAGAGATGCCGCCACGGTCGGCACACCGGGGAACAGCGCGGTCGGCTCGGCGCTGGTGACCGCCAGGGCCCTTACTCGACCGGCCCTGACATGCGGCGTTACCGCGCCCGCCGTAGGGAACATTAGCTGCAGTTCGCCCGCGAGCAGCGCGGTGAGCGCCGGGCCGGCGCCTTTGTAATTGATGCGCACGATATTGACGCCCGCCATGGCCCTGAATAATTCCCCCGCGAGATGATTTGAAGCGCCCGTTCCGCTCGAACCGTAGTTGAGTTCTCCCGGTTTCGCTTTGGCCAGCACCACCAGGTCCGCGACGGACTTTACGGGCGTCGCCGGATTCACGACCAGCACATTGGCGCCTTTCGCCACCGACGTAACCGGCGCCAGGTCTCGCACCACGTCGTACGGCGTGTTTTGCAGCAGGGGCCCGATCCAGAGGGTGTTGTTGTATAGAAGCAGCGTGTAACCGTTCGGCGGCGCTTTAGACACGATCTCTCCCGGGATGACCCCGCTCGGCCGGTTCTCCACGACCACCTGCTCGCCCAACGCGCCCGCCAGCCCCTGCGCGACCAGGCGCGCCTGGATATCGTTGCCGCCTCCAGCCTCGGAAGTGACGATGCGAATCGGCTTGTTCGGATAATCCTGCGCGCACGCCATGCCAGCGCCGGCGAGCAACACCCAGACCAAGAAACGCTGCAGCACTAATCCTCCTTCTTACTCTGAAAAGAAGACGCGAAGAAGGAAAAACGCAAAGGGAAATAGATCGGAAAGAACGGCGGTCTGCCGTTTCTATTTTATTCTTTGCGCCCTTTGCGTCTTTGCGTTAATGATCTTAATTTTGGCTCAGTAGCCGCACCACTTCCGTAGCGACCTTGCGCGCCTTGTCCTCGATTTCGTCAATAGATTCGAGTGCAGGGGCATCTTGTTTGTACACCAGCATCGTCGGGTCCTTGGCGCCGAGCGCCTGGAACTGCGCCTTCGCGAGATTCACGAACGGTTCATGTACCAGCACCACGGCCGGCATGCCCTCTTTCCAAGCTGCAAATGCGTCGCGCACGGCGGCGCCGGTGCAGGACCCTCAAGCGCCGACACCGACGACGAGGTAGTCAACCGCGCCTGCGATCTGCTTGAATTTCGCCGGCTCTAGCGGCGCCCACGTATTGCTCTTGTATGCGCGCTCGATGTGCGCGGGGGTGCACAGCACCTCGAGCGCGTGCTCGAAGCGTGCCCAGAAGCCCCGCGTGGCCGGATACTGGTTATAGATGAACCCCAGGCGCCGGCCGACCGGCGTGTCGAGCGTGCGGCGCGCCGCCTGAGCCTCGGTTCGCGGAATGCCGACGGGATTGATTAGTTCGAGCATGTCACCCTCCCTTCCTGAAATTTTGAATCCGGATAATAGTCCGGATTCGCTCGACGCTCCCCTCGCCCTCCGGGAGAGGGGGGCGCCGGAGCGTGGAGCAGGGCCCCGTTTACGGGATGCGACCGTGAAGGCGCACTTTAGCACGCGGATATCCGGCGCCTTGCATCCCGCTGCGGGGTCACATCCATCGGCAAGCCGACGGAATCCTGTTCCGCCCTCCGCGGGCGCGGGGGAGAGGGCCGAGCGATGTAACGCAGCTACATAAAGCTCGATCTTTATGCGGGAAACCGTATCTTCTTCGTCAGCATGGGCTCGCCGACGGAACTGCGGCTGGAAATCGATACGCACTGGCCCATCTGCGGCGCCTCGCCGCCTCCCACCACCACGTTGATCTCGTCGGGAGTAACGGCTGCCACGAACATCGGGCGCTCGCTCGGCGTCTGCACGTACGGGTCGGGAAACGGCACCGCGTCGCCCTGCTGCTTGTCGTTCTGCCAGTCGTACGAATATTTGCGCGCACGCTCGGCGATTGCGATCCGCAGCTTCTGCCGCGTGTAGCCCGCCTGCGCGAACGCCTGCGCGAGGCTCGGATTGATCACGTAGATATAGCCGCGCTTGCCGCCGCTCGTGGACAGCCCCACGCGGCCTATGCCGCGGGCGAGCAGCGTAATGCATTCGTTGAGGCCGACGGTGTTGATCGGAACCGCGAGTTGGGAATGCTCGCCCGCCTTCATCACGGTGACGGCGCTGTCCGTGGGCGCGAACCCAAAATCGACATGCACCGGCTCCCACGGCGTGAGCTCCTGCTCCTCTCCTATGCAGTAGCTCCACGCCGCCGGATGTCCCATGGTGCCCTTGACAAGTTTCCCGGGATGCGCGAGCCCGATGTTCCACAGGATCAGCCTGATCGCCCTGCCGATGGCGGCGTTCGCGCGCCCGCCGTTGGGCCCGAAAATCCACTCGCGGGTATGGAACTTGAGCTTGCTCACGACGGGGCCGCTGACCAGCGTGAAAATCGCCGCCGAGCCCGTCGACTGGGTCGTATTGATCGGCAGCGTGGGATCGGCGAGGCATTCCACCGCGGCCAGCACCACCGGCACGTGCTCCGGCAGGCAGCCCGCCATCGCGCAGTTGGCGACGATTTTTTCAACCGTTGCCTCGCCATCGCCGGGAAAAATCGTCCCCAGCACTTCGCCCGGGTCGCGTCCGACATAGTCCAGCATGCCTTCGACCACCTTGCGGGTCGGCGGGAATACCGGCAGACCATCGGTCCACCCCTGTGTGTAAACGAATTCGGTGAATTGCTCGATCGAATCGAGCTGGTGAATCTCAGCTTTCTGCACCATCAAACGCCTGCGGGTTTTCAGGATTACATCCTTTATCTGGACGAGAGAGAAAACGGGTTCGGGCCTTGCAATTGCGTACGTCGAAACAAGACTTGATTCCGTTGACGTTTCATCGAGCCCGCATCAATCGAGTTTGATGTTGGCCTCGCGCGCGACTTCTTTCCAACGCGCGACATCGCGCTTGATCATCGCGGCAAACTCGGCGGAACTGAGCGTGGCGGGCTCGGCGCCGATGCTCGACAGCCGCTCCCTGACGTCGGGAAGGGCGGCGAACTCCACAATTGCGGCATGGAGTGTTTCCAGCACCGGCTTCGGCGTGCCGGCAGGCGCGAGCATGCCATACCATGTCACGACGTCGAAACCTTCAAGTCCCTGCTCCGCGATGGTGGGAATTTCCGGCGCTGCGTTCGAACGCTTCGCCGTCGTTACTCCGAGCGCTTTCATGCGTCCGGCGCGCACGTGCGGCAGCATGCTCGGCATCGGCTCGAAGATGAGCTGGACGCGGCCCGCTATCAAATCGGGAAACGCCTGGCTGGTGCCTTTGTATGGAACGTGCATCATTTCGATTCCCGTCATGCGCTTGAACAATTCGCCGGTAAGATGCGGACTGCTGCCGGGACCGGTTGAAGCAAAACTGAGCTGCCCCGGCCTCGCTTTGGCGTACGCAATCAACTCCTGCACGCCGGACACCGGCAACGACGGCGTGGCTGCAAGTATGGGGACCACGTTGACCAGTGTGGTGATCGGCGCAAAATCACGCTCGACGTCGTAAGGCAGCTTGCTATACACCGCCGCGCTCACCGCGAACGTGAGAGTGGCCTGCAGCAAGGTGTAACCGTCGGCCGCGGCTTTGGCCACGAGATCCGTTCCGATCGTCGATCCCGCGCCGCCGCGGTTGTCGAGCACCCAGTTTTGCCCGAACTTGTCCGCGAATTTCTGGCCGTAGGCGCGGACGAAGATATCGCCCGCACCGCCTGCGGCAAACGGGAAGATTACGCGTATCGGCTTGCTCGGATACGGTGCTTGCGCTGCAGCGCCCTGCGATACGGCCACGACGACGACCGTCGCGGCGCCGGCAAGAACACGATGAATCTGCATAATCACGTCTCCCCCCTGATTTGCTCCCGGCACGGCCGGATCGACCGCGAGCAGCGGATCCCTGTTGTGTGGAAAAAGCTTCCGCCTTGTCCGCACCGCTGTCAAGCGACCTTAAGATAAACGGTTGTGCAGAGGCCGTGCTGGCCGCTCCGGACCACTAG
>PLYS01000078.1 GCA_003153455.1 Betaproteobacteria bacterium | reverse complement strand
GCTCGGTGGACTCGCTGCACCGAATAGCCCGGAGCAATTCGCGGACTTCCTCAAGACCGACACGCCGAAGTGGATCAAGGTGATCAACGACACCGGCGCGCGCGTGGATTGATTGCCGCCCGCACCACGTAGGGGGCGGGGGGTTATCGCATTGCGCTACGCCAGTTCCTTGCGCAAATCGGCAACATTCTGCGAGAGAGCCTTCAAAAGCCGTACATCAGATTATGCGCAGTCCGGAACATGTTCCACACCGGATCCCGGCGCGTCGGCTCGGCGAACCAGAATTGCGCCGGAATTGCTTTTCCTTTCGTTCAGGAGAGTCGAGGCTGGCGCGACAACCCGTCAGACCAATGCGCCCGGCCGCTTCAGGTAGCGGTCCTTGATTGAATCGGCCGCCCAGCACGCGAGCGCGCCGATCGTGCCGGTCGGGGCGCTGGCACTGTTCTGCGGAAATGCGCTGCCGCCGATCGTGAACACGTTTGGCACATCCCACGATTGCAGATACTTATTGACCGCGCTCACCGCCGGATCCACGCCCATCACTGCGCCGCCGATATTGTGCGTGCTCTGATACGGGACGATGCTGTAGCGGGCCGCAGACGGCTCGGAGATGCTCATTTTCGAGGGACCGACGACCCTGGCGATTTCCACCATCTTGTTGGTGATCCAGGCGGACATCTTCCGCTCGTTCTCGTGCCAGTCGAAGGTCATGCGTATCAGCGGCAGGCCGTTGGCGTCGCGGTACGTCGGGTCGAGATCGAGATAGTGCGTGCGGTAGCTCTGGCAGGTACCGTGCAGAGTGATTGCGAACGAACGGCGGTAATACTGCGCTACGTTTTTTTTCCGGTCCGCGCCCCAGCGCGGCGTGCCCGGCGGCACCGGGGTGGAGCGTATCGGTGTTGCCCCGGCGGCTTGCGCGGCCACGTAGGCGCCGCCGATGAAGCCCAGACCCTGGTGGTCGAAGTTGTCACCATTGAAGTCATCGATCGCAGTGCCGACCGTGTCGGCGCCGATAAAAGGATTGAACTCCTTGTCCTCGAAGAACAGCGTTACCTTGCTCCCGGTTTGATAGGAATAGTTCCTTCCTATCACACCCTGGTTGCTGACTGGGTCGTACGGCTTGCCGATCCCCGAGAGCAGCATCAGGCGCGTGTTGTTGAACGTGTAGGAGGTCAGTATCACCAGTTCGGCGGGCTGCTCCACTTCACGCCCCCGCGCGTCCACGTACGTTACGCCGACCGCGCGCTTTTTCTCCGAATCCAGGTTCACCCTGATGACGTTGGCCAGCGGGCGCAGCTCGAAATTCGAGTGCTTGAGCAGCGCCGGCAACACGGTCGTCAGCGGGCTTGCTTTCGCGCCCGTCGCGCAGCCGTAGCCGCCGCAAAAACCACCGCGCGCGCATTGGCCAAGCATGAGCCGGTAGGGATTGGTATAGGGGCGCGTCATGGCCGCCGAAGGATTCGGATACGGCTTGTAGCCGAGCGACTCGGCAGCCTGCGCGAACAGCGCACCGGCGTAGGTCCGTTCGGTCGGCGGATTCGGATACTCGCGCGAGCGCGGGCCTTCGAACGGATTGCCGCCGGGCTGGATCTCGCCGTTGAGATTGCCCGCTTTGCCGCCGACGCCGTAGAGGTGCTCGAACTGGTCGTAGTACGGCTCCAGTTCATCGTAGGTGATGCCCCAGTCCTGGCTGGTGCAGTCTTCCGGCATCTGCTGCCTGCCGTAACGCTCCAGCGTGCGGCTGCGGGTCTCGAAGTCCCATGGCAGAAAGCGCCGCGCGCGGCAGCTCCAGTGCGCGCCCGCGCCGCCCACGCATTCGCCGGGCTTGAACGAACCCAACTCGCGCATCGGCAGCGCGGTCTCGTTCATGCTGTTTCGAAACGTGATCGTTTCGCGCGACAGGTTCTGGAACAGATCGCTGTGACGGTGGTACTTGAGTTCGTCATGCGCGTAGGGCATCGCGAAATCATGCTGAGGATCGATCATGCGCCCGCGCTCGAGACAGACGACCTTGAGCCCGGTCGCGGCGAGTTCCTTGCATACGATCGTGCCGGCGACTCCGGCGCCGACCACCACCACATCAACCGCTTTTAGCCTGGTGACGGTCATCGCTGCCTTTCCGGAAAATCATGTGACATCGTTACCCCAGGACAAACGGAACACCGCACCGCTGGCAGACGGCACGCAGCTGGTCGGCCAGCGCCGCCGAAAGCGGGATGCCTTCCCGCAAACGCTTCTCGCGTTGCAATGCCTCGGGATCGCCTGCCACCAGAACCGGCTGCGCGGGGTCGGACGGAGCCGCATGGTGCATTTCGTCGATGAGTTGAT
Organism: Betaproteobacteria bacterium; assembly: GCA_003153455.1. GTDB lineage: Bacteria > Pseudomonadota > Gammaproteobacteria > Burkholderiales > SG8-41 > PALSA-1004. Next base: position 9,800 of record PLYS01000078.1, on the reverse strand, counting down.
CCATATCGTCCTCGAATGCGCCCTCGGGTCGAAAAGCTTTCGGATCGATCGCCATGAAGAAGTGGCCGATGTTGTTCGGGGCGGATTCCGGCTGCGTCCTCATTCGAACGGCTGAAAAGGATCCGCCGGCGAGTGTGGAGCCGAGGATTTGCGCCATCATGCTGAGACCATAACCCTTATGGTTTCCCATTTCCGCGGTTCCGCCCAGCGGCGTTATTCCGCCGACATCGCGGTTGAGGATATAGTCCATCGCCAGCGCGGCATCACAGATGGGCTTGCCATTCTCATCGAGCACCCAGCCCGGCGGCAGCGGTTTCTTGTTCAGATTGTAGATTCTTACCTTGTTGCCGGCTACCGTGCTGGTCGCGATGTCGAGCAGGAAGGGCCGGTTGCGACGCGCGGGCGCGGCGAATGCAATCGGGTTCGTGCCGAGCACCGGCACTGAACTGCGGGTGGGGACGACGTTCACCGCATGCGTGGAACTGGTGACGAATCCGATGAGACCTTGTTTGGGCGCCAGCGCCGCATAGTATCCGGTCGGTCCGAAATGATGCGAATTGAAGACGGACACCATGCCGATGCCCATAGCCAACGCTTTTTTGTTGGCGAGCTCCATTGCCATAACCGCGGCGGGATGGCCGAGCCCGGCGCCCGCATCGACGAGCGCGGTCACCGGGTTTTCCCGCACGATGCGCGGACGCGCGCGCAAATTTAGCTTGCCCTTGGACCGGTAGTCTTCGTAGGCCATCAGCATTGATACCCCGTGCGTATCGATACCGGCCAGGTCGGAGTAGAGCATCGCATCCGCTGTCGTGCTAACCATATCCGCATCCATTCCCCATGCGGTCAGAACCGACGCGATCTGCTGCCGGACGCGTTCCGCTGAGACATTCATCTGGAGTTTCTCGGGTGTCTACTACTGTGGCTTGATGCCGGCCTCTTTGGCCACTTTTATCCACCGCGCGATCTCGGTGCGAACGCGGGCGTTGAATTCTTCCGCAGTCTCGCCGCCCGGCTCGCCGCCGAGTTCGAGCAGCCGCTCCCGCACGTTCGGGACCTGCAGCACCGCTGCGATGTCGTCGCGTATCCGCGTGACGACGTCTCTGGGCGTGTTGCCGGGCGCGAAGATGCCCCACCAGGAGAGGACGTCGAAGCCGGGTACCTCTTTGGTGATCAGGGGCGCATCGGGAAATACCAACGAGGGCGTGAGGGAGGCAATGCCGAGCAGCCGCACACGGCCCGAGCGCACCTGCGGCTGGAACGTGATGAGTCCGCCGATCCCCAGCTCGACGTGCCCGCCCATGACATCGATCACCAGCGGCGCGCCGCCTTTGTACGGCACGGGCACGATATTCANNGATCAGCTCCTTGATGTTTTTCGCCGGCAACGACGGGTGCGAGATGATGGCCTGCGGCGAAGTGGTGACGACCGTGACCGGCACGAGATCGGTGTAAGGATCGTATGGGAGCTTCGCGGACAGGGCGACGACGTGCGTATACTGGGTGGACGTGAGCAGCAACGTGTGCCCGTCAGGCGGGCTCTTCGCCACGATATCCGTGCCGATGACGGTGGCTGCGCCCGGGCGCGCGTCCACGATCACCTGCTGCTTCCAGCGCTCGGAGAGCAGCGGGCCGATGATGCGTGCCTGGGCGTCGGTGCTGCTGCCCGCCGTTAACGGGATGACTATGCGTACCGCCTTGCCTGGGAACGCCTGCGCAAGGACGGCGTGAGTCGGCACCAGCAGCGCGGTCGCGATGACCGTTATCCCGATAAGCAAAGAACGCATGGCTCGCCTCCCTTGGTTGCTTGATTCTCGTGCAGTCATTTGGTAACGACTCAGGTGGCCATCAACGCCATCGGCATCCTGCCCGATTTCAGCGGACGGGCGATTCACGACTTCCGTGTTGACTACTGAGGCTTGATGCCGGCCGCTTGGGCCGCTTTTTGCCACCGCGCGATCTCGGAGCGCACGTGGGCGGCGAATTCTCCCATGCTCTCGCCGCCCGGCTCGCCGCCGATCTCGAGCAGCCGCTCCCTCACGTTCGGGATCTGCAGCACCGCCACGACGTCGTCGCGTATCCGCGTAATGACATCTTTGGGAGTGTTGCCAGGCGCGAAGAGGCCCCACCATGAGAGGATTTCGTAGCCGGGCACGTCGTTGGGAATCAGGGGCGCATCGGGGAATATCAACGAGGGCTTGGTAGAGGCAATGCCGAGCAACCGCACGCGGCCCGAGCGGATCACCCCCTGCAGCGTGATCGTTCCGGCGACCCCCAGCTCCACGTGCCCGCCCATGACGTCGATCATCAGCGGCGCCCCGCCTTTGTACGACACGGGCGTGATATTTACTTTCGCGAGCGTATTGAAGTATCGCGTGGTGAGTTCATTGCCGGGGGTGCCCATGTTGAGCGGGCGGACGCGGGCGAGTGCGACCAGCTCCTTGATGTTTTTCGCCGGCAGCGACGGGTGCGAGACGATGGCCTCCGGCGAAAAGGCAACGATCGTGATCGGCACCAGATCGGTGAGAGGATCGTACGGGAGCTTCGCGAACAGGGCCGGGAGGTACGAATACTGGATGGAAGTGAACAGCAGCGTGTGCCCGTCGGGCGGGCTCTTCGCCACGAGTTCCGTGCCGATGATGGTGGTCGCGCCCGGGCGCGAATCCACGACCACCTGCTGCTTCCAGCGCTCGGCAAGCGGCGGGCCGATGATGCGTGCTTGAGCGTCGGTGCTGCTGCCCACCGGGAACGGGATGATTAGGCGCACCACCTTGCTTGGGAACGCCTGCGCGAAGACGGCGTGAGTCGGCGCCAGCAGCGCGGTCGCAATGACCGTTAACCCAAGAAGCAAAGAACGCATGGCTCGTCTCCCTTGGTTGCTCGATTCTCGTGCGGTTAATCGAATGGCAAACATCGCTATGCCTCCCGGTTGATGTCACAGACTCAGTTGAAGGTCTGGACTGGCGGGGCAGAGTGGCCATGCTAAGCGTGTTTTCGCTGCTCTGCAACACTCAACTGCACAGGAGTTTGTCGGACTTAGCCCCGACAAACTCCTATAATGTAAAACCGGCTCTGGGAGAATTGCTGAAGAGGATGACCGATTGAAAGCGTTTGATTCATTCGATTTTGTCGTCATCGGCGCGGGCGCCGCGGGCTGCGTGCTCGCCAACCGGCTCACCGCGTCGGGGCGCCACAGTGTGCTGCTTCTGGAGGCCGGGGGAGCGGACCGCAGTCCATGGATACACATACCGCTCGGATACGGAAAACTTTTCACCAACCCTAAGGTGAACTGGCTGTATTCAAGCGAGCCGCAGGCGGGCGCCGGCAACCGCCGGATCGCGCAGCCGCGCGGCAAGGTCCTCGGCGGGTCGAGTTCCATCAACGGTCTGCTTTACATCCGCGGGCAGCGCGAGGATTACGACCGCTGGCGCGATTTCGGCAATGCGGGCTGGGGTTACGCCGATGTGCTGCCGTATTTTCGCAAGGCCGAGGATCAGCAACGCGGCGCCGACGAATATCACGGCGTGGGCGGACCGCTGTCGGTATCGGACCCGTCGGAACCGCACCCGTTGTGTGAAGCGTACCTGGCAGCCGCCGAGGAATGCGGATATCGGCGCAATCCGGATTTCAATGGCGCGACCCAGGAGGGCTTTGGCTACAACCAGTTGACGTTGCGCAACGGATTCCGCAGCAGTGCGGCGACGGGCTATCTGCGCCCGGCCCGCCGGCGCGGCAACCTCACGGTGATCACACGCGCGCACGCAACCCGCATCCTGTTCTCCGACAAGCGCGCCACCCGCGTGGAGTACCTGCGCGCCGGCAACCTCGGTTCCGCCACGGCTCGCAGGGAGGTGATCGTGGCCGGCGGCTCGTTCAACTCCCCGCAGCTACTCCAGCTCTCGGGCATCGGCCAGGCTTCACTGCTGCAAGGCTTTGGCATCCGCGTAGTCGCCGACCTGCCTGGCGTCGGGATGAATCTCCAGGATCACTACACCGGCCGGCTGGTTTACGAATGCACCGAGGCTTTCACGCTCAACGATGTCGTGGGAAGCTTCGCGAGGGGCCTCGCCGCCGCATTGCGCTACGTCTTCTTACGCAAGGGGCCGCTGACGATGGGTGCCTCGTATGCGACGGGTTTTCTGCGCGCTGACCCCGCAGCGGCGACACCAGACGTCCAGACCAGCATCTCGCTCTTCAGCGCCGACAAGGCGGGCGACAAACTCCACCGCTTTTCCGGTTTCTCGCTCGCAGCGAGGCTGCTGCGGCCCGAGAGCCGGGGCAGTGTCCTGATCCAGAATACCGATCCGCTGCAAGCGCCCGCCATCCGGCCCAACTACTTCTCAGCCGAGAAGGATTGCGCGGTACTACTCGCGGGGATGAAGGCAACGCGGCGCCTGGCGGACTCCACTGCGATGCGCCGCTACATCGTGCGCGAACACGATCCCGGATCCTCATGCACCAGCGATTCCGACCTGCTGGATTTTCTTCGTCAGCGCGGCGGGATCGCCTACCACCCCGTCGGCACCTGCAAGATGGGCAACGATGCCTCGGCGGTGGTTGACGACCGTCTGCGCGTTCGTGNNTTGCGGGGCGCTGCGCTAAAAACGGCGCATCGGATGATGTTCGGGCAGGAAGTGCCAACGACGCTTCTCGGCAGCCTCGGCACAGTGTCACGAGACGGCACGCTATCCCTCGCCCGGCAAACCGTCAACCGCGTGAATTTTCGCTAACATCGCGTTCATACCCGTGCTCTCCAGTCCGGCGCGCGCCGGCGCTCGAAACGAGTAGTCCTTGCCGCCTCGTGCTTTCCCCCGAAATGTGAAGTAGTGATTATCCCCGCCAGTTGTCGGAGGCGCCGTTGCGCGCCACCTCCGCCTCGAGGCGGGACGTTGAGCGTACCATGGCATAGCGTGCAGGCCCGCGGCCACGAACCACCCAGCCGTACGGCGCCCCGCGGGGCACGTGTATCACGTCGCCGGGACGCATTCTTTGCTTCTTCCGGCCGACCCGTGCGTCGAGCGAGCCGCTGATCACGTAGGCGAAGATCTCGTGCGCCGCCTTCCCCTCGCCCATGTCGTGGCCGCGCGGCGATTCGATGAAACCGAATGCGAGATTGGCGCCTTCCAGCCATCGCTCGCAATGCCCGGATGCGACGGGCGCGCCCAGTCCGTCTATCATGGGATGGAAGCAATCGCCCAGGCCGTCGACGATCGCCTGCGACTTTTCCGGCTCCTTGCGGCCGCCCGGATACTTGCCGGCCTTGATGTCCCTCGCCACTTCGGTGGCCGACCGCGCTTTATCCGGCAGGGCTTCGTCCGCGGCGGCGCCTATCATTGTCCAGGTGCGGTCTTTGATGTAGAGATAGTTGACGTCCTCCCGCGACTTGAAGGTGTGCTGCACGTTGGACGGGATGTGAACCAGGGTCCCGGGGCGGACGACGCGGCGGTCGCTCCCGACCACGGCGTTGATCTTTCCTTCTAGCAGAAACGCCATGAACTCGTTGGGATGGTAGTGCAGCCTGGATTTGCCTCCTCCCGGCTTCCTGACGCGCCGGAAATACATGTACTGCCCTTCGATGATCGGACCCGTCGTGGACGACAGGTGGGGATTGAAGTGGTAGGACTTGAGTTTCTCGAAACGGTAAAACGCCATGTGAACACTCCCCTTGCTGTAGTTGCGTCACTCGGGCGTGATGCCGGCGATCTTCACCAGCTTGCCCATCTGCTCGTAGTCATCGCGGATCAACCTGCCGAAGTCTTCGGGCGAGCCGCTGGCAGGCTCTTCCCCGAGTTGGAAGAAGTGCTTGCGGAGTTCCGCGGAGCCGAGCGCTTCGTTCATCACGCGGTTGACCTTGGCGATGATCGGCGTGGGGGTCCCGCGTGGCGCAATCACGCCGTTCCAGCCGTAGTAGCGAAACCCCGGCACACCGCTTTCGGCGATCGTCGGAAGATCGGGTGTGACGATCGAGCGTTTGTCGCCGCCGGTGGCGAGGCAGCGTACGCGGCCAACCTTGACGTGCGGCATGGCGGCGCTCAACGGCGCCACCGTCCAGTGCACTTCTCCCAGGGAGACGGCCACCATGGACGCCCCGCCTTTGTACGGCACGTGGTTGGCCGGGATGCCTGCCAGCGTCGCGAACAGGATGCCGCCGAGGTGGCTGGTCGCGCCGACGCCAGCCGAGCCCATCAGGATCTGCGCGGGCTTCGCCTTCACGAAATCGACGAACTCGCGCACCGTGCGCGCCGGCACGTTGTTGTTGACGCACAGTGCGGTCTGGGCCAGCACGAACACGCCCACCGGCACGAAATCGCGCAGCGGATCGTAGGCAAGCTTGCGATAGATATGCGGCGTGATGACGAGCATCGACGCAGCGACGCCGACCAGGGTGTAGCCATCGGGTCTCGCGCGGGAAGCGATTTCCATACCCAGGGTGCCGCCCGCGCCCGACCGGTTGTCGACGACCAGCGGCTTCCCGAGCCGTTCGGCGGTGTGCGTGAACACGATGCGCCCCAATAGGTCCGTGGTGGCGCCGGGCCCCTGGGGGATGATCACGCGCACCGGCCGCGTGGGGTAATCGATCAGCTCCGCGCCGTCTGCGCTTATGCAGGCGAGAATCGACATCAGCGTCCACCAGCGTTTCATGATGTTCCCTCGTCCGGGCGTAATCTTCTCTGTATCTTCGGGTAGGGGCACTCGGCTACCATCACCTCGACCAGCGCGAGCTGATTGTTTCGGCAGGAAACCGATGATAAAAATCGGCGAGCTCGGATGGGTTCATGCGCCCAGTAGATCACCCGGACGTCAACCGTCACTACTCTATACGTGTTGCGGGAAAAGCTTCTGCTCTTTGATCTCCGTTTGCAAAGCTTCAAGAGCCCCCTCAACGATAGCGCGTCTTAATGCCTTTTCCGCTTTTGGATCCAGATCCCTGTCTCCCATCGGAATACCTACTCTCGGAGCAGGAATAATCCGATTTGAACCCAACGTTTGGGCCACAGACGTGATGGAACATACATGAGCACTAGGTATTCCAGCGCGTTCCAATTCCTTAACTAACGCTGCACCGCAGCGTGTACTGGTTCCTCAAGTGGAGGTCAGGATAGCCCCCGACACCCCCCCTGCTTTAAGCTGCTCGGCTATACCTTTCCCTATTTTTTCGCTGCTCTTCACAACACTGGCTAGGCCAGAAGTACTGTAGAACCTGTCATGAAGCTTCCCAATGACTCCTTCTTTTTCTAAATCTCTCATGACATCTACAGGAAGAAGACGGTTAGGATCTTCATTAACAAAAACTTCGTCGTATCCACCATGAACCACTTCGTAACCATCACGATTAAGAGGATCGACCAAATTGATGCTATAGGCACCAAACCGAGTCGCATGCCTGTTTTCAATTTTGTCTGGATTGCCCCTGGGCACCAATCCGCCATCTGTTACCAAGGCGATTGTTGCCGAGCTCATTTGCTTGATCCTTGGTGCCGGCTCGACCCGACCGTATTTCGGAAGAGTAACCTCCGATTCAAATGGTTCTCCCTTAAGCTTGGCCAATAACATGGAAACAACCCGTTCAGCACCGGTTTTCTCCGCCATCACATTAACCAATAAACCACGAGAGAAATACCCTCCTTCAGACGGTCTACCCACATCCTGATTGGCGGCGAGTTTTAGCGCCATACCCGCCATCCTGGAAATCGCGTCAGCCATTCCCGCGACCGTCTCTCCCGTCCTTACGATATAAACATTCCGCGAAAAAAGGTCCACGCCCGGATTTTCTTCGTGCATTCCGGTAACCGCTGGAATGCCGAGCTTATTTTCCACCGCCTTGCATACGGCGCCGCAAGCGATACCATAACGACCTGCATCAAACGCCGGACCTGCTATCAATACATCCGCCCGACAAGACCCAAGCAACTGAATCACTTCCTCGGCTGCCTCCTCCATTTTCTCGGCAAAGTAGTTGTCGCCGCATATCACAGTGGCCACTACTTCCCCCTGACCGCCCAGCGCGCTCTGGAGAGCTCTCCCCGGTCCTATGGGGCCGTTTCTGACCTGGGGCCCCACATCCGCTTTATTTTCCCCGCCTACTCCACCAAAAAACTGATTCAAGTAGTGCACGACCCGTATAACTCGTGTTTGCATTTTGCTGCCCCCTCTACGTCAAAACTCTCCAGATATGCTAGTGCCGAACCGCGGTTATTCTCGAATATCCCAGCTGACTCAACGCACCTTTAATTGCCGAGACCGACACCTCAATATTGCCGTTTACAGGAATCCCCCCAGGCAGGAAAAGAGGGTCTCCAATAATCCTATCGACAGCCGGTAATTTATGTTTCATATACGTTGTCCCCATGTTCACTATGGCATCCACCCCCCGCATATTAAACAAAGTATCAGCACCTAAGCTGGTATCACTCTGATCTGCTCCATGAAGATACATGGCATAAGCAGTTTTCACCCCGAGTTCCTCGCATCTTTCGGCAGTCCGGGCGGGGACTACCTCCTCAGCTCCCATTCCAGTCTTATTCAAGACCACTCCATCCGCTCCAAAAATACGCTTGGCTATATTAGCCACCACGGTCGCTGCTCGCTCATATTCGTATTCGCTATCGGGTGCCGTAGTAATAATAACGCCGGTAAAACACAAGTCCTTCCCGTGCCTTCGATAGAGCTCTTTAATTATCGGATGGTTTTGGATTACATACGTTTCAATACCAGCGGCTCTATAGGGACTGATTATGGCGCCGTCTAAAACCTCGTTTGGATGTATTACTGTAGGTAACGTTTTATCAATGTTACTGCCATATAAGATAGGCTCCCCTATTATCGGCTCGTGTTTAGTGGATAGCACCGCAAATATATAAGCCACCTTTGGTAGATTTTCCAACCCTTGTGCCACTTCCGGTAGAGGAGGAAGATCGTATACCTCATTTTCATCTGGCTTCAGACCCTCCCCGGTTTTAGCTAAGTAAACTGCAGTTTTCAACCCGGCAATCTTAAGAGCCTTGGCGTAATCCGGTAAATTTATCCCCGCTGACGGGTAAGGCAGCACCACGATATTATGCGTTTTCCCATAAATGCCGATCTCCGCGGCAGGTCCCGACATATCAATCATTCCCCCGATCGGGTCCTTGAGAAATGCGCTCCCTCCGCTCATAACCACTGCCGCGCCTCGAAGCACACAAGTACTTCCCTCACCAACGTTACCCTGCCTGCCTAAGCTGCCGGCGAAATCATTACCACTTCCTCTGGTCTTGGCTCGAGGTTCAATAACGTCAGCAACCTGCAGTATCCTGCATTTGTCGCCGGGATGTGCTAACTCAATATCAACGCGACTGAGCCTCCTATCCTCTTGCAACAGCCCTTGGAGTTCACGGCGGTTTATAGAAAGCACGCCACCACTAAGCGAAGTCTTCTCGGCAAACTGAACATCTTTTATATTGAGTATATCGAGCCCAAGTCTCATAGCTACCTCCCCCTTAGAGGTAAGATCAAAATGCGTGTAAATGAGAAAGGCGGCGTAGCCATTCGGTTGGAAACTCGATTTCAACCAATGCCCGGTTGCTGTCGGGATGAAAGGAGACGCCACCCTAGAAACTTTTCCTGATAACTGGGCAGGCACGTGCAACTGTCTCGTTAATGAGGAATTGCGACTATTCGATCTTAGTGCCTGAGTCGCGTATCGCTTTCGTCCACTTGGCGTCCTCCCGCCTGATATAAGCCGCAACCTCTTGAGGGCTGCCGCCGAGCACATTGACCCCGATTTTCGCCAGGCTGCCGCGTGTTTCCGGCGTGGCGAGCAA
>PLYS01000421.1 GCA_003153455.1 Betaproteobacteria bacterium | reverse complement strand
GACGGATCGTTTCCTCATCAACAACTTCTTTCGTGTATTCGCGTACCGCGCGGCGTCCGGTGATCGTTTCATTGAGATCCATTTCGCTATTCCCTCCACAAAGCTGGGACTCTATAAAGAATAGCTCGCCATTGCTCAGCGTACGTTGATCCTGATCAAGTCCAGGTTGGGCAAGTGGTGCCAAGTTTCAATCTCTTCAAATAGTGCCAGTGCAGGATACCGTCCGTTCGGCCCGATTGGGGGGCGCTGCTGACGGTCCTGTGACCCAGGTCGAGAACGACAAACATGCGCTTACAGGACAAAGTTGCAATCATTACCGGAGCTGGCACCGATATCGGCGAGGAGGCGCAGACCCTCCGGGAGATGCTCTCCTTCACGAAGAAGAAGAAGGCGGACCCGCTGATGGACCACCTCATCTCCTTCCGCGACCGGATGGAGCACGCGCGCGTGCTCCTCACAGACCCCGCGCTCACGGCGTTCTACTTCGTGACGCTGCCGGAGGCGCTGCCCATCGCGGTGGTCACGCGCTTCATCCAGTGGTTCAAGGGCTTCGGGATCCCGGTGGGCGGCGTCCTCGTCAATATGGTCATCGATCCTGCGTCGGTCGGTCCGGACGCCGCCGATTTCGTCAAGAACCGCGTGGCCATGCAGCAGGAGCACATGCGGACAATCTGGCGGGAGTTCGACGGCAGCTCGAGTTCCCAGTGAGGGGGGAATGATTATGTGTGCCAGTCTGTACCAGTAGTCCTTCCCATCCCACCCCGTACCGTTGCTTCAGGACTGTAATGGAAGGTAACCGGATACCTGGATTGAGTGTACTGGTTGATAGCCGGAAGCAGCAAAAGTGGAAGTTCTCAGAAAGGGAATCCTGCTGACATCCCCGAATATTTCAGATATAGAAAAGGCACCTGGCCGGCCATCTCCGAGCCCGACCGACGTACGATTGCGCTCGTTCTCAGCCCGCATGTTCACAAATTTATCTTCGTTACGGGGATTTGTTGAATACGCTCCCGGCGTAGGCGCTCTTCCCCTCACTCCGGTCCCTGATCCTCGATTTGCCAAGCTCGCGCATTGCGCGTGACGAATTCGTTGTTGTTCACGAGCGTCGGCTTTAGCCGAAAGCAGTCGTTCAAGACGGGGACAGAGCACCTTTCCTACGAGACGTACCGAGGCCTTCGGCCAGATGCGAAATGTACTAAAACTAGTACAAAAACCACCCGCAATAGCCCGCGCGTGAGGTAGTCGGCAAGCAAATAACGTTATCAAGCGCGGGCTTCAATCGCGCTTCCCGCAAACGGGCGTTCCGCTAACGAGTCAGCGCGATCCCCGTAAATCGGCCCTCTCCGGAAATGAATTCGGCGAAATTAAGTGATACCGTGGGTCGTGGCTCGTGGTTCGTGGCTGGTGAATTGGTGGCCGGCATTGCACTCGGCCGAGCGCAGGGGCAACATGCTCTCAGCGCAATGCCCGGCAGCGCCAAACCGCCGTCACTGGCGGGACGCGCGACAAGAGGCAGGATGGAATTTTCCATCGCCCGCGCTATGACGAGGAGAATCTGACATGAGCAAAATCATAATCCAATGGGGTGTCTCCATATTGATGGTTGCATTCGCGGGCGCTTGCTGGGCTCAAGGCGCTGCGAGCTACCCCGCCAAGACGATTCGCATCATCATTACGCTTGCGCCGGGAGGGGGTGTGGATACTTCGGGGCGGCTGCTCGGGCAGAAGTTCACCGATGCGTGGGGTCAGCAGATCGTGGCCGAGAATCGGCCCGGCGCGGGCGGCACCATTGCCGCCGAGCTGGTTGCGCGTGCGGCACCCGATGGATACACCCTGCTCATGCAATCGATGAGCCACGCCATCACCCCGGCGCTCTATAAGCTGAGTTATGACTCGATCAAGGACTTTGCCCCGATTTCGCTGTTCGTGCAATCGCCCAGTGTATTGGCGGTGCATCCCTCGCTGCCGGTGAAGAGCGTGAAAGAACTGATCGCCTTTACCAAGGCGCGTCCCAACGAGATCCTGTTTTCCTCTTCGGGCAGCGGCAGCGGACAGCATCTGGCAATGGAGCTGCTCAACCGGATGGCAGGGCTGCAACTGGTGCATATTCCCTATAAGGGCACCGCGCCCAGCATCCTCGACCTCGTGGCCGGGCGAGTCTCGGTGACTTCAGCCAGTGCGATATCGACCATGCCGCATGTCCGCGCCGGCCGGCTGCGGGCGTTGGCAGTGTCGAGCGCGAAGCGATCCCCTTCGGTGCCGGAGCTTCCCACCGTTGCCGAGGCCGGAGTCCCCGGATTTGCCGTGGACCAGTGGTACGCCCTGTTTGCGCCGGCCGGCACGTCGAAAGAAATCGTCGCCAAGCTCTACGGGGAGATCGCCAAGGCCGTCGCAAATTCAGAGACCAGGGAGCGGTTGCTTGCGATGGGGCTCGATCCGGTCGGCATGCCGCCCGACGAGTTTACCGAGTATGTGAAGACGGAAACGGCTAAGTGGGGAAAGCTGGTTCGCGAAGCCGGAATTCGGGTGAATTAGTATTGCCGTGGTTCGTGATTCGTAATGGGATGGACGCCCCCTT
>PLYS01000311.1 GCA_003153455.1 Betaproteobacteria bacterium | reverse complement strand
CCGCCGAAGCGGCGAGCAGCGAGCGGGCTACGTTGCCCAAGGCCGCGCAGCGCATGATGGCCGCCCGCGCCAGCACGTTGCTGAAGCAGATCGTCGCGCGCCATCCTTTTGTCGACACGGTGCTGGGCGTCGCCGGCGGTCCGGCGTGGGTGACCTCCCTGCTGGTCTTGCTCGGCCTGCTCTTCGGGCTCATGCTTTCCGCACTGGACGGCACCCAGCGCATCAACATCCTGGCGCCTGCGCTGCTTGGGCTGGTGCTCTGGAACCTGCTGGTCTACGCGGCAGTATTCGTCGGCTGGATACGATCATCCGCAACCTCAAGTTCGCGCCGGCGGTGGCTGGCCGGTGTGTTTGCGCAGAATGGGCTGGCTCGCCTCACGCGCCTGGTCGTCAAGTCGGCATCATTCAACGCGCCGCTGGCCGAAGCGCTGCGCCGGTTCACCGGCGAGTGGTACGAAGCGGCTAAACCGTTGCTGGTGGCCCGTGCGACGCGCGTCTTCCACGTGTGCGCCGCGGCGGCCGCCATCGGCCTGATCGCAGGCCTGTACCTGCGTGGCATCGCGCTCGACTATCAGGCGGGATGGGAAAGCACTTTCCTCGACGCGCAGCAGGTCCATGCGCTGCTCTCCGTGATCTACGGGCCGGCGTCTGTCGTAACCGGCGTCGCGGTGCCCGATGCCGCCCACATCGAGGTCATGCGCTGGCAGAACGGCGCAGGGGGTGAACGTGCCGGTTCCTGGATCCATTTGCTCGCCGCGTCGGCTGCGTTGTTCATTGTGCTGCCGCGCCTGGTGCTCGCGCTGCTGGTCACGCTGTCTATCTGGCGATGGTCGCGGCATGCGCCGTTGCCGCCTGCGCTGACCGCGTACTTCCGCACCGCCTTCAGTGGGGTGGACGGCGCGATCAGCCGGGGCATCATTATGGTGTTGCCTTACGCTTATGAGCCGTCTGCGACGTCACAGGCGCGATTGCGTACCTTGCTCCCGTCTGCGCTCGGGGAAAATCTGGCTGTGGACACGCGCGCACCGGTGGCATACGGCGATGAAGCGACGTTTCTCCAGCACCTGGGCGAGCGTGGCGGCGGTATCGCCGATGTGATTGTCCTGCTGCTCAACCTTGCGGCTACACCGGAAGACGAGAACCATGGCACCGTGATCTCCGGCGTGCGCGACTGGCTGTCGCTGAACCGGCAGCACACCCAACTGCTGGTGCTGATCGACGAAGGGCCTTACGCGGCCAGGATGGCGGCGCAAGGCGGCGCCGAACAGCGCATGGGCGAGCGTCGCCGCGCTTGGCAAGACTTTGTTTCCGCGCGGGGCTTGAACGCATGTCCGGTTGATCTTGCGGCGTCGGCGCCGCCTGCGGATCGCACGGACCCGGCAGACCGCGCAGTCGTTGATCAACTGCGGGCAGCACTGTGGCAACCAGCCGCGATATGAGCAATCAGACGGCGCTCTCGACCAACGCGGACACGATCAATCTGAGCCTGGTCTCGCACACCAACGTGGGCAAGACCACACTGATGCGCACGCTGATGCGCCGTGACATCGGCGAAGTGGCAGACCGTGCACACGTCACCGAGCAGGCAGAGGGCCATGTGCTCATCAGCACGCCGCAGGGCGACGCGCTGCGCCTGTGGGATACGCCGGGGTTCGGCGACAGTGCGCGCCTGCTCAAGCGCCTGCGCGCGAGCGACAACCCGATCGGCTGGCTGCTCACCCAGGTGTGGGACCGCTACACCGACCGACCCTTCTTCAGCAGCCAGCAGGCAATCCGCAATGTGCGCGAAGAGAGCGACGTGGTCCTCTATCTTGTAAATGTCGCGGAGGATCCGGCATCCGCAGGGTACGTGGACGTGGAGATGCAGATCCTCGGCTGGATCGGCAAACCGGTCCTGCTGCTGCTCAACCAGACGGGCGCCCCGCGCGGGAGGGAGGCGGAGGCCGCCGAGGAAACCGCCTGGCGCCAGCACGTGGCGTTCCACATGGGTGTGCGCGGCGTCATCGGGCTGGATGCGTTCGCGCGCTGCTGGGTGCAGGAAGACAAATTGCTTGGCGCCGTTGGCGACGCGCTGCCGCCCGAAAAACAGACGGCATTTGAGCGTCTGCGCGCAGCCTGGCGTGCGCAAAACATCGAGGTGTTCGAGGCTGCGATGCTGGCGCTCGCCGCACAACTCGCCGCAGTCGCCACCGACCGCGAAACCGTGAGTGTGCCGGGCATCAAGGAGAAGGCTGGCCGGTGGCTGCGCTCAATGCTCACCGATCGGGAGATGACGGATCCCGACACGAAACGTGCAATGAACGCGCTCGCTAAGCGGCTGGACAGCGCTGTCCGCGAGACGACCGACCGCTTGATTGCCCTGCACGGACTTTCTGGCCGGGCAAGCGAGGGCATCCTCGCGCGTGTCGCGGGACAGTTTGGAGTCACGAAGCCTGCAGACGTTGCCACGTCCGGCATGATTGGCGGTGCGGTGACGGGCACGCTGGGCGGTCTCGCAGCCGACCTCGCTGCGGGTGGACTTACCTTCGGTGCCGGGGCGCTGATCGGCGGCATCGTTGGGGCGCTGGGCGCGAGCGGTGCCGCGCAGGCCTACAACCTCGCGCGCGGGGCGGTGGACGGCAAGGTCCGCTGGTCGGCGGATTTCCTCGCGAAAAGGCCCGGCGCCGCGCTGCTGCGCTACCTGGCCGTGGCGCACTACGGACGCGGGCGGGGTGAATGGGTCGATGGTGAATATCCGCCGCACTGGC
>PLYS01000236.1 GCA_003153455.1 Betaproteobacteria bacterium | reverse complement strand
TCCATCCATCATACGACAGGAGAACTACGATGAGTCAACTACAAGTGTTTTCAAATTCGCCCGTAAAAGCGTCGAGCATCATCGGCACGGACGTGGTCGACCCCAAAGGCGACAGCCTCGGAGACGTCAAGGAAGTCGTCATCGACCCCCGTACCGGCAGGGTCGCGTATGTCGTCGTATCGTTTGGCGGCTTTCTCAGCATGGGAGAAAAGCTGTTCGCAATCCCGTTCAGCGCGTTCGTGTACAACGTGGAGAAAAACGAATACGTGCTCAATGTTTCCAAGGAGCGATTGAAGGCGGCGCCTGGATTCGACGCGGATCATTGGCCTTCGATGTCCGACGAAAAGTGGAACCGCGACGTGTACAAGTATTACGAGCGTTCGCCGTATTGGGAATAGCGCCCTTTTTCGGGTCATCCAGACCAGTCCCGGCAGGCGAGGATGTAAAGCAATCCTTGCTTCCCGGCTGCGTATTCCCGTGCAAAAAAGCCGCCGGAAGACCGGGGGCTTTTTTGTTGTTTTTGTTTCCTCCCCGATAACTCCCGTTTTTGGCGGCCTTTAGCTCAGCGCAGAGAGGTCACGCGCCAGACCACATTGCCCACATCGTCGGCCACGAGCAACGCGCCCTGCTTGTCGAGCACCACACCGACCGGCCGGCCGAAGGCACTGCCTTCCTCGCTGAGGAAACCCGTCAGCACATCGACGGGCGCGCCGGAAGGCCTGCCGCTTGCGAAGGGCACGAAGATCACCTTGTAGCCACTGTGTGGCCGACGGTTCCACGAGCCATGCTGGCCGATGAACATGCCGTTGGCGAAGGGTGTGGGCAGCGTGGTGCCGGCGGAAGACGCCAGGCCCAGCGAGGCGGTGTGCGGCCCCAAGGCGTAGTCCGGTGCAATCGCCTTGGCCACGGTCACGTAGATCCTGGTTCCGTCCGGGCTCGCGATGAGGTTCGTGGTGGTTGATCGCACCAGCCGGCAGATCCACCACCTTGACGCCGGGCGCCGTGATGCGCGTGTCGCCGGCGGCATAGGGGAATCGCAGCACCGCGTCGGAGTTGGCCACGTAGAGATCGTTGCCCATCAGCACCATGCCGAAAGACGAGTTCAGCCCTTCCAGCAGCACCGAGCGCAGGTCCGCCACTCCGTCACCATCGGTGTCGCGCAGCAGCGTGATGCGGTTGGCGCTGGGCACACCAGCGCCCGCCCTTTTCATCACCAGGCCCATCAGCCAACCCTTGATGCCCTTGGCGTCTTCGGGCTTGGGCGGAGCGTTGGTCTCCGCCACCAGCACATCGCCGTTGGGCAGCACATGCAGCCAGCGCGGGTGGTCCAGGCCGCTGGCGAACGCGGCCACGCGCGTGCCCGGCGCCGCCTGCGGCGTCGCACCGGGCGGCCAACCCTTGGCGGGCGCGATATTCACGGTCGGAATCAGCGTCTGCCGTGGTGGTGGCAGCGTGGGCTGTGGCCCCGTGCCGGCCGCGATCGGCAGCGTGGCCACCTCACCGCAGGCGGCGAGTGCCAAAACCACCACGCCAATCAACGGGGCGCACGAGCGCGGTCGCACCCGCGCCTGACCGCAAAGCGGGAACGACCCGTCATGGCCGCTCCATCAACAGTATGGTTCCCAAGCTCATGGACTTCTCCTCGAAGGTGTGAGTGAGTGGATTCAGTTCGCTGGCGCTGAAGCCGCGGGGACTTCCGGCGGATCACGCGTGTGACAGCTTCCATGGGGCAATAACCAACAGCAACAATCCGCAGATTGCGATGGCTGCATGAACCAGGACGAGCCATTTCGGCAGCGGCAATGAAAAAGCCCGCTCACGCGGGCTTTTTTCCAGCTGTAGGCCTTGTTACGGCCGGGATTACTTGGAAGCGGGAACAATCACGACGGTATCGCCGCCTTTCCCGCGTTGGCCTTGGGCACCGTCAGCGCCGGTGTTCCCGGTGGCTCCGGTGTTCCCAGTGTTCCCGGTGGCTCCGGTGTTGCCGGTGTTGCCGGTGTATCCCGTGGCTCCGGTGTTCCCGGTTGCACCGGTGTCTCCGGTTGTGCCCTTCTCGGCCTGCGCGCCCGTGGCGCCGGTCGCGCCTGCCGGTCCGGCCGGACCCGGGACGGGGACCACGGCAACAGGGGCTGCGGGAGTGACCACGGTCGGTTTGTTGCATCCGCTCAACGCGAGCGCCGCCAGTACTGCGGTAAATAACACCGAATATCTCATGACGAATTCCTTTATGTGATTAACGAAAACCGCCCACGTTATGGTGAGCAGTCACTTGGTTCTCAGTCTTTCCTTAAACATGCGCCGAGAATGAGCGTGGTTTTAATGACGCGCCAAATCTAGCGGGCCGGAACAACCAGGATCGTGTCGGCGTTGGTCTTGCCGCGTTCACCCTGGACACCTTCGGCGCCCGTGGAGCCGGTTGCACCCGTGGATCCTGTTGCGCCGGTTGCGCCTGGCGGTCCGGCCGGACCGGGGGATGCACTCACGCATGCGCTCAATGCAAGCGCCGCCAATGCTGCAGTAAACAGTTTCGAATATCTCATGATGATTCCTTTTAAAAAACTGCGCGCGTTATTGCGGACAGTGATCCAACACTGCAAGATACGCGCAATGCCCCGGCCGCTTCCGTACGCTGGCGCACATAGCGCAGTTTTTTTACGGAACGGCAAACCATGAGCGTTGCCCCGTTCGAATCAGTTGCGGCGTTCGCCGGCGTGCCGCGTCATCGCGCAGCACATTCGGTCTCACTCAGGCGTTGCTGCCAGTCGGTGAGTTGGCGTTGCGCGTCGTCCTCGCCGTTCGTCATTCCCTACGTTATCGAACATAAGGCAGCAGAAGTTTGCGCGGTCGGGACCCAATACGCTACCGCTGCCGGATGACAGCGGGATAGGCGTGAACAGTCTGCGTCGTATGTTCGCCAGCGCACGGAGTGCCGGAGAGGAAAGGGGGATAGTCGCCGTAACGATTGATGACCCTACTGGGTAGAACATCACCATCGTTGTCCTTGTGGCATGACGATTCAGATAAATCGTCACCGCGCTGCACCACTTTATCGCATGAACCAGCCGTGAGTTACCGCCAAGGACTGTCCGGTCAGCGCGTTCGAAGGGAACGGATACGGATAGGAAAGTTCATCCCACGCTGCGCACCTTCGGTGCTCGCGCGGCGCAAATCACGCTTCGCCGCCAGAAGCCCCTTTGCCGCCGGCATCGGCAGATGATCGGCTGCGGCGGCGCATGACGCATTTTCCGCGGTATGTGCGTCAGCGCACAGAGTACCTTCCGGGGACGGGGGACAATTATTGCAACGATCATGAAAACGCACACTGACAAGTCCTCCTTTCTGCCGTCGACTATCGCAGGCATCGCAGTGATCCTGCTCGGTATCGCCGGAGTGGTGCGCATCATGGGGTGGCTCCCGGACTCGGTCGGCGGTTTCGGCAACATCCTCGCAATCGAAGTGCTCTCGGCGGCGTCTGCCAAGCCAGCTGCCGAGCCGGTGGATATGGACCTGCCGCAGGCGCCCAGCAACGCTCGCGGCAAACAGCGCTGCCCCGAATGTAGCGTGATCGTGTCGATGCGGGAAATTGACGCGAGCGGCCCGAACGCCAGTCTTGGCGCAGTAGGGCAAAAGGTGGCGAGCAACGAGACCGGGATGCGGGGGACGTCGGCCAGGAGCTACGAATTCACCGTCCGTCTGGAAGGCGGCTCGCGCCGCGTAATCATTGATGCGAACCGGGCGAGCTGGCGGCCGGGGCAACGCGTGATAGTCATCGACTGATAAATCTCTTCCTATGTTCGTTAGTGCACAGAGAAACGTCGCGAATTGGAGGGAGGTCGCATGCAGGGTTATAACCTTTTTCCCGGAGAAACTTTCACATGAGAACCCGCCATGGATTGCTTGTTTTGAGTACAACGCTTGCAGGCGTGATGACAATTTTTGTTGCCGGCTGTAACAAGCCTCAGGAAGCGACTGGCACGCCGCCGCCGAGCACGACGGTGGGGACGGAGATTGACGACAGCGTGGTTACAGCCAGAGTTAAATCCGCGTTACTTGCCGACCCGAACGTTAAGAGTTTTGGTTTCAAGGTCGAAACCCGCAAGGGGGAAGTCCAGTTGAGCGGTTTTGTCGACAGCCAGACACAAATCGATCGCGCGATCGCAGTCACACGCGGGGTGGCGGGTGTCAAAAACATCGAAAACAAAGTGAGCCTGAAGGGCGCGGCGGCGACGGTAGGCAACAAAGTCGATGACGGAATTGTTACGACCAAGGTCAAGGCCGCGCTGCTTGCCGATGCGAACGTCAAGAGCTTCGACATCGCTGTCGTAACGCGTAAAGGCGAAGTCCAACTCAGTGGCTTCGTCGACAATCAGAGCCAGATCGACCGCGCCATCGAAGTTGCCAGCGGCATCGAGGGTGTGCGCAGTGTCGGCAATGAAATGAGCGTCAAAAAGTAAGTGATTTCTCCTGAAGCGGTCGGGCGGCGCCGGCTATGACTAAATCCGCCGCTGCAGCCGGCACCGCGGTCGTTGCCGATGTGGCAACTGACGCTTTAGCGGAGCCGGCAGAAATTGCCGGTCACGCATCCCGAGTTTCGCGCCTGACGGTAGCAGTCGGCATACTGACCGTCATTGCGCTCGTCGCCGCGCTGTATCTGGCGCGCGCTTTCTTTGTTCCATTCCTGATCGGTATTCTCGCGAGCTACGCGCTGCACCCGGTGGTGGACTGGCTGAAGGCGTGTCGTGTCCCGCGTCCCGCGGGGGCGGCATTGGTGCTGGCCGTGCTTGCCGGCAGCTTGTCCTGGATCGCATTTTCGTTGAGCGACGATGCCTCGGCGGTGATCGAAAGGCTTCCGGAGGCAGCGCGCAAGCTGCGGGAGAACCTGAGCGACGCACGTACCAGCGGCCCGACGGCGCTGCAGAACATGCAGGAAGCCGCCAACGAGATCCAGGGGGCTGCCACTGACGCAGGCGCGAAGCCGGGAGCGCGCGTGATCGCGGTCAAGACGCCCGAGCCCACCGCATGGTTGCGTGACTACGCGCTCGCGCAATCCGCGCTGCTGTTTACGGTTGCCGCGCAAGCGCCGATCGTGTTGTTGCTCACCTATTTCCTGCTCGCGTCGGGCACGCATTTCCGGCGCAAGCTGATAGGCTTTGTCGGGCCGTCGCTGGCGCGCAAGAAAGACGCCGTGCGGATACTCGAGGAGGTTGACGTGCAGATCCAGCGTTATCTGCTCGCCGTGCTGGTGTCCAACGCCCTGCTGGCGGTTTGCACCTGGCTCGCGTTCGAGGCGCTGGGCATGGAGCAGGCAGGCGTATGGGGCGTCGCCGCCGGCGTGCTGCACTTCATTCCTTACCTGGGCCCGGTGTTGATCGCGCTTGCCAGCGGCGTGGCTGCCTTCCTGCAATTCGGCTCTCTGCTCAATGCGCTCGCGGTCGCGGGCGTGTCGCTGCTGGTGGCAGGCGCCATCGGGTTCGTGTTCATGACATGGCTGCAAGGCCGGTTCGCACGCGTGAACGCTGCAGTGTTGTTCATTGCGTTGCTGTTTTTTGGGTGGTTGTGGGGAGTGTGGGGCCTGCTGCTCGGTGCGCCGCTGGTCGCCATCCTCAAAGTGATCTGCGACCGCGTCGAAGCGCTCAAACCGGCCGGCGAACTGCTTGGGCGTTAACTATGTGCGCTGGCAGACAGACGGCGGTATGCATACTTCATAAACTTGAACATCCGAGATGCTTGTACATCCGAGATAACGGGCAAGCGGTGCTTGCACGGTGCCGATTTTCCATCATTCACCACATCAAGGAGTAAAAATGAACAAGCTTAACATCACCGTAATCGCGGCCGCAATCGCCCTCGCATTCAGCGCCGGCGCGATGGCGGCCAGCATGTCGAAGGACGATTACAAAGCCGGCAAGGCCAGTATCGCGACCGAATACAAGTCAGCCAAGGCGGGTTGCGACTCGTTCTCGGCCAACGCGAAAGACGTGTGCATGGCCGAAGCCAAGGGCAAGGAGAATGTTGCGAAGGCCGAGCTCGAAGGCAGCTACAAGCCCACAAAAAAAACCCGCTACAACGTGAGTATTGCCAAGGCGCAAGCCGATTATTCAGTGGCCAGGGAAAAGTGTGACGACAAAGCCGGCAACGATAAAGACGTCTGCATCAAGGAAGCGAAGGCCGCGCAGATTGCCGCCAACGCCGATGCCAAGGCGCTGTTGAAGACTACGGACGCGAACCAGGTCGCCCGCGACAAGACCGCCGCCGCACGCATGACAGCGAGCGAAAAACGCGCCGCAGCGCGCCAGGATGCGGCAACCGACAAGCGTAACGCCGAGTACGCGGTCGCCAAGGCAAAGTGCGACACGTTTGCGGATGACGCCAAAGCCGCTTGCGTCAAGGAAGCTAAAGTGCGCTTCGGTCAGTCGTAAGCGGTAGTCTGCCAAGCGTGAGTTTTTTTATAACTGTAGTTTGAGAAAGAGGTATTACTATGAAAACGATGCATAGGTTTGCAGTCAGCGCGATTGCCGCAGCAGTACTGCTCGGCTTGGGTGGTTGTGACACGATGTCGGCGCGTGACAGGGACACGGCGATTGGCGCTGGAGTCGGCGCCGTTGGTGGTGCGGTCCTTACGGGCGGCAGCGCGGTCGGAACGGTTGGCGGTGCAGCGGTCGGTGGCCTCATCGGCAACCAGGTCGGCAAAGGCGACGACAGAAGGTACGATGACAGGAGGTAAACTCCTGCAGCAACGGATGAACGACGTGTCGGCCTTATACGGCCGGCGCGTTGTTGTTTCAGGTTCCGAACCCGCTGTTTCGCATCCTGCCAATAATTTCTGGTTCAGGCGCTATGCCTGCGTAATATCTTGCACGTTGTTGACGATTCGGTAACACGTGCAAGCAGCCGCTTCAAGACGCTTCCGGTCCAGAATGCCGATGTTGCCACGGCTGTAATCGATTAATTTCTTTCGCTGCAAAACCCTGGCAGCCTTGGTCACGCCGACTCTACGTACGCCCAGCATGTGCGCCAAAATTTGTGCGTAGCGAGAAATTCGTCCGCGTGTACGCGGTCGCTGGTCATCAGCAGCCAACGCGCAAGGCGCGCCTCCGTCTGATGAAAGCGGTTGCACGCGGCGGTTTGTGAAACCTGGACTATCAATAAATGGGTATAGCGGAATAGCGCCCGTTGCAACGGCATATTTTTCTTGAAGTCGGCGCGAAAACGCGCCGCTGTCATGAGCATTGCCGTTCCGCTTCCCTGCACGAGTGCACGAACGGCCGAAACGCCGATCCCCAGCGCCATGGGCATGCCGACCATGCCTTCATTGCCGACCATGCCGACTTCCAAAGTCCGGCTCTTATCGACGGTCGTCAGCAAACAGGCGGTTTGCGGTGGATAGTCGGTTAGCGGCAAGCATCGGATTTGACTCCATTGATTGTTACCTGCTGTGGAAACCCAACAGACGGCACACGGAGCCGCAAAGAGACAATCCGGGGTCGAGACTAACCACTAACTATTTGGGTGCGCGGTTACGCGATGCATTTCAAGGCAACATGACCGCATTACGACATCGCGCGAAGTGTACAGTAAGAATCCTCGGTTGTATATTCGCTGGCGTACATAGCGAAAATATCCGGCTGTATGTTCGCTGGCGTACAGAACGTACTGGCTGTGACGGCGACAATTACCAACATGGGCAGCGGTTCGCGGGACTATTTTTTTCAGCTACGCCGCCCCTGAGCTTCGATGCGGCATCACCCTGAAATTTCAGGTCGCGCGCATCAAAACACCTAACGCAAAGCACGAAAGGATAATTATCATGCTGTATACCATTGCCGTTGTTCTCGTCATCTTATGGCTGCTGGGCCTCGTTTCGTCCTACACCATGGGTGGTTTCATTCATGTTCTGCTGGTGATCGCCATCGTGGTCGTCTTGATTAGAGTCATCAGCGGGCGCAACCCTCTGTGACCATGGCTGGAAGCCGATTGCGACGATCAGTGGGAGAAAGTATTTGGCTGTTTCACATCCGTTACTAGAACAGGAGATACATCGTGCTGAAAAGAATCTTCGCGATACTGATTATGCTGGGCATTCTGGGCGCGCTCGCGGGCTGCAACACCATGCATGGCCTGGGGCAGGATATTGAACAGGGCGGCGACAATTTAGAGAAAAAGGCGGACGAGGTGAAGAAGAACTAAGTGCGCGAGCGCACGGAACGCGGCGCTGCGGAACAATAAAATTACATCGATATACCGTCCCAGTGTGGCGCCGATGTGACCTGCGGAGGCAACTTCACCGATCGACCGGTTGCAGAACGAGTTTGACGAGGATTCGCACGGCGCCGAACAGCCCGGCCAATGAGGTTCGGCATTTGTCGGAGCAGAGTGGATGCAACTCTCAGTAAGGAGGTTTCAAATGAAGATCAGCAAGCTCGCTCTATTGCTGGTGGTAGGCATTGGGACTGGATGCACCACCGTACCGCCTCTCGTTTCGATGTCCGATTTGCCGAATTGTTTCGATACCAATTACGACAAGGAACGGGGCCTTTTTACCATCAAGAACGACGTTGGCAATGCGGCGAATCAACAGTGCTTGCTTACGGTAGGGCCGCCCGGGGATGTTGTGTCCGAGCTTCTGGGCGGGATCTGGGACGCGGTCACCGGCTTGTTTTCGGCGGGGCCGCGCGCGGACGTTGCGTCGGCGTCACAACTCACGGCAGGCAGCTACAGGATTTATCTTGCCAACGGCGGAGGCGGAGGCGCCGGTGGAACTTTGGAAAGCGTCTTCGGCACCGTCGGCGGCGGCGGCGGCGGCGGCGGCGCTGGCGCAATGGAAAAACAAGCGACGGTCAATCTGACCGAGGGGGTATACAAACTCACCATCGGAGCAGGCGGGCCGGGGGGAAGTGCCTGCCTGCCCGGTCTCGGCTTTGGCGGCGGTCCCGGATGGGCTGGAAGTCCAAGCAACATGGTCCGTGTTGCGACCGGCGAGGTTGTCATGGGAACGCCCGGAGCCGACACATACGCTCGCCCCACTCGCGCTCAGAGCGAACGAATGGCCGGCAAGATGGATGCGCACGGCGGTACCGGCCCCGGGCAAGCCAGCGGCGGACGTGGGGGCAGCAATGAGACCAAGGACAGAGTCAAAGTGGAAGCGAAGCCTGGCGCAAGCAAGCTCGCGTCGGGGCTTTCGGGGGTGGGGGGTGCACCTGGCACCGTTTCGGTTGATGACAAGCGCTCGGGCGTCGGCGGCGGAGGTGGAGCGACGAGCATGGGGCATGGCGGTGGCGGCGGCGGAGAGAGCCCGGGCCAAAAGGACATCGCGCCGGAGCGCGGCTCGCTCGGCAGCGGCGGCGGCGGCGGCGAAGGCAGTACGTCCGAATGCGACCCCGGCGCCCCAGGCGGTCACGGGTACATTGCCTTGCGCCCGATTTGACCCGGCCTACGCCGTCTCATGGCTAACGTATGCACTCCGTGGCACCCACAGGATCCATTTCGTCCCTGATTGCTTCGGTGCGCGCACTGGGTGGGCGTTTCCTCACCCTGGTAACGCTCGAAGGCAAACAGGCCGGCCTGAGCCTGGCATGGATGTTGGGGCTTGCGCTCGCTGCCGCTGTGCTTGCGATCACCGGGTGGATTGCGTTGCTTGCTTGCGTCGTGCTGGCCCTCGTTCAGAACGACATCGTCGGCTGGGGATGGGCGCTCTCAATCGCGGCGCTGCTCAGCTTTGCGGGCGCCGGCGGCCTCGTGTTTATGGTGATCCAGCGGAGCAGGTATCTGCTGTTCCCGGCAACGCGGCGGCAACTGAGGCGAATTTGCGGCGGGGGAAATCAACATGAATAAACGTTCCGACTCAATTGTGCTGGCCGAACAGCAGGTAGCCGAAGCACGCACGGCCGCGCTCGCCGAATACCAGGCGGCGCGAGCGCAACTGCGCCGCCGCATGGGTTCACCCGTATTCATCGGCGGCGTACTGCTTGGCGCCATCGCGCTGGGCTATCTCGCCCTTGGCCGCGGCAAACCAAAGCGTCTCCTCTACCCGGGAAGCCCGGGCGCATGGTCGCGAGCGGTCAAGACAGTGCAAGTGCTGCTGCCGCTATTGATGGCACTCGATTCGGCGACCAAGGCCGCGCGCAGGCCCGACGCCAACATCAGCGGAACAGCAGGGTGAAATCGGGACACGACGCCAAGAGACCGGCATGCACCTCAAGCAAATCTGGGACCTGATCAGGAAATCCATAGGGGCGTGGGTGGACGATTACGCCCCGAGCATGGGCGCAGCGCTTGCCTACTACACGCTGTTCTCGATTGCGCCGCTGCTCATAATCGCCATCGCGGTGGCTGGCCTTGTTTTTGGCCAGGAAGCAGCCCGGGGAGAAATCGTCGCNNCAGATACAAGGCCTCATCGGACGGGAAGGCGCAATCGCGGTGCAGGGCCTGCTGAAAAGCGCCAATGAGCCCGCTCAGGAGATCTTTGCGACGGTGGTCAGCATCATTACGCTGGTAATTGGGGCAACGACGGTGTTCGGGGAATTGCAAAGCGACCTTGACCGCATCTGGCGCGTTCCCGCCCCTGCGAAAGAGAGCGGCATATGGATCCTGCTGCGCACGCGGTTGCTTTCTTTCGGCCTGGTGCTGGGACTGGGGTTTCTTCTGCTGGTCTCGCTGGTAGTCAGTGCCGCGATCGCCGCATTCAGCAAATGGAGTAATGGGTTTTTCGAAGGCTGGGAAGCATTTCTTCATGCGCTTAATTTCAGCATCTCTTTCGCTATTTCGACTTTACTCTTTGCGATGATCTACAAATTTATGCCGCGGGCCAGAATCGCCTGGCGGGACGTGTGGGTCGGCGCGGCAGTAACCGCGCTCTTGTTCGAAATCGGCAAAATCCTCATCGGCCTTTATCTGGGTAAAACCAGCGTGGCATCCGGTTTCGGCGCCGCAGGCTCGCTGGTCGTTCTGTTGGTGTGGGTCTATTTCTCTGCGCAGATCTTCCTGCTCGGCGCCGAGTTTACTTGGGTGTACTCGCACGAGTATGGTTCGAAAGCGGCTCAAACCGGGCAGGAATCAGCCCCGGCGGTGCCAAGTCGTTCGGACGGAGCGGC
>PLYS01000335.1:3656-13378 GCA_003153455.1 Betaproteobacteria bacterium | reverse complement strand
GCCATATAAGTCTCTGCCGGCCTGAAACCCGCTATGTTCCTTATCACGAAGCCAAAGCCACGGCCAATCGCAGGATTAGGCCCCCGTGACGCAAGCCCGACGCCGTATTCGATTCCCAGCTGTTTGATAATCGGTCCATTGACGAGCAGCCATGGCACGATCATGCCGGTGGTACCGAAGCTCATCAGCTGAAAGTCCGGCTCCGCTGCTGCTTCAACCGCCGCGATTAGTATCGGCATATGCGCCGGCCGGCATCCCGCCATAACCGCATTGACCGCAATATTCCACGGCGTAGCCCGCAGGTTTGCCTGCGGCAGCACGGCGATCTGCTCGTCAGGCGCGCGATCGGTGTATTTCAGAAACTCATGGACCTTTTCTACGGTAGGCGGAACGATCGGCAGCCCGTCGCTCCATCCCTGCTCAAAATAGAACCGGTTGACTTCGTCCGCAGAACCCTTGAATGCAACCTCTTGCCGGTTCCCCGAGCTCGCGCGCGCCCTGGAACCCGATGACGAACTCTCTGCCGGTTTGGTCAGAGCTTCGACGATGCGATCGAGGAGCACCTGTTCGAACTGGTCCCTGATCTCGGCGTCCGAGTCGTTCATCACCGCACCGCGATATTCCACGGTGCGCAGGTCGTGCACCCCTTCCGCTGAAGCTATGGTCGTCGCAGTCTTCGTGAACGTTGGCGTCACGATGACCGCGGCGGGAATCCCGATTTTATGCGCTGCTATGGCTGGCCGCGTACACGCGGGCGTGCATGTCCCTCAGGCGCCGACACCGGTTATGACTCCGTCGCAGCCCGCTTTCTTCAGCGCGGCAACCGTGACCTCGATTCGCCCCAACAGGTCCCGGGTGCTGCCCCGCAACGAATGGATGGGAAACTCCGTAAATGGAATCACTCTCACATCAGGAAATCGCTTCTGCAGCAACTCCTGGACAATCGGAAAGATGATGTCGCTCCGGAATGCTCCGTTTGTCACCATGCCGATCGTTTTGCCATTCAAATCGGAGGGACGCCTCACAACACGTGCTGCCTGCACCACCGGCTCGCCAAGCGGACTCAAGACCTCATACATGATCCATATCTCCTTTGATCAGATTTTCTTATGTACGGCATTTGTATTTCTCCGAAGACTGTACGGCGGGTTGCGGCGCGCGTCAATCTTCACCCGAACCGCTTCGCAACGGTTCCTCAATTTACCTGACGAAACAGTTATACTAATTGGCGAGCGGTGGGTACCTTTTCACCGCAGTCCGGGACAATCCCGGTAATACTTTTGCTACATCAGGGAGTCACAAATGGCTGAACGAGTCGGCATCGTGGGTGTGGGCCTCATGGGTCAGGCCTTTGCGCATCACTTGCTGAAAAGCGGGTTCGAGGTGCAGGGCTTCGATATCGATCCGAAGCGAATGAGCCAGCTCCGTGAGCAGGGCGGCATTCCCGTCGAATCCGCCGCGGCGGCGGCGCGCGGCGTGCGCTGGGTGCTGACGTCGCTGCCCACGAGCGACATCGTGCGCGCGGCCGTGTTCGGCCCGCAGGGCATCAGCGAAGGGGCAGAGCCCGGCATGCTGCTCGCGGATGCCAGCACGTCGCGGCCGCAGGATTCGGAAAAGCTCGGCGCCGAACTCGCTGCGCGCGGCATACGTTTTCTCGACGCCGCAGTGAGCGGCACGAGCGCGATGGCGTGGAAGAAGGACCTCATCGTGATCGCCGGCGGTGTTGACGACGATTTCGAGGCCTGTCGGCCCTACTTCGCGGCCTTCAGCCGCGCGGCCTATCACATGGGGCCGATCGGCTCCGGCGCGCTGACCAAGCTCATCATCAACCTGATCCTCGCCGGCAACCGCCTCGCGCTCGCGGAAGGCCTCGTACTCGGCATGAAGGCCGGCGTAGACGGCGAAAGCCTGCTCACCGTGCTGCAGGATGGCGCGTGCAGTTCGAAGACGATGATCGACAAGGGCCCCAAGATGCTGAAGGGCGACTATACGCCCCAGGGTCAGGTGAAGATCTCGCTGAAGGACGCCCGCCTTACGCTCGAGCAGGGCAGCCGCTTCGGCTCGCCGATGCTGATCACGAGCCTGTGGGCGCAAATCCAGCAGGCCGCCTACGAGAAGGGCCTGGGGGATTACGACAGCGTTGCGTACTTCGAGGTATTGCGGGAGTTGGCGGGGTTGCCAAAACGCGTCTAATTCCTTAATCGCGATAGCCGGCCTCGCGTTGATGACGAATGCGTAGCACTCGGACCAGGTCAATTGCCGGCTCAATCCGATAGAGCGCGAGATAACCGGTTGCTCCTTGGGAGATGACGAGTTCGCGAATGTGATTGTCGATTCGCCGCCCGATCAGGGGGTGGGATTCGAGGATGCCAATGGCGCTTCTGATATTCACAAGGGTCTGCGCGGCAGTCTCAGCGGAGGTTTCCAACAGGAAATCGATAATGCGCTCAAAGTCGGCAAGCGCCTCATCCGAGTAGATTATCTGCGCCATTGAACGGGCTTCGGCCGAGCCGCCTGACGGCCTGCGACCTTAGCCTCCAGGTAGCCGTGTACATCCTGCGCGGCATACCCCATGCCACTCTTCTGCATCCGTTGATCGGCTTGCCGCGCCGCGGCGAGAAACTGCTCGAATCGCTCGGCGGCCTGCACCTGCTCCTCGAGCAACCGCAGCATGAACGCATGCGGACTCTCCCCGGCCCGTTTGGCGAGGCGGGTAATGCGGGTTTTCAGGACCTTGGGGAGTTTGAGGCTCGTGGCAGTGAGAGACATAAATATGCTCCTTAAGTAGTCATATAGTACTACCATTAACGGTCCCAAGCAAACCGGCCGGCGGCGAAGGCCTCTCACGAGAGCGGCAGGCGGCAGGTACGGGTGGCGCTAGGAGTTTGTCGGACTTAGCCCCGACAAGCTCCTAGGCGAGCAGGCCTCACCGGTACGCGGTCAGAGTCGCCCGCGGTCCATCCGGCGTGAAGAAATGCGCGTAGTCCGTTGCAACCTGGTCAAACGAAGTGGCCTCGCGTCCGAGCAAACGTTTCACGTCGTCCGTCAGCACTGCACTGGCGCCCTGGCTCATTCCTGCATAGGATCGGGTCATCACCTCTGCATGAAGAACTGCGGCCGCAGGAACGTCCATTTCATCCCCGATTGCCTGACGGCCTGCTCAGACCGGGCGTGCAGCAGTTTCGCCCCTTGCTGATCGAGCGTGGCGCCGAAGGCGGAAGATTTCACCAGGCGGCCGACCCCTGCCGCCTTCGCGGCATTGATGAACTCCACTTCAAGCTCGAACAGATCCGGAACGTGCCTAGTGATCAACATCGCGACATCGACGCCGGCAAGGGTATTCGCGCTTGTATCCCGCCAATGGCGATGTTAGCGAAGTTGCGCCGCTGGTGCGTTAGCCAACCGTACAGGAACTGGAGTATTCTTGCGGCGTACGACGCGCCGTTGACATTCATACAAGGAGGACTCACATGGCTGCTCTTCAAGCAGGTACCCAAGCGCCGGAATTTTCTCTGGCATCCCACGCAGGCCAAACGCTCACGCTCTCCAGCTACCGGGGCCGCCGGACAGTGGTGGCTTTCCTTCCGTTCGCGTTTACAGGCGGGTGAAAGAATCAAGTGAGCGGGTTCCGTGAGAACTACGCACAATTCAAAGCACTCGATGTAGAAATCCTGCAGGTCAGCGCAGACACCGTTCCGAGCTTGAAGGTCTGGGCGGAGCAACTTGGCGGCCTTCCCTTCCCGCTGCTCTCGGACTACTGGCCCCATGGGGCGGTCGGCAAGGCCTACGGCGTCTTCAACGAAGAACGCGGCATGGACGCGCGCTCCGTATTCCTCGTCGATGCGCAAGGCGTCATTCGGCACTCACATGTCTATGCGCAGGGCACGGTGCCCGAAAGCAAGGACCTGCTTGAAAGGCTGAAGGCAATCTAGCAGCCTGTCGGACTTAAGTTGATATTGCGAGCAATAGCGGCCATGGAAAGCGAGCGGGACAGAGGATTGTGGATCACTTGGTACAACTTGCCGGAGCAGGGAAAAGACGACTATCTTTCCTGGCTGCACGAAACCTACCTGCCTGGGCTCCTGAAGCGCCCCGGTTTTCTGTGGGCGGCGCATTACGCGTCGCTGGATGAAGAAAAGATTCCGCGCCGGAGGTCGGGTGAGAAGTTCACTACGGACGATCCCGCCGTTCCCAGGGGAGACCGCTACATACTCGTGTGCGGAGCGGAGGACACCAATGTGTTCGGCAATCCGCTCCCCCGCGAATTGCACGCCGGACTGCCGGCCGAAGGCAGGAAGATGCTGGCGATGAGAATCGGTGAACGCCTGAACGTCATGGCTGAAGCCGCGCGAGTCGAGGGTCCCGAGGCGAAAAACTACCGGGAAGGCATGATGCTCGCGCCCTGTATACAGCTCGGCAGCTTCCAGTCCCGATGGCAGGACGAGGAGGACGCGCTCGCATGGTACGCGCGCTGGCGCATGCCCGCGATGAGCAAACTGCCCGGATGCATCAGGGCCCGCAAGCTCGCTTCCGTCGCCGGCTGGGCCAAACAGGCGATACTCTACGAGTTCACGTCGCCCGACGCGCGCAACCATTTTCTGCATTCGCATGAAGACGGCGACTCCAACCGGGAATGGACGGACAAAGTCGTGCGCAGCCTCATGCACTCTCCCGGCTCGGCCAATGTCGCCCGCAGATTATGGCCTTATCCCTTCACTCCGGCTTGATGCCCGCGGCCTGGATCACCTTGGCCCATTTCTCCATATCTGATTTGATGTGGCGCGCGAATTCGTCGGGCGTGCTGGCAACCACTACCATACCGTCGGCGACCAGCCGCGCGTTCAAGTCCTGCGCGCGCAGCGCGCGCGCCAATTCCCGGTGCAAGCGGTCGATGATGGGGCGCGGCGTGCCCGCCGGCGCCAGTATGCCGAACCACTGAGTCGCTTCGTATCCCGGCAGCGTCTCGGCTATGGTGGGAACCTCGGGCAACGCCTGCAAGCGGGCCGTGGTGCTGACGCCGAGTCCGCGCAGCTTGCCGGCATTGATGAGCGGCATTACCGCGATGGGGCTGGCGTAGAACAGCGCGAGTTCGCCGGAGATTACGCTGATCATGCCCTGGCCGGTGCCCTTGTAGAGCACCTGCGGCATATCGACTCCGGCCATGATCCTGAACAGTTCATGGGCAAGATGCGGAACGGTGCCCTTGCCCGACGACGCGACGATCAGGCTGCCCGGTTTCGCTTTGGCGAGCGCAATGAGTTCCTTCACGTTTTTCGCCGGCACCGACGGATGAACGATCAGCATGCTCGGACCCTCCACGAGACGCGAGATCGGCGCGAGATCGCGCAGCGTGTCGAACGGCAACTTTATGAACATGCTCGGGTTGGTCGCAAGCGCAGCCGGCGTTATCACTATGGTGTAGCCGTCCGGAGCGGACTTTGCGGCAAGGGCGACGCCGATGACGGTGCTCGCGCCGGCGCGGTTATCGACCACCACCTGCTGGCCGAGCGCTTCGCTGAGCTTCGGCGCCAGGATGCGCGCGAGGATATCGCTGGTGCCGCCGGGCGTCGAGGGCACCACCAGCCTGATCGTCCGCGCCGGATAATCCTGTGCCGGCGCGCACTGGGCGCTCATCCCGATTAGCACCAGCGACACCATGAGTGTGCATCTCGTCATAGCGATCCTCCCCTGTATACGGCGTATCATAACGCCGGCACGCATACCGCATGATGGCCCGACGTGCCTTACTTTACTTAATTCGACCGGAGGCGACATGACCACAAGATTTGCGCAAGTGCTTTATCTTAGCGCGTTGGCAGCAATGATCGCCGTGGGCGCAAGCCGCGCGGCCGATCTCGATCCCAAAGCAGTGACCTACATACCGGTGGACAAGATACAGTGGAAAGAGAATGCCGCCGGCACCAATGCTAACGCCATCCTGTACGGCGATTTGAGCAAGCCGGGTCCCTATGCTTATTTCGTCAAATGGAAGGCCGGCAACATGAGCCGGCCGCACTTCCATCCGAACGATCGCTTCATCGCGGTGTTATCAGGCACCTAGTGGGTCGGCAGCGGGCCGAAATTCGATCCGGACGCAACCGTCCCGATGCCGGCCGGAACTTATGTCGTGCACTATGGAAAAGGCATACATTATGACGGCGCCAAGCAGGGCGACGCCATCCTTCTGATCCACGGCATGGGCCCGGCCACCTCCACCCCGGCGGAGCAGAAATGACCTGATTGTGGATTCGCTGCCGCCGCGCTACTGGCTCGTCAGTGGCGGCGTCGTGCCGGGCGGCAGCGCCATTTCATGCGCGAACAGCGTCGTAACAAATCACTCCGACCCGTTATCCTGCACGCCGGTTTTTTCCTGCTGCGCCGCCTGCATCGCATGCCACACCCTCGAGGGCGTCAGCGGCATGTCGAGATGCTGCACGCCCAGCGGCCGCAGGGCGTCGATGACCGCGTTGACGAGCGCAGGCAGCGAAGCGGTGCAGCCGGACTCGCCCATGCCCTTGACGCCGAGCGGGCTGACCTTGCTCGGCGTGGGATGTTCTGCTCCGCGCAGCTCGCGCAGCAGCCCGGCGCGCGGCATGTAATAGTCCATGAAACTCGCAGCGAGCGACTGCCCCGATTCGCGGTCGTACACGATGTGCTCGCCGAATACCTGGCCCGCGCCCTGCACTACGCCGCCGTGCAACTGGCCCTCGACGATCGCGTGGTTGATGACGACGCCGCAATCATCGACGGCGCAATAAGAAACGATTTGCGTGGCGCCGGTCTCGGCATCGACTTCGACCTCGGCAATGTGGCAGCCGTTGGGAAAGGTGGAGCCGAACTTGCCTTCGGCGGTGAGGCTCAGCGGCTTAGACTTCGCGAGCTCGGCCAGCCTGACCGTGCGACGCGATTCGTCAGAGCTGAATTCGCCGTTGGCGTAGGCTATCTGCGAGGGCTCGAGTTTCAGTTCGAGCGCGGCCAGCGCGCGGCCCTCTTCGATCAGCTTCTGCGCCGCGAGATAGCACACGCTGCCAGCGCCCACCGTAGTGCGCGAGCCGCCGGTGTGATTGCCCTGCAGCAGCTTATCCGGCGCGCACTGCACCACCTTGACTTGCGCGTGCGACAGGCCGAGTGCGTCCGCCACGATCATCGCGAGCGTCGTCTCATGGCCGTGTCCCTGTGCCTTGGAAACCGTATAGACGGTGACGACGCCGCTCGCGTCGAGTTGCAGCTCGATCTCGTCTTTCGGCGCGTTGCCGGCGCCGGTGGGCTCGATCACGGTCGAGATGCCGATGCCGCGGAGCTTGCCGGCCGCTGCCGACTGCGCGCGGCGCNNTTGAACCGGTCGGCGTCTTATACGGGAATGCCTCCGGCGGGATGAAGTTGCGCCGCCGCAGCTCCGCCGCATCGACGCCGAGTTCGGCCGCCGCCTGATTGACCAGACGCTCGACCACGTAGGCGATGTCCGGGCGCCCGGCGCCGCGGTACGCCCCAACCGGCGTGGTGTTGGTGAGCGGAACCCGGTAGCTCGCATACAAAGCGGGAATGCGATACACACCCGTCATGCAGGTGGTGGTGTTGCGGATATGGCCCATCGCCCCCGGCGCCAGATAAGCGCCCATGTCGTTGACCCAGGTGAGCCGCATCGCCAGAAATTTCCCGCCGCCGTCGAGCGCGAGTTCGCCGCTGATGATGTTGTTGCGCCCGTGGTTGTCAGTCAGGAAGCCTTCCACGCGCGATGAAACCCACTTGACCGGCTTGCCGGCCGCTTTCGCGGCGATCATCAGCGCGCAGTACTCGGGATACGCCGGCGTGCGCTGGCCAAAACCGCCGCCGACATCGCGCGTTTCGAATTTGAGTTTGTCTTCCGCAACTTTCGTGTAAGACGACATCATCTTGCGCAAGGTGGTAACGCCCTGCATGCATACGTTGAACGAGTACTCGCCGCTCGTCGCGTCGTAGGCGACCAGGCACGCGCGCGGCTCCATCGGACTGGGCGAGACGCGGGTAGACTCGACCTTGAGCCGCGTCACGTGCGCGGCCCTGGCGAACGCCGCGTCGACTTCTTGCGCGTTGCCTGCCTCGGCTTCGAACGCCAGATTGCCCGGCACGTCGTCGTGCAGTTGCGGCGCGCCCGGCGCAAGCGCGTCTTCCGGCTGGACCACGGGCGCTAAGTCGCGGTACTCGACCTCGACCAACTCGGCCGCGTCCTGGGCTGCGGCGGCGCTCTCCGCCACCACCAGCGCCAGCGCCTCGCCGACGAAACGCACCTTGCCGTGCGCGAGCACCGGCCGCTCCGGCGCGCGGGCCTTCATGCCGTTGCGCCCGGGGAACGTAAACGCATGCGGCGCCCTGGTGTAGCCAGCGCGCACCGCATCGACCCCGGTCAAGACATGCTTCACGCCGGGATATTCGAGCGCCCGCGCGACGTTCACCGCGACGATTTGCGCATGCGCCCGGTCCGAGCGCACGAAATATCCATAAAGCTGCCCCGGCGCATTCCAGTCGGCGGCGTATTTTCCGGCGCCGGTGATGAGGCGGAAATCCTCCACCCTGTTGCCGCGATGGTGATGCGAAGCCTGAGTGTCCACGATGATTGCATTCCCCGAATCAGAATTGGAAGCCGGATGGTAAACCGGTTGGGCGCAGGCTGTCCAAGCTTCCCGCTTTGGAGTAGATTTCTGGTGATTGCATCGGGGTTCATCTTGGCATTGATTTCCTTGGCGTCCTTCGCGTCCTTCGCGGTGAAAATATTTTTCTAGGCTGAAAGGTCCCGCTGCACTGTGAACAACCCGACGCCGGCCGCATCCGCTTACGCCGCCCACTCGCTTCAACGCGAACGCATTACGAGCGTCACGCTCGTCGTGCTGTGCCAGGTTTTCCACATGCTGACTTTCAGCGGCATCGCACTCCTGCTGCCGCTGATCCGCGCCGACCTGCAGATAAGCTTCTCGCAGGCCGGCATGCTCTCCGCTGCCGTCACATTGACCTATGCGATCGGGCAGATTCCGGCGGGCTATCTCTCGGACCGGTTCGGCCCCAAACGCCTGTTCTTCATCGGGCTATTCGGCTGGTCGGCGCTTTCGCTGAGCCTGGGACTGGTCCACTCGTTCTGGCTCGCGGTGCTCAACCTGCTCGCGGCCGGCGCGTTTCGGGCGCTGCTGTTCGCGCCGGGACTCTCGCTGCTGGCGGCGTGGTTCCCGCCCGAGCGCCGGGCGACGGCGATAAGCCTGTACATGGTGGGCGGTTTCTGCGGCACTGTCGTGCTGTCCCTCATCGGCCCGCTGCTCGCAAATTACCTGGGCTGGCGCCCGACGTTCATCGGTTTTGCGCTCCTGGGCATAGTCAGCGCACTGGTGTTCCGCTCCCTCGCCACAGAGAAGGCGCGCACGCAAACCGGTCCGCACATCGGCATGCTCGATGCCTTGCAACTCTTCCGGCATCGGATCCTGTGGGTTTGCAGCGCGATCCAGTTTGTCCGCTTCAGCGCCGTTACCGCGTTCAACTTCTGGCTGCCATCCATGCTGGTGGCCGACCGCGGCTTCTCGTTGCCGGCCGCGGGTCTCGTGACCGCGATGAGCGCTGCTTTCACGGCGCCTTCGAACGCCCTGGGCGGCTACGTTTCCGATCGCTTGAGGAATCCCCCGCTGGTCATCGGCGGTTCGCTGGCGGTGCTTGCCTGCACCTCGACGCTGCTGGTCGTGGTCGAATCGGTTCCGGCGCTG
>PLYS01000335.1:0-3610 GCA_003153455.1 Betaproteobacteria bacterium | reverse complement strand
GATCCTCGCGCGCATGCGGAACCGCGCGCTGGCGGCACAACACGTAGCGTGAGGGGATAGGCGTGAGGAGTGAGGCGGGAAAAGGCAAACCCGAGTGAGGCGTGGGGTCGACGTTGAAAGAAAATCCTATCGTTCAGCGCCCACGACGAGGGCAGCATCCAGCGTTGCCCGAACGAAAGCGGCAATCCCCGGAGCCGATGATTCCCGCGTGCCCGCGACATTGAGAACTGTCACCCGCTCCGCGGCGAGAAATTGGGCAAGGTATTTCGAACCGACCCGGGGGCGCATCTGGAACCACGGCTTTTCCAACAGTTGTGCAAATTCGGCCGTGCGCTTGGAGCCGCCGTCGAGTTTTTCGGAAAGCGTAAAGATGACGGTTGCATCGCTGTCCCGAACGTTCCACTCGGTTCGCTGCAGATAATTGGCAACCGGCGTTTCGGTCAGTTCATATCGGGCATCGATCGGACCATCTTCCGACTTGCGACCCTTGGGGCACCAACCACCGTGGGCGACGCCTTGGGCGATCGCCCAATCGAGTCCGGCCTGATCTGCACCGGTCTGGCCACCTGAAACAATCTTGAATTCGGCGGGCAATTGATAAATCTCAGATTTTTGACGGATGTCAGGCATCGCTGTCTCCTTAATTACGATAAAAATATTGTAGCCCTGAGGCCGCCAAAATGAGTCGCGCCTGGACACGGTTTACGTCCCGCGAACCCGGTTTGGGGCAAAACGAGCGCTATAGCCTAGCGCCTTTGCCTCGGCCATTTTCTTAGCGGTTGCCGAATCGGGCGACTCGACCCCGACCCGGAGCGTCGCCGTGGTTCCGGCTTTCGGATCGGTTCGGATGAGTAAAACGTTGTAGGTGTGATTACGATTGAAGGTCATGGTCGCTCCTGATCAAATGTTCACTGATATTACGCACCCTCGCGACAAAACATGACGTGGTCGCGCCTGATCAGGCACGCAGGGTATCCAGCGCATTGCTGCCACAAAGCATAGCCAGAACCGGCTCCCGGCCCAGTGCCGGTGCGTCGCATTTTGTCGCGCTCAGGGGCAGTATGGGTGATCCAAGCAAGGAGGCGCCCATGGCCCGATCCCGCAACCGTTGTCACCCATTCAATACGGAGGGCCTTGTCCGCCTGTGGCTTCTTCGCATGCTGGTCCCGCTGGGACTGCACCGCAAGTTCTTTGGCAAGTCGTGCGTCAACGAGGATGCCATCGCATTAGCGCTGGGCCTGGATGCCTGGCTGGATATTGATTCGGACGAGTATCGCCCTGCAACCCTGCTCGTAGAGTTGCGCAGGCTGCACGCACAGGCCGAGCGCGCCGCATGCTCGACCCAGCCACCGAAGGTACTCAGCGCGAACGTGGAACAGCTTGCGAATCTGGTGGAGCTAGGTGACATCGACCAGCGCATCCTTGAATTCGCGATTCTGCTTCATACGGATCCGGTGCTCGACAACAGCGCGGACGGACTGGGGATGCTGACCAGCTCCCAAGTGGCGCAATGTCTGGCGGTGGTGCTGAATCTAACCGAGCGCGAGGTCCAGGCGGCCCTGTCCAACCAAAGCGTGCTGGCGCGCACGGGCCTGCTGCACCTGGACCGGCGAACCAGCAATACCCTCAAGTGCAAGATCGACCTCATCTCTGAGGATTTTGCCGACGCCATGTTCTCCTTCCCGGTAGATGGCATCGATGAACTTCTGCGCGGCGCGGTCACCCGCGCTGCGCCCCCGAATCTGAGTTTGGATGACTTCGACCATATGAAGGAGCCGCTGTCCATCGTCATCCCCTACCTGGGCCGTGCCCGGGAAGAACAGCGGACCGGAGTGAATGTATTCCTGTATGGCGCCCCGGGAACAGGTAAGAGCCAGCTAGCATGCGTAATTGCGAAGGCGCTCGGCTGCGAGCTATTCGAGGTGGCCGGGCACGGCACAGATGGCTACCCGATTGACGGCGAGCACCGCCTGCGCGCCTTCCGGTTCGCACAGAGTTTCCTTGCCGGCCAGGGAAAGCTTGTGCTCTTTGACGAAGTGGAGGACGTCTTCGATGATGGCGATACCCTGTTCGGGCGAAAGAGCATCGCGCAGACCCGCAAAGCGTGGATCAACCGGATGCTCGAGCAAAATCAGGTCCCGGCTCTGTGGCTTTCGAATTCGGTGGACTGCCTCGACCCTGCATTCGCACGCCGTTTCGACATGATCATTGAACTTCCGGTGCCCCCTAAACGGCAACGGGAGAAGATCCTGCGTCAGGCCTGTGGCGACCTGCTGACACCCGAAGCTGTGGCCCGCATCTCCGCCGTCGATAAGCTGGCTCCAGCCTTGATTACCCGGGCTGCCCGTGTCGTCCAGGCGATTCGGCCGGATCTGCCGGAGTGTAGCCAGACGACCCGCGCCATCGAACACCTGATCAGCGCCACCTTGGTTGCCCAAGGACACGCCCCCCTGAAAAAAGCCGATGCCTGCAGCGTGCCTGCCCACTACGATCCGGCCTTCGTCAATGTCGATGCCGACCTCACCGCAGTTGCCGAAGGCGTCGGCAGTTCGCGCAACGCGCGCCTGTGCCTGTACGGCCCGCCAGGCACTGGAAAGACCGCTTATGCCCGCTGGCTGGCGGACCGGCTTGGTGCGCCGCTCTATGCTCGCCGCGCCTCTGACATTCTTTCCAAATGGGTGGGCGGAACGGAACGCAATCTGGCACGCGCATTCTGCGAGGCCGAGCAATCCGGTGCGGTGCTGTTGATCGACGAGGTGGATAGCTTCCTGCAGGATCGTAGCGGCGCCCAGCGCAACTGGGAGGTTACCGAAGTCAACGAGATGCTCACTCAGATGGAGACCTTCGCCGGCATCTTCATCGCTTCCACCAACCTGATGACCGGCATCGACCCGGCCGCCCTGCGGCGTTTCGACCTCAAACTCGCATTTGGATACATGAAACCCGCCCAGGTCTGGGCACTGTTCCGTCGGGAATGTGAGGTGCTGCGCCTTGCAGATCCCGATCCTGGCCTCGAATCGCGGCTTGCGCATCTCGCCTGCGCGACCCCGGGCGACTTCGCCGCTCTGCGGCGCCAGCACCGCTTCAGCCCTCTGGCCTCGCCCAGCGCTCTTGCGGCAGCGCTTGAGGCGGAATGCGAGCTCAAGAATCTCGGTGGGCGTGCGATTGGTTTTCTTTGAGATCGAACCGTGGCGGCGCATAATCCTGAAAACAAGGAGAACAAGGTGGCAGGCCTTTCCAAGTCCCGCATTCTGATTCATCGCCAGTGCGCGCGCCGGCTCTGGCTCCAGACGAACCGCCCCGACCTCGCGGAAGAGCAAGCCGCCGCTGCGTCGCGCATGGCGGCGGGAAACCGCGTCGGCGAATTGGCGAGAAGCCATTATCCGGGCGGCCTGCTGATCGATGGTGAAAATCTTTCCAAGGCGCTGGAGGACACCAGGCAAGCGCTTGCCGAGCGCCCGCGCCCGATTTTTGAAGCCACGTTCGATGCAGGGGGCGTGCTGATCCGAGCCGACATCCTGTGGCCTGAGAGCAGCGGCTATCGCATGATCGAGGTCAAGTCTTCCACCAAGGTCAAGGACTACCACTACGAGGATGCGGCGGTTCAGAC
>PLYS01000227.1:3645-47937 GCA_003153455.1 Betaproteobacteria bacterium | reverse complement strand
GAACGGTGCGGGATAATTCGAACCGATGACCGGTT
The DNA here is from genome assembly GCA_003153455.1 of Betaproteobacteria bacterium. Taxonomy (GTDB): domain Bacteria; phylum Pseudomonadota; class Gammaproteobacteria; order Burkholderiales; family SG8-41; genus PALSA-1004. The sequence continues at coordinate 47,902 of PLYS01000227.1, read as the reverse complement.
CAACCGTGGCCGGGTCGATTGCCGGGAGCTTCACGTTCTTACTCATTTCGGCTTGCGCTTCAGCAGGAAAGCCTGGATGGCATCCTGCACCACTTCACCGCGCTGGTTCAGCACCTGCAGCTGACGCTTCATCACCCCCCGTTCCGCGTTCGACGTCTCGCGTTTCTCGAGCACCTTGATCCGCGCGTGAATCGTGTCGCCCGCTTTGACGGGTTTGGTAAACTTCAAACTATCGAATCCGAGAAAAGCGATCAGGGTATCGTCGTAGAGATGAAGCTGGAACAGCAGGCCGGCGGCGATTGCGTACACCAGCGGTCCATGGGCGATACGGGTGCCAAACTGCGTTTGTTTGCAAAACTCTTCGTTGATGTGCAGCGGGTTGTAGTCGCCCGACAATCCGGCAAACATCACGATGTCGGTCTCGGTGACGGTGCGCCCCGGACTTTCGAATTCCGCGTCGATTTCCCATTCTTCCCAATACAATCCGGTCATGTCGGTTTCCTTTGTTAAGTTACTTGATGGCGCCTTGCTGGCGCAGGCTCGCGATCTGGTCCAGGGTAAGGCTCAGCAGCCGGCTCAGGACCGCGTCCGTGTGCTCGCCGAGCCGCGGCGCCGGTTTGGAAATGGTGCCCGACACGCCCGACATCTTGATCGGATTCCCGGGCAGCCGTACTTTGCCGACATCGGGATGATCGTACTCGACGATCATCTCGCGCTCGGCGACCGGCGGCTCCGCAAAAGCCCCGTCCAGGTTGTTGACCGGAGCGGCTGGCACTTCGGCGGCGCGCAGCCGCTCGAGCCAGTCCGCCACTGTCCGAGTGCGAAAAATGCGTTCAAGCAGAGGCACCAGAACCGCACGGTTCTTCACGCGGAGCGCGTTGGTCGCAAAGCGGGGATCGTCCGCCAGGCCCGGATCCTCCAGCACCCCGCAAAGCTTGCTCCAGAATACTTCCTGCCGGGTCGCGACCACGACGTAACCCTCCTTCGCCTCAAACGCCTGCCAAGGCACTGTGTAGTCGTGGGCCGAGCCGGGCGGCTGCGGCAACTCGCCATTGGTCAACCACATCGTGCCCATGTAGCCCAGCAGAGCCAGCATCGAATCGAACATCGACAGTTCCACCCGGCGCCCCTTGCCGGTTCGCTCCCGGTCGAACAGCGCGGCGAGTATGCCCTTGCAGGAAAAAATGCCCCCGCTCAAGTCGGCAAGCGGGATGCCCACGCGGGCCGGCGGGCGTCCCGGTTCCCCGGTGATCGCCATGTGGCCGCTGATCGCCTGGATGATGATGTCGAACGCGGGATAATTCTTGTACGCGCCTTCAGTGCCAAAACCGGTGACCGAACAGTGAATGATGCGCGGATTGATCCGGCTCAATGTCGGATAATCGATCTGCAGCCGTTCGAGCACGCCGGGACGGAAATTGTCCACCACGACGTCGGAGATCTTCACCAGGTCGTAGAAGATATTGCGGCCCGCCTCGGTCTTGAGGTTGATCACGATGCTCTGCTTGTTGCGGTTGAGCGTCAGGAAGAGCCCGCTCAGACCACGGTACGGCGCCACCGAAGGATTGCGGCCCAGATCGCCTTCCGGAGTTTCCACCTTGATCACCTCGGCGCCCAGGTCCGAGAGCACCTGGCTGCCGTAAGTGCCGGCGATCACCTGGCCCAACTCCAGTATCCTCACGCCCTCGAGGGGATGCGACATCTCATCTCTCCGTCAGAGCCCGAGGCCCCGTGCGATGATGTTGCGCTGTATCTCCGAGGTTCCCGCCCCGATGGTGGCCAGACGCGAATCGCGGAAGAACCGCTGCATCGGATATTCCATGCAGTAGCCGTAACCACCCAGGATCTGCAACCCCATGTCGGACACCGCCTTGTACGCCTCGCCGGTGTAGAGCTTCAGCACCGCCGCATCGTGGCGAGTCGCTTTCCTCTGCGACATCAGCCACGCAAACCGGTAGACCATGGTGCGCGAAATATCGAGCATCATCTTCATGTCGGCCAGCTTGTGGGATATCGCCTGAAACTGCCCGATCGGCCGCCCGAACTGCTTGCGGCTCTTGGCGTACTCGAGAGCGTAGTCAAAGGCGGCTGAAGCCGCGCCGGTACGGGCTGCCGAAAGGCACAGCCGCTCATACCAGAGATAGGCATCGACCGCTTCCCATCCGTGATCCACCTGACCGAGCACCGCGGAGGCAGGCACTTTCACATCGTTGTAAAAGACCTGCGTCGTGCCGATGGCGCGCTGGCCCAGCGTCTTGATCTTCCGGACCTCGATGCCAGGCAGCTTGGTATCCACCAGGAAGTTGGTGATGCCTTGCTGCTTCTTCGCTCCGGTGGATGTCCGCGCGACTACCAAGCAGTAGTCGCTGATGTCCATGCCGGAGGTGAAGACCTTCTGCCCGTTCATTACGTACCCGCCATCAGCAGCAGTCGCGCGGGTAGTCAAAGCCGCAGCGTCGGAGCCGGAGTGCGGCTCGGTTAAACCGAAGCAGAACGAGAGTTCTCCGCGCACGAGCCTGGGAAGCAGGGTCTCCTTCTGTTCCCGCGTGCCGTGCGTCATTACTGCGTAGCTGCCATAGGTCAGCGTCCGGAACAGCCACATTGCAAGTTCTTCAAAATGTCTTCCCGTCTCCTCGAGCAGGATAGCGAGGTCGATGGCCGAGCCGCCGGTGCCGCCGTACTCGACCGGAAGTATCAGACCGAACCAGCCGTGTTGCGCCAGCGCCTGGTACGCCTCGCGCGGCGGAGTCGCATCGTTATCGCAACGCTCGGCGTACTCGGGAGGGCATACTTCATCCAGCAGCTCCTTGAGATGGGCCCGCAAGGTTTCCTGATCCGGGGTAAACGAAAAATCCATGCGCGGTTACCTTTCTTTACCGATCGAGTTTTGCCAAATCCAGTACCCGCCTGGCGCGCTGATACATGGCGTAGTCCACCAACTTGCCGTCCACCGTAATGGCAGCGGTTCCGGTTTTTTCCACGGCTTCGAATTCGCTCACCACTTTCTGATAATAAGCGACCTCCGCCGCAGGCACGGCATAGGCCTGCCGCACCGGCGCGATCTGCTTGGGGTGGATCACCGTCCGGCCGACGTAGCCGAGGCGCGCGGAAAGCCTTGAGTCCTGGATCAGGCCCGCCTCGTCGTTCAGATTGCTGTAGACGCCGTCCAGGGGCCAGGCTTTACCAGCCGCGCGAGTGTCGAGAAGCACCTTGGAGCGCGCGTACAACAACTCGGTGCCTTCGATGGACCAGCTGCAGCCGAGATCGGTTTGCAGATCCCCGTCCTGCGCGACACCGATGCAAGTAGTCGCTACTCTGGGAGAAGCGTTGATGAGATCAAAGCACCGATACACCCCAAGGGCGCTTTCGATCATCAGGACGATCTCAACTGTTCCCGACTTGATGCCGTGCGCAGCTTCCAGCCGCTCCAGGGTCGACGCCGTATGCTGCACTTCGGACACGCTTTCCACTTTAGGCACGAATATGGCGTCCAAGCCCGGACGCACGATAGCCGCCAGATCGTCGTCCAACAGCCCGCTCGCCGCGCTGTTCGTGCGCACGAAGATGGCCGGCCCGACGCGCCCTGTCCCCGCAGCCGCGACCCCATCGATTACCTGCGCGACCAATGCCCGGGCTTCCGCCTTGGCGGCGATCGGTACCGAATCCTCCAGATCGAGGAGCACTGCATCGGCGCCGCTCTCCAGCGCCTTGGTCATTACGCGTTCTTTGCTTCCCGGCGCAAACAGAATTATTCGGACTGGCTTCACTAAACTGCCTCCTTCTCTGTGCTGAAATTAGATGGTGCCGGATGCGGCCAGCGCATCGATCTCTGCCACGGTCATCCATCCCGCGAGGGCAGCGCGTGGATCCGGTTTTTCCGGCGGGGTCGGATGCGGTGGTACCGTGCGGCTGAAACGCGGAGCAGGTGCGGGCTGCACGATGTCATCGACCGTGATGAACGTCCCGCGCATTGCATGATGAGCGTGCGCCGGCGCTTCGGCGAGTGACAATACCGGCGCGAAACACGCATCCGTCCCCTCGAGCAAGGCGCACCATTCGTCCCGCGTGCGTGTCCTGAACTTTGCAGCGAAAAGCTCCCGCGCTTTGGGCCAGTTTGCTTTATTTCCCTGTTCGCCGATCGCCTGGGGATCGATCGCCAGCAATCTGAGCAATTCGGCGTGGAATCGCCCTTCGATAGCTGCTACGGAAACCCACTTGCCATCCGAACATTGATAAACCTCATAGAAATAGGCTCCGGAATCCAGCATGTTTGTGCCCCGCTCGAGATTGAACAAACCGGCGGCATGCACTCCGAATGCCGAGGTCATGAGTGAAGCGGTGCCATCGACGATGGCAGCATCCACGACCTGCCCCTCGCCCGACCGCTTCGCTTCGATGATACCCGCGAGCAGCCCTAACGCGAGATAGAGCGACCCGCCCGCATAATCGCCGAGCAAATTCAACGGCGGTACTGGTGGCCCCCCAGCTCGCCCAATGGAATGCAGAGCCCCCGCCAGCGAAATATAGTTAAGATCATGAGCCGCGGAAGTTGCCAGCGGTCCCGATTGGCCCCACCCGGTCATGCGGCCATACACCAGCCGTGGATTGCGACTGTGGCATTCGCGCGGACCCAATCCGAGCCTTTCGGTTACGCCAGGGCGGAAGCCCTCGATCAATGCGTCCGCGCGCTCCACGAGATTCAATACCAGGTTCACCGCATCGGCTTTTTTGAGATCCAGTGCAATCGCGTGTCGGTTGCGCAACAAGAGGTTGAATTTGAGCGGCCGCGGGCTGCCAAGCTCCACCGCCTGCGCGCGGTCTATCCGCAGTACCGTAGCGCCTAGATCTGCAAGCAACATGGCACACATTGGAGCGGGCCCTATTCCTGCCAACTCAATAATGCGAATGCCAGCCAAAGGTCCCATAATTTTATGTAAAGTGAAGATTCGTTGGTGTAACGCGGCAACCGGCTGACCGTCGCCCGGCTCTTTATACCGACGGCCGCCGCAACGCTCACGCTGATGGGCCAGCCGTGCTCAAGGCTTCAACTGTGCGCTGGACCGAAAGTTGTAGATCCGCATCCAGTCTTCGAGCGCACGCCGCTCGGGGCCTTGATACAGCAACCGCCGGCTGGCGTGCAATCCGATCGACTTGCTCAGATCCGCCATGCCTTCCGCCGTCTTGAGCAGCACCGCGTTGCAGTCCATGATCAGTGCGCCGTCCACCTCGTTGATCTTCTCGCGGCGGATAATGGCATTGACCGTCGCGCACGCAGCCAGTATCACTTCGGCTCCCTGCGCAGCAAGACGGCGGCACTCCTTAATGAAGGTCTCCGTCATCTGACCGGGATTGCTGAAGCCCTTTTGCACTTCGGTGAAATCGATTCCCAGGTCGCCGAACGGAACGTGCCGCGAGGCGAGCCCGTATTCGAATGCCTTGCGATCGTAATACTGCGATTGCTTCGAATGGAACGCGACGCCTGAGAATTTGTGACCGTACATGCAAGCCATCAGCATGGATGTCTCGCCCAGACCGAAGACGGGGATCGGCACGACCTCCCGGGCTTCCTGCATGGCCGGATCGAGGAAGCAGCCGATCGCCACCGCATCGTAACCCTGGTCCGCGGCCTGGATAATCTTGTTCAGGACGCCGCCGGGACCGTAGCTGTTGATGGCGACCACTGCGTTAAAATGCAGGTCCATCGAACCGTCGTCGACACCGCTGATATGGATCTCCGTGTCCGGCCGCTTCACGCTGTCCAGATGCGCGCTCAGCGCGGTGCGATAATCGTGCAACCGGTGTATCGGGGTACTGCTCTGCCACCAAATCTTCATTATCTGCTCCTCCTTGATTTGCCTGCGGCCGGGTCAGCTTGCGCTGTTTATCGAAAATATACCGCCCCCGGTGCAACCTCCTTTGACCCAAGTCAAAGGACCCGGACGAACAGCAAGCGGGCATTGAAGAATAGACCAATTCCTGCAATCAATAAACACGACGCTGGTTCGTCACCGAGCCTGCGCTTGCCGCGCCGCGCGAATTCAGCGGCAGCCTGCGTGGCCGCTGCAATTCGCGCAGACGGCCCGGCGCGCTTTGCGCGTCCGCATGCCGTCAGACGTTGAACCGGAAGTGCATCACGTCCCCGTCCTGCACTACGTAGTCCTTGCCTTCGAGCCGCATCTTGCCGGTTTCTTTCGCGCCCTGCTCGCCCCGGTATTTCAGGTAATCGTCGTAGGCAATCACTTCGGCGCGAATGAAACCGTGCTCGAAATCGGTATGGATCACACCCGCCGCCTGTGGCGCGGTGTCGCCCTTGTGGATCGTCCACGCGCGCACTTCCTTCGGGCCGGCGGTGAAGTAGGTCTGCAGCCCGAGCAACTCGTACACCGCGCGCACCAGACGGTCAAGGCCCGCTTCCTGCAGACCGAGATCGGCGAGAAAGATTTGCTTGTCTTCATCGGGCAGATCCACGATTTCGGCTTCGAGCGCCGCGCAGATCGCCACCACGGGCGCATGTTCCCCGGCTGCATACGCGCGCACCGTGTCGAGCAGCGGATTGTTCTCGAACCCTTTGTCGTCGACATTGGCAACGTAAATCGCCGGCTTCGCGGTCAGCAGGCACAGCGGCTTCAGGAGGTGCAGATCTTCCTTCTCGAGCCGCAACGCGCGCACCGGCTTGCCCTGGTCGAGTTGCGCGCGCACCTTCTCCAGCAGTGCGCCGAGCCTGATCGCCTCCTTGTCACCAGCCTTGGCGGTCTTGCCCGCGCGCTGGGTCGCCTTCTCCACAGTCTGCAGGTCGGCGAGCGCGAGCTCGGTGTGTATGGTCTCGATGTCGGAGACCGGGTCAATCCTGCCGGTCACGTGCACCACGTTGTCGTTGACGAAGCAGCGCACCATATTGATGATGCCGTCCGTCTCGCGGATGTTGGCGAGAAACTGGTTGCCGAGCCCCTCGCCTTTCGACGCGCCGGCAACGAGCCCGGCGATGTCCACGAACTCGACCACCGCCGGAATCACTTTTTCCGGCTTGGCGATATCAGCCAGCGGCTGCAGGCGCGAGTCGGGCACCCCGACAATGCCGACGTTGGGCTCGATGGTGCAGAACGGATAGTTTTCGGCCGCGACACCGGCCTTGGTCAGCGCGTTGAACAGCGTAGACTTGCCGACGTTGGGCAAGCCGACGATACCGCATTTCAATGACATGTGAAGAGTTAGGAGTAAAGAGTGAAGAGTAGCGCTACTAGCGGGCGTTCGACCGTTTTAGCGAGTTTAACAATCCGTTCAACAAACCAAATACATCATCAAGATGCTTCCGCACCGATGCCTCTTTGTGAATGAAACCTAATCTTTGAGCCAGTTCAAGTTGAGTATCTAGTTCGCTCAACGAACCCCGTGCGATCATCAAAAACTGAATGAATTCCCTCTTTGAGCCACGAGCGGCACCTTCAGCGATATTGCTCGGAACAGACACGGCTGAACGCCTGATTTGAGAGACGAGCCCGTATCTTTCAGTCTGAGGGAATGCATTTGTCAGAGCATAAACCACCTCAGCAAGACGCATTGCCTCTTGCCAGAGATTAAGATCGGTATGAGGCCTTTTCACTCTTTACTCCTCACTCTTTACTCCTCTCCGGTCTTGTATGAAGCCGCAGCATCGCCGCCTGCCCGTCGCCGGCGGCGAGCAGTGGCCACACTTCGAGGCTGCGTGCGATCGCGTCCTCGATCAGCGGGTGCTCCTCCGCCCGCGGCGGGTGCAGCACATAATCGACGACTTCCTGTTCGCTCGCAGCCATGTCGCGCGGATGGCCGATGCCGATCCGCAAGCGCCAGAAATCGTTGCTGCCGAGGTGCTCGGCGATGTCGTTGAGCCCGTTGTGGCCGCTGGTGCCGCCGCCGCGCTTGAGTCTTACGGTGCCCGGTGGCAGATCCAGCTCGTCGTGCACGACCAGAATCTCCTGCGGCTCGATCTTGTAGAACGACGCCAGCGCCGCCACCGCGCGCCCTGACTCGTTCATGTACGTCGCGGGCAGCAGCAGCCATGTCTCGGCGGCGTCCGCGAGCCTGGCCACGCGGCCCTGAAACTTGCCTTCGCTGCGCAGCGTCGCCTTGGCGCCGTGCGCCAGCCGCTCCACCCACCAGAAACCGGCGTTATGGCGCGTGCGCTCGTATTTCTTGCCCGGGTTGCCGAGCCCGACGACCAGCTTCATGAGGTTGAGTGTTGAGAGTTGAGGGTTTTAAGTGAAGAACACCGCTACGCCACTCTCAACTCTAAACTCTCCACTCTCAACATAAAAAAACCCGCCATATCCGGTCCGCTCGACGCAGGAACCAACATGGCGGGCCCATGTCCGGGACAGCAAGGCCCGGACTATTCCTTCTTGCCGGCTTCTTTCTTGTCGGCAGCAGCCTCTTTTTTCTCGCCCTTCTCGCCCTTCTCGCNNGCCTTCCTTGCCTTCGGCGGCGGCAGCCTCCTCGCCTTCGGCCGGAACTTCGCCGATGATCTCGGTGACCGGCGCCGCAACCTCTTCCTCGATCACGATCGCCTTCGGCACCTGCACCGTTACGACCGCCGGGTTCTCCTTCTTCAACCTGGAGGCGGCCTCAACGCCCTTCGGCAGCGGCATATCGTTGAGGTGCATCGAATGGCCAAGCTCGAGCTGCTCGACGTTGACCTCGATGAACTCGGGCAGATCGTCCGGCAGACACTGGATATTGATCTCGTTCATGATGTGGTTGACCACGCCACCGCCCGATTTCACGCCCGCGCAGATCTCGGCATTGATGAAGTGCAGCGGCACTTTCATGTGGATCTTCCTGTTCTTGTCAACGCGCTGGAAGTCGACATGCAGCACCAACTGCTTGAACGGGTGCATCTGCACGTCACGCAGCAGCACCTGCTGCGTCGCGCCCTCGAGCGTCATGTCGAGAATCGACGCGTGAAACGCCTCCATCTTGAGATGGCGATACAGCGCATGGTGATCGATCTCGATCGGCAGGGCCGGTTTGTCGGCGCCGTAAATGATACCCGGCACCTTGCCGCCACCGCGCAGACGGCGGCTCGCACCCGTACCCTGCACTGTGCGCGGAAACGCAGTAAATTCAATTTTCATTACAGTCTCCTATTCGACGAATAGCGAACTCACCGAGTCCTCGTTACTGATGCGCAACATGGTCTCGGCGAGCAGTCCTGCAATCGACAGCACGCGGATGCGCTTGAATTTCTCCGCGTCCTCGCGCAGCGGTATCGTGTCCGTCACCACCAGCTCGTCGATCGCCGAATCCAAAATGCGCTCGACCGCCTTGCCCGACAGCACCGGGTGGGTGCAATACGCCAGCACCCGCTCCGCGCCGTGCTCTTTCAGCGCCTTCGCCGCCGCGCACAGCGTGTTGGCGGTATCGACCAGGTCGTCGACGATGACGCAGGTGCGCCCGCTGACATCGCCGATGATGTGCATCACGGTCGCCACGTTCGGCCGCGGCCGCCGCTTGTCGATGATCGCGAGATCGGTTTCGAGCCGCTTCGCGAGCGCTCTCGCGCGAACCACGCCACCGACGTCCGGCGACACCACGACCAGGTTCTTGTAATCGTGCTTCCATATATCGCCCAGCAGGATCGGCGCCGAATAAATATTGTCGACCGGGACGTCGAAAAACCCCTGGATCTGCTCCGAGTGCAGGTCCATCGTCAATACCCGGTCCACGCCCACCGAAGCCAGCATGTTGGCGACCACTTTCGCCGTGATCGGCACGCGCGCCGAGCTCGGCCGCCGGTCCTGGCGCGCATATCCCAGGTATGGGATCGCCGCCGTCACCCGCGACGCCGACGCCCGCTTCAGCGCGTCGACCAGCACCAGCACTTCCATCAGGTTGTCGTTCGGCGGCGAGCAGATCGACTGCAGCACGAACACGTCCTTGCCACGGACGTTTTCCAGCACCTCAATCATGACCTCGCCGTCGCTGAAGCGGCCGACCTTGGCCTTGCCGAGGTGGATGTTCAGATGCTTAACCACATCCGCGGCGAGTTTCGGCGTCGCATTGCCGGTGAACACCATCAGATGGTCGTACGCCATGCCGTGTCGCCCTTATAACTGTCGCGATACCCGTCGCCGCAACCGCGACTCCGGCCCGCAAAATCTGGCTGGGGAGGTAGGGATCGAACCTACGAATGCCGGAATCAANNCTTACCACTTGGCGACTCCCCAAACGCTAGCAAACTTCCGGCGCGCAACACCGGCAGGCCGCCGTATTTATTACGTGCACAGCGACCATAACGGGTGCCGGTCCAGCCCGCGGGCGACGACGCCTCGCATCGTCATCGGCAGCTGCCGCAATACCGAGCGCGCTTCGGCTTCAGTGCTGAATTCAGCAAACACACATGCGCCGGACCCCGTCATCAGCGCGGCTCCGAACTGCTTGAGCCATGTCAGGTGCCGCGCAACCTCGGGATAATGCCGGCACACCACCGGTTCGAGGTCGTTGTTACGTGCAACATCCGAAAAGGGCGGTATTCTAATCGGATTCGAATCCCGTTTCAAATCTGAATCTTGGAAAATGCGGGCGGTGGCGACACTGACCGGCGGAAACAGCACCAGATACCAGGCCGGCGGCAATGCCAATGGAATGAGTTTTTCGCCAATTCCCTCGCCGAGCGCCGACTCGCCGAACACGAATACGGGCACGTCGGCGCCGAGCTCGAGCGCCAGTTCCTGCAGTCGTGGGCGCGGCAAATCGAGGCCCCACACGCGGTTCAGCACGATCAGGGTCGTCGCCGCGTCCGAGCTGCCGCCACCGAGCCCCCCGCCTAACGGCAGCCGTTTTTCGAGAGCGATATCGGCGCCAAGCCGGGTGCTGGCCGCCCGCTGCAACAGCCGCGCCGCGCGCAGCGTGAGGTCGTCGGCCTCCGGCACGCCGGCCACATCATTGCGGCGCGTGATCGCGCCGTCCTCGCGCACCGCAAAGCGCAGCGTGTCGCCGTAGTCGATGCAGCGGAACACCGTCTGCAGCAGGTGGTAGCCGTCGGCGCGCCGGCCGGTCACGCGCAGCATCAGGTTGAGTTTCGCTGGCGCCGGATAGGCGGTATCAGCGCTCATGGCTGCGGCATGGTGAGCCCGTCGATCACGAACCGGATCTCGGCGTCGGCGCCGGCCGCCTCGACGCGCGACGGACGCGCTGCGCCGGGGTCGGCATAGTTGAACACGACCTGCCAATCGTCCTGGCTAAGCCGGGTGATCCGGCTCGCGTCGTCGCGCTCGACCGCGGCGGTGGTCATGCCTGGCGCCGGCTGACCGAACACCCAATGGCGCATGCCGGCCACCGGAAAGCGCCAGCCGAATGCGCTCTTGGTCAGGTTCTCGATCGAGCTGGCGTGATATTGGCGCTGGTCGGCCGCGGTGAGCGTCGCGCCATCGCGGTCGGCGCGCAGGTAGGCAATGGTCTGTCCGAGCGCCGCGGTGAGCCAGATGTCATCGCTGCCGCCATTCTGCGTCCAGCGCACTGCACTCGTGAAGCCGCGATTCTGAAAGCGCACCACCATGCGGCCAGTGAGATCGAACGCCGGCGTCGGCGCAACGGCCGGGCTGGTTGCGCACGCGGCGAGGACAGCGGCGCACAACACGGCGCACCACCGGACGATGGAGCTCATGGTTCGAAAACGGCGCACACGCGCCGGGTTTACTCAGAAAACTTCTTGACCGTCGCCAGCAGTAATTCGTTGCCGGGATCGTTCTTCAGCGCGCTATCCCAGATCTTGCGCGCTTCATCGCGCTGACCGGCCGCCCACAACACTTCGCCGAGGTGCGCCGCGATTTCGGCGTCCGGCCGCAACTCGAACGCACGCTTCAGGAAAGTGAGCGCGGCATCATGCTGGCTCATGCGGTAGAGCACCCAGCCCATGCTGTCCATGATGAAGGGGTCCTCCGGCACGATCTTCAGCGCCTGCTCGATCAGCGTATAGGCTTCCTGCAGTCGCGTGTTGCGATCAGCCAGTGTGTAGCCGAGCGCATTGTAGGCGTGCGCGTAATCGGGCTTGATCTGGATCACCTTGCGCAGGTTGGATTCAAGCACGTCGATGCGGTCGATTTTTTCCGCCGCCATGGCGTGGTCATACAGCAATTCGGGCGAATTCGGATTCTTCTCGAGCGCCTGGTCAAGCACGTCGTAAGCGGCACGATAGTCGTTCGCGTCGCGCAGCAACTGCGCCTCGGCCTGGGTAAACTGCACGCGCTGCTGTGCATCAAGCGCCGACTCCTGCAGATACTTGCGCGCTTCGGTGAGCTTGCCCTGCTTCGCGAGGATCGTAGCATAGCGCACGCGCGCCGGCACGTACTGCTCGCCTTCGTTGATGCTGGCATACCAGCGCAACGCTTCGCCGAAACGGTTGGCTTCCTCGTTGGTTTGCCCGAGGTAGAATCGCACCGCATCGGGGTCCTTGTGGTGAGTCTCGAGCGCGAGCAACAGCTGTGCTTCGGCCGCATCGTAGTCTTTCAGCTGAAACGACAGCAATCCGACCGCCAGCGCCACATCAGGATTGTTCGGAAACTCCGTCAACATCGCCTGGAATTCGCTGCGCGCCTCGGGATATTTCTTGCCGGTCACCAGCAGCCGCGCGTAGTTGAGCCGTACGTCCATCGCGCGCGGATGGCTCTTGAGGTACTCCTGATAGTAGGCGAGCGCGTCAGCGTTCGAGGTGCGCTGCAATAGCTGCCCCTGGAATTGCGCCGCCTGCTCCCACTCCGGGCGCAGCGTGAGCGCTGCGCGGATTTCGGTAAGCGCAAGCTGGCTTTGGTCGGCGTTCCACGCCGCCTGCGCGATGCTGTAATGCGCTTCCGGCAACGTCAGGTACGGCTGGGCGAGCTTCTGCGTCAACTGCAGCACCGCCGCTTTGTCGGGATGGCGCGCGAGCAGCGTATTCAACTCCAGGAAATTATGGCCGACGTTTTCCCGGTCCGCGGCGAGCCACTTCTGAAGGTGCGGCTGGGCGTCGTCGAGCCGCGCCTCGTCGACCAGCAGCGCCGCCAGCACTTGACGCGCCCGCAATGACTCCGGGTCTGCCGCGAGCCAGATGCCGGCGGTTTCGAGCGCGACACCGAGGAAACGTGCATTCCACGCCACTTCGGTCGCGCGCTGCGCGATGCGCGGATCCCTGGTTTCGCGCGTCAATTCGAGAAAGGACTGCATCGCAACGTTGACCTGCCCGCGCTGCAATGAGATTTCGGCGAGCAGCAATTTGAATAATATCGCCTGGCTCAACTCCTGTTTCGGCAGTACCTGCGGGTTCGCGGTCGGCCGCACCACCGTGCGCGGTTTCGGCGCCGGCGCCTTGGCGGCAGGCGGCTCGGATTGCGCGTCGGCGGGCCGCAGCGGCGGATGGGCACAGGCAGCGAGCGCCAAAATTGGCGCCCACATTGCAAGTTTGAGAATTTTCATCACTGGGATTGAAGGGATACGGGAGCGTCGCCGAGACACTGATTAGAGCGGATAATAACCCGCAGGTTCTTCTTAAACCGTGACATATTAGGTATATTTGGCTCCCACCACAAGCCATCCGCCTGCCATAGTAGGCGCCAGGGCGAAATATAATGACCGATCAGGCTGCTGAGATTACCGTTTCCGCCCAAGGGCTTTCGCGCAGATTCGGCGCCCACACCGCGGTCGATGGCGTCAGCCTCGAGTTGAAGCGCGGTGAAATTCTCGGCTTCCTCGGGCCGAACGGCGCCGGCAAAACCACCACCATGCAGATGCTGACCGGCAACCTGGCGCCGTCGAGCGGCGCGATCAGCATTTGCGGCGTCGATCTGTTCGAGCGGCCGGTCGCCGCCAAGGCACGCATTGGCTACCTGCCCGAGACGCCGCCGCTGTACCGCGAGCTCACGGTCAGGGAATATGTCGATCTTGCGGCGCGCCTGCACCGCGTCGTCAAGTCCGCGCGCGCCATCGCAGTAAACAACGCGCTGGCGCGCTGCGGGCTCACCGAGGTCGCGCAAAAACTGATCGGCACGCTGTCGAAAGGCTATCAACAGCGCGTCGGCATCGCGCAGGCGGTCGTGCACCGGCCCGACGTGGTAATTCTCGATGAGCCGACGATCGGCCTCGATCCCAACCAGATCCGCGAAATCCGCGACCTGATTCGCGAGCTCGGCGCGAGCCACAGCGTGATCCTGTCGACGCACATCCTGCCCGAAGTCGAGAGCGTGTGCGACCGCGTGCAGATCCTGCACCACGGCAGCACCGTGTTCAGCGACTCGATCACCGGTCTCAAGCAGTTTCACGGCGGGCGCATGGTGCTGGTGGGGCTCAGGCACCCGCCCGTAGTATCCGAGCTCGCTGCCATCGACGGCGTGGCGCGCGCCGAAGCCGCGTCGGATACCCTGTTTCGCTTGAGCTTCGCTGACGGCGCCGATCCGACCGACGAGCTGGTGCAACGCGCGGTCAAGAAGTCGTGGGGGCTTTACCAGCTTGCGCCGGCACAGTCGAGCCTGGAAGACGTGTTCGTGCACCTCACGCAGAAGGAAGAACAATCGTGATCTTCACGATTGCAGGCAAGGAGCTGAAAGCATTGTTCGCGTCACCGCTCGCGTGGGTGGTGCTGACCTTAATGCAGCTGATCCTCGCGTTCGGCTTCCTGAAGCGGCTTGACGATTTCATGCAGATCCAGCCGCAGCTGATCACGGTGCCCAACCCGCCCGGCATCACCGAGCTGGTCGTAGCGCCGCTGTTTTCGACCATCGCGGTGGTGCTGTTGTTCGCGGTGCCACTTCTGGCGATGCGGCTGATCGCCGAGGAACGGCGCAACCAGACCATGGTGTTGCTGATGTCGGCACCGCTGTCGATGACTGAAATCGTGCTCGGCAAATTCGTCGGGCTCGCGGCCTTCCTGTTGTTGATCGTCGGCATCACCACCTTGATGCCGCTGTCGCTGCTGCTCGGCGGGCGCCTTGATTTCGGTCTGCTGGCGAGCCTGGTCATTGGCGTCGCATTGCTCGCGGCGTGCTTCGCCGCGGTCGCGCTCTATGCGTCGTGCCTGACCGCGCAACCGCTGGCGGCGGCGATGATCGCGTTCAGCCTGTTGCTTGGCATGCTGCTCGCCGGCGAGACCGCAGCCGACGGCTTGCGCGGCCGCGGCTGGCAAGTGCCGGCGGCGCTCGCACAAGTGCTGTCGCCGCTCAAGAACTTCGAGCCGTTCGCCAAGGGCATGATCGACAGCTACAGCATCGCATGCCTGCTGTTGCTGATCGCGACCTTTCTGATTCTGACCATCCGCCGCCTCGACGCGGTGCGGCTGCGAGGCTGACGCATGCAGGTAACATCGAAATTGCGGCGGCAGCTGCTGGTGCAGAACGGCATTTTTGTCGTGCTGCTGATTGCGCTGGTGGCGCTGCTCGCATTTTTCGCGCAGGAGTACCGCGTTGAACGCGATCTTACTCAGAACGCGCGCAACACGGTGTCGCAGCAGACGCGTGAGGCGCTGGGCAAGCTCACAGGGCCGATCAAGGTCACCACTTTCGCGACGCGCCAGGACGTACGCGGCGACCTGCGCAAACAGGTGCAGGATTTCTTCGCGCCATACCAGCGCATCAAGTCCGACCTCAGCGTCAGTTTCGTCGACCCGCGCGAGGAACCCAAGCTCGCGCAGGCCGCGGGTATCCGCGTCAACGGCGAGTCGGTGATCGATTACAACCAGAAAAGCGGGCATCTCACCGACTACAACGAGCAGTCGTTCATCAACGCGCTGATGCGGCTCGCGCGCTCGAGCGAGCGCATGGTGATGGCGCTCGAAGGCCACGGCGAGCGGCGCCTGAACGGCATCGCCAACCACGATCTCGGCGAATTCGGCAAGCAGCTCGCAGCCAAGGGCTTTAAAACCAACAGCCTCAATCTCGCCGTCGCGCAGGCAGTACCGGCCAATGCCAGCATGCTGCTGATCGCAAACCCGCAGGTCGATCTGCAGCCGGCTGAAGTGCAGAAGATCAAACAATACCTGCAAAAAGGCGGCAACCTGCTGTGGCTGATCGATCCCGAGCCGCTGCGCGGGCTGCAGCCGATCGCCGAACTGCTCGGCCTCGTGCTCGGGCCGGGCACGGTATGGGATCCAACGGCCAAGCAACTTAACGCTCAACCGACGATTGCCATTGCTGCCAGCGCAAGCTACGGCCGCCACCCCATTACCGACGATTTCCACCTCAACACCGTATTTCCGCTCGCACGCCAGATCGGTGTCAACGACGGCGGCGAGTGGCGGTCGACACGGTTGATCGAGGTCGCGCGGCGGGGCTGGGTTGAAACCGGAAAACTCGATGATGTCTTCGACAAAACGCGCGACATACCGGGACCGGTCAACATCGCGCTTGCGCTCGAACGCAGCGTCAACGACCGCACGCAGCGCGTGGTGGTCGTCGGCAACGGCAGCTTCCTCGCCAATACCTTCCTCGGCAACGGCGGCAACCTCGATCTCGGCGTCAACATCGTCAACTGGCTCGCCGGCGACGACGCGCTGATCGCGATCCAGCCGCGGCCGTCGCTCGACAGCAACCTCGAACTCGGGCGTGGCGCGCAATACCTGATCCTGTTCGGCTTCCTGCTTCTCCTGCCATTGATATTCGTTTCCACCGGCGTAGTTATCTGGTGGCGCCGCCGCAAGGCATGAAGCGGAACCTGTGGATCAATGTCGCGCTGTTGACAGCGGTCGCTGCGCTCGCGCTGTTTGCCTACCTCAAGCCGCATCAGAGCCAACCCGAGCACAGGCTGTCAACGCTCAAGGCTGCCGACGCCAGGACCATCAAGATCGAGATCGCCGGCGGCGCGCCAATTGCGCTCGATCGGGCGTCGTCGGAGTGGCGGCTTTCCGCGCCGTTTGCCGCGCGCGCCGATGACTTTCAGTCGCAACGCCTGCTCGAAATCCTCGATGCGACGTCGAAAGACCGCTTCCCGGCGGCGGGGCTCGCCCGCTTCGACCTCAACGAACCCAATGCGCGGCTTACCATCAACCGGCAGGCTTTCAGCTTCGGCGCGGTCAACCCGATGAGCCGCGAGCAATACCTGCTGACGCAGGACGGCATTTACCTGATTGCCTTGCGCTACGGCGCAGCGCTGCCGAAAAACGCGCTGCAATTGGTGAACAGACAGTTGTTTGCGGCGGAAGAAGCCCCGGTCGCGTTGGAGTTCCAGGAGTTCAGGCTCGCGCAGCAGGACGGCAAATGGGTAATGTCGCCCGCGGTTGTCGACTCGAGCCAGGATGACATCAACCGCTGGATCGACGAATGGCGGCTCGCGACCGCGCTCGCGGTGCTGCCGATGAGCAGTCGCAAACCGCTCGCGACGATCAAAGCCACGCTCAGGAGCGGCAATGACGTGACGCTGACAGTCTTGCAGCGAGAACCGGAACTTGTGCTCGCGCGCAGCGATCAGCAGTTCGAGTATCAGTTTGCCGGTGAAGCGGCGAAGCGCCTGCTCGCGCCGCCGACAGTAGCAGCCGCAGATAAACACTGATGCCGGAACTGCCGGAAGTCGAAACCACGCGGCGCGGGCTGCAGCCGCACCTCGAAGGCCAGCGTATCAGGACCGCGGTGGTGCGCAAGCGCGCGCTGCGCCAGCCCGTGCCGCGCAATCTGCCGCAACTGGTGGCTGAAACCACGGTGCGCCATGTCGGCCGCCGCGGCAAATATCTGCTGATCGACTGCGGCCGCGGCACCTTGATCGTGCACCTCGGCATGTCAGGACGGCTGTGGCTGGTTGACGCCGCGACACGCCCCGAACGTCACGATCATTTCGATCTGGTGATGGCGAGTGGAGCAGCGGTGCGGCTGCGCGACCCGCGCCGCTTCGGCCTCGTGCTGTGGCACCAGGGCGACGTGCTGTCGCACCCGCTGCTGAAGGACATCGGTCCCGAGCCGCTCGGCGCCGGATTCGACGGCGCATGGCTTTACCGCGCGACCCGCAACCGCAGCGCCGCGATCAAGCAGGCGCTGATGGACAGTCATCTGGTCGCAGGCCTCGGCAACATCTATGCCAATGAAGCGCTGTTTCGCGCCGGCATCAATCCCACAACACAGGCGCAGCGCATCGGCACCGCCCGCTACCGGCTGCTGGCTGACAAGATCAGGGAAACGCTCAATCTGGCAATCGGCGCCGGCGGCTCGAGCCTGCGCGACTACGTCGGCAGCGACGGGTTGGCTGGCAATTTCCAGAACAACTTTTTAGTCTACGGCCGCGCAGGGCAGCCGTGCTTCAGTTGCGGCACACCGGTGCGCGCGTTGGTGCAAGGGCAACGCTCGACGTATTACTGCCCGCGCTGCCAACGATAACGCGCGTTGCCGAGTGACGGCACGACGGTGGGGGGGCGTGTCCTGGGAGCTTACTGATTGGCCGGAGACGGTCGGCGGCCGAAGGCGCATCGAATCAGGCAACATCGTGTTCGCGGCCAGCACGGTATGCCAGAGCTTCGGTAATCCAGAAGAAAACACACTTTTGCGTCATACGGAACTCGCTCTTAACCAAAACTGCAATGTTGCCAATTCTGTCAATTGTTCATGAGTTTGGTTCTTGATTTGCATGAACGGGGAATCGATGTTGATCGGAGGCGGCTGTTTCAGTCCTTCCAGCAAATGCTGGGAGCGTGGGTCCATATTGCAGGTGGCCTGTTCAATCTTGTATCCCGTTTCTCCAAACAAGCGCTGGATCCCTCTCCACGAAAAGAAGCGAATATGGGTGATGTCCAGAATCCCTGCCCCTGCATAGGCAAAATCCCCTTGCACAAGCTGTGCAAGAATCGTGTAATTGCGGACGTTTGGAATACTGGCCAGTACGACTCCCCGAGGCTTCAGTAATGGACGCAGTTTCACCAATGCCTGCCAGGGGTTGTACATGTGCTCCAACACATCGGACAGAACAATAACGTCTAAACTTCCGGGCGCTACTCCGGCTCCAGACAGGTTAACGTCTTCGAGCTTACCCAACAGGACCGCATCGAGTTGTTTGCGTGCTTCGTTCGCGGCTTCCTCGACCGGCTCAATGCCTATCACGCGTACACTTGGAAATTTCGCTTTTAACCAACCGCCAACAGCACCACAGAAGCAGCCCACATCCAGAACAAGCTCGGGCGGTGTCGTGATGAGGTTCAATAACCCTTCCGGCACGAAGTCACGCTTGAGTGTTTTCCAATGCGGGCCACCTGGCTCGCTTAGCCACGTCCATACCGAAGGAGTCGACATCAAATTCACTGCTGTCTGGATGCGTTGATCAGGAACTCTTCGAGTGCCCGTACTGGGGCGGGATCATCATGCAGGATATGCCGCTGTTCCACAATGCGCTCGCCCATGCGCTGACGATAATCAGCATCCTGGGCAAGCTTGACCGCTATCGCAATGTAATCCTCCTCTGATGTGGCCACCAATTCCGACAGCCCCATCCGTTTGAGAATCCCGCTCGCCAGTCTGCCGCGCATGAAGCGTCCTTCCCGCGCCACTATGGGCAACCCGCATTCAACCGCTTGCATAGCCGTATTGAACCCTGATTGAATCCAACTCTCAGCCCCCCTTCTGCGCGGCCAGGCGCAGATACTTCTCGTAGAGTTGCTCTTTGGTCTCGACGTAATCCGGATCCAGCGGTATGCAGTCAACCGGACATACCGCGACGCACTGCGGCTTGTCGTGGTGGCCTACGCATTCGGTGCACAGTTTGGGATCGATGACATAGATTTCTTCGCCGGCCGAGATTGCGCCGTTCGGGCACTCCGGCTCGCACACATCGCAGTTGATGCACTCATCGGTGATCATCAGTGCCATGACGATTGCCTGCTCAGCCCATCTGCTTGATTTTCGCGTTCAGGCGCTCGGCGACGTGCGCGGAGACGAACTTGCTGACATCGCCGCCGAGGATCGAGATTTCTCGCACGATGGTGGCGGAGACGAACATGAACCGCTCGCCCGGCGTCAGGAACATCGTTTCGACATCGGGATAGAGATCGCGGTTCATGCCGGCGAGCTGGAATTCGTATTCGAAATCCGACACCGCGCGCAGTCCTCGCACCACCACTCTGGCGTCGTGCTGCCGCACGAATTTCATCAGCAGCCCGGAGAAGGGGACCACCTTCACGTTCTTGCAATCGCCCAGCGCTTCTTTCGCCATCGCGACGCGCTCCTCGAGCGTGAAGAACGGCTGCTTGGCGCGGCTGTCGGCAATCGCGAGGATCAATTCATCGAACAGCCTTGAGGCGCGGCGCACCAGGTCCTCGTGACCGAGCGTGATCGGATCGAAAGTGCCTGGGTATACGGCTTTAAGGTTCATGGTCAGTCCATTTCAGCAGTTGGTGGGTCACCGCGCCTGCGCGGCCGCTGCGCCAAACTTCCCATTGCGGCGGAAGCGCGGGCGCCCGTGGCGCTTCAACGTGGACCATGGCGACTGCAGCCAGGCGCGGGATCAACGCGAGAAGCACTTGAGGCAGGTAGTCTGCGCGGAACGGCGGATCGAGAAATACAACGTCGTAGGTTCCGTCGTCGGCGCGCAGAAATTCTAACGCATTCGCCCGCTTCAGCTCCACTGCCGCTGCGTTGAGCACGGCGACGTTCGCCTGCAGCGCGTGGAAAGCGACTGGATCGCGCTCGACCATCACGACGCGTTTTGCGCCGCGCGAAGCGGCTTCCAACCCCAACGCGCCACTGCCGGCGAACAGATCGAGACAAGTTTTGCCGGTGAGGTCCTGGCCGAGCCAGTTGAACAATGTCTCGCGTACGCGGTCGGGCGTTGGCCGCAGATCAGTTCGCCCCGGAAACGAGATCAGTCTGCTGCGCCAAGCGCCCCCGATAATCCTGACTTGGTTTCTTCCCATTAGTCATTTTGCGGAGTCGAGCGCGGCCTTATCGGCGCCAACGATCACCGTCACCATGCGCTCGGGATCGACGCGGCGCGCGAACGCATTGCGGATGTCGGCGAGCGTGACTTTCTCGACGTTGGGAACGAAGTCGTCGAGATAACTGAGCGGCAGCCGATAAAAGCCGATTACGCCGAGATAGTCGACTATCTTGCGGTTGCTGTCGATCCTGAGCGGAAATCCGCCGACGATGTTCTGCTTCGCTTTCTTCAGTTCATCCGCGCTCGGCCCCTTGGCGACAAAATCCTTGAGCGTATTACGCACCACGCCAACTGCTTCGCCGACCTGGTCCTTGCGCGTCTGCAGCCCGATCACGAACGGACCCCTCTCCTTCATCGGCGAAAAATAGCTGTAGGCCGAATAGGCAAGGCCGCGCTTCTGACGCACCTCTTCAAGGATGCGCGACACAAAGCCGCCACCGCCGAGAATGTAGTTACCGACGAACAGCGGAAAATAATCCGGATCGTCGCGCTTGATGCCGGGCGCGCCGATCAGCACGTGGCTCTGTGACGCGGGATGGGCGATGACGCGCGTCTCAGCGCGCGTCAGCGGCCGCACTTCCGGTATCACCGCCGGCGCACTGGCGCGCGGCAGTTCGGCGGTCAGCTGATCCGCGATGACTTCCGCCTCGCTGCGGCTGACATTACCCATGACCGCCACCACCGCGTGGTCCGCGGTGTAATAGCGGCGGTAGAAACCGAGCAGGTCCTCGCGTGTGAGCGCAGCAACCGTGTCGGCTTCGCCTGAACTACGCAGGCCATATGGATGATCGCCGTAAACCAGCGCGTTGAAGTTCTTGTCGACGATGACCTCAGGCTTGGTGTCGGCTTCCCTGATCGCGCCGATGATGCGCGTCTTTTCTCGCTCCAGCACCGCCACCGGAAACTCGGGACGCTGCAGGATGCGCGCCAGCAAATCGAGCGCCTGCTTCAGTTCATCGGTGCTGCTCAGCGTGCGCAGCGACACTCCGGCGCGGTCGTCGTCGAAGCGCCCGGCAAGCTCCGCCCCGGCGTCGGCCATGCGGCGCGCGATCTCGTCCTCCGACAGGCCGCCGGCGCCGAGCTTGAGCAGACGCTGAGTGATCGCAGCAAGCCCGGATTTCTCGCGCGTGTCAAACGCCGAGCCGGCCGGAAAATCCACGCTCACGTCGAGCATCGGCAGATCGCGGTTTTCAACGAAATAAACACGCGCGCCGTTCCTGGTCTGCCAGTACTGGATCGGCAGCAGGGCGTATGCGGGAACGGAGATAACGCACACCACCAGCGCGAACCATAGATGCAGCCGTTTATTGCGCATGACGCAGTCCTTCCGGCGCGGCGGCCGGCTTGCGGCTGGCGAGCGGCTGCGGGTCGAGCACCGCGATGGTGAGACTGTCATCGGCCAGATACTTCTTCGCCACTTCCTGCACCTGCGCCGCGGTGACTTCCTGCAGCTTGCGAATCATGAGATCGATGGTTTTATGCGAGTAACCCGCGGTTTCGAGCGAGCCGATCTGGCGTGCCTGGAAAAACATCGAGTCGCGCTGAAATATTTGCGCTGCCACCACCTGCGCCTTGACGCGCTTCAGCTCCTCGTCGCTGACGCCGTCGGTGATGATTTTCACGAACTCGCGCCGCAACCCTTGCTCAAGTTCGGCCACCGTCTTGCCGGTATTGGGAACACCGCTCACCACAAACATGCCGGGGCCGCGCTGCGTGCTGTCGTAACTGACGTCGACCGTATTGGCGATTTTTTCGTCGCGCACTAGCGAGCTGTTAAGCCGCGCCGCTTCGTGGCCGTCCAGCACGCCCGCAAGCATCTCGAGCGCATAGGGCTCCCAATCTTTCTCGACGTCACGCAGCACCGGTGCGCGGTATCCCATGATCAAGTAAGGCAAATCGGCCGGCGCCTTGACCGTCACGCGCCGGATGCCGCGCTGCGGCGGCTCATCCTGAGGCTTGCGCTCGGTCAACACTCTGGACCTGATTTTGCCAAAATACCGTTCCGCAAGCGCGAAGACTTCCTTGAAATTGACGTCACCAACAACCGTGATGATTGCGTTGTTAGGCGCGTACCAGCGCCGATACCAGCCGCGCGCATCTTCGACGCGCATGTTCTCCAGATCACTCATCCAACCAATAGTCGGTATGCGGTACGGGTGGCTGTCAAGCGCGGTTGCCATCAACTGTTCATACACCAGCGATTGCGGCTGGTCGTCGGTGCGCAGCCGCCGTTCCTCCATCACGACCTTGATCTCCTTCGCAAATTCCTGTGGCGACAACACCAGGTTGGCCATGCGGTCGGCCTCGAGCCGAAACGCAAGCGGTAGTTGCGACTTGTGGATTTGCACGTGATAGCCGGTCATATCCATCGAGGTAAAAGCGTTCTCCCGTCCTCCCGCAGCGGCAACGATCTTCGAATACTCGCCGGCAGGCACCGCTTTGGTTCCCTTGAACATCATATGCTCGAGCACGTGCGCAACACCGGTGGTGCCGTTGAACTCGTCCATGCTGCCGGCCTTGTACCACACCATCGACACCACGGTCGGCGCACGATGATCTTCCTTGACGATCACACGCAGCCCGTTATCGAGTTTGTGCTCGTGAGTCTGTGCGGCAGCGACGGTAATGGCGAATGGCAACACCGCAAGCAGCGCGCATATTCGTGCGCGCGCAGCGCCGCTGAAAAGGTCGAATAACATGCGAAGTCCAGAAATAAAAGAGTTTGGGTGGCCCGACTGGTGTTTTCCGGCTAGAATTTTAAGTTATTTACTGTGGTTGCGCTCGACATATGCGCACACGGCAACGATTCCAGGTATGCGACGCCACACGCTCTGATTCTGACTGTGCTAGACATGTTAAGTTTCCTGAAGTCCGGCAATAAGCCCGGCGCGAATTGGAGCCAGCGGCTGAAGCAGGGGCTGGCGCGCACGCGCGAGCTGCTCAATCGCGATCTGTCCGACCTGTTCGGCGCCGGCAAAATCGACGAGCAGTTCTACGAAGAGCTGGAAACAACCCTGCTTGCCGCCGATGTCGGCGTCGCGGCGACCGGTTTTCTGATCGGCGAACTGCGCGCGGCGGCACGACGCGCAAGCTATCGCGAGCCACGCGAACTCAAGCACGCGTTGCGCGCTGCGCTGCTCGCGCTGCTGCGGCCGATCGCGGCGCCGCTCGATGTGTCCACGCACAAACCGTTCATCATCATGCTCGTCGGTGTCAACGGCGCGGGCAAAACCACCTCCATCGGGAAAATCGCGCGTTACTACCAGCAGGCCGGTAAGTCGATACTGCTCGCCGCCGGCGACACTTTCCGCGCTGCGGCGCGCGAGCAGCTGCAAGTATGGGGCGACCGCAACAACGTCGCGGTGATCTCCCAGCAATCGGGCGATGCCGCAGCGGTGATATTCGACGCCATCACCGCTGCGCGTGCGCGCGGCACCGACATCATGCTCGCCGACACCGCCGGGCGGCTGCCGACGCAGCTGCATCTGATGGAAGAGATCGGGAAAGTGAAACGCGTAATCGCCAAGGCGGAACCCGGCGCACCGCATGAAATCCTGTTGGTGCTTGACGCCAATACCGGCCAGAACGCGTTGAACCAGGTGCAGGCATTCGACGACGCGTTGGGCGTCACCGGATTGGTGCTGACCAAGCTCGACGGCACCGCCAAGGGCGGCGTAATCTGCGCGATCGCCCGTCACAAGCAGATACCGCTGCGTTTCATCGGCGTCGGCGAAGCGCTCGAGGATCTGCAGCCGTTCAACGCCGAGGAATTTGTCGATGCGCTGCTGGAGTAAAGCAGGAATCCCATGATCTCCCTCAGCCACGTCTCCAAACGTTATCCCGGCGGATACCAGGCGCTGCATGACGTCGGCTTCACGATCGACGCTGGCGAGTTGGCGTTCATCACCGGCCCTTCCGGCGCCGGCAAGACCACGCTGCTGAAACTGCTGGTCGCGATCGAACGGCCGACTTCCGGCAGCGTGATCGTCAACGGCCAGAATGTCGGCGCTTTGAAACCGCGCGCGGTGCCATTCTTGCGGCGCAATTTCGGGCTGGTGTTCCAGGATCACAAGCTGTTGTTCGACCGCAACGTATTCGACAATGTCGCGCTGCCGCTGCAGATCGCGGGCTATGGGGCCAAGGACGCGGCGCGGCGAGTGCGCGCGGCGCTTGGCAAGGTCGGCCTGCTCAAGTACGAAAAAGCGCTTCCGATCACACTCTCCGGCGGCGAGCAGCAGCGGTTGTGCATAGCGCGCGCGATCGTGCATCGTCCAGCGATCCTGCTCGCCGACGAGCCGACCGGGAATCTCGACGCCGATTACGCGGCGGATATCTGCGAGCTGTTCCGTTCGTTCAACCAAGTGGGCGTCACGGTGGTGATCGCCACCCACGATCAGACGCTGCTCGCGCGCCTCGCGCCGCGCGTGATCGCGCTCAAACACGGAAAGCTGGCACCATGACGGCATGGTTCGCGCAGCATTTGCACGGTTTCACCGTGACGCTCGTCAAGCTTGCCCGTACGCCGTTCGGCAGCGCGCTCAACATACTGGTGATTGGCATTGCGCTGAGCTTGCCATTCGGACTGTATGTGGTAATCGACAACCTGCAGGGATCGTCGCAACAATTCGCGGCCGAGCCGCAGGTGAGCGCATTCATGGCGCTCGACGCGAGCCGCGCCGAAGTCGCGCAGACCGAAGCGCGCCTCAAGCAGAACCCGCGTGTGCAGCAGTTCCGTTTCGTGCCGCGCGACCAGGCACTGCAGGATCTCAGGCAATCGAGCGAGCTCGCCGACGTCGTCGACAGCCTGCCGCAGAACCCGCTGCCCGATGCATTCATCATCAACGCCAAAGACAGCACGCCGCAGTCGCTCGAGGCGCTGCGCGACGAGATCAGGCAATGGCCGCGCGTTGCGCACGTGCAACTCGATGCCGCGTGGGCACGGCGCCTCGATGCCGCGCTACGGCTCGGCCGCTTGCTGGTCGCGATACTGGGTACGCTGCTTGCGCTGGCGCTGATTGCAGTCACCTTCAACATCATCCGCCTGCAGGTGCTGACGCAGCGCGACGAGATCGAGGTCATCAAACTGATCGGTGCCACCGACGCTTTCATCCGCCGGCCATTCCTGTATTTCGGCGCGCTGCAAGGGTGCGCCGGCGGGATTGTGGCGTGGCTGATTGTGAGCGGCGGCGTCTACCTGCTGAATCGCAATCTGGGCGAGCTGTCACACGTTTACGCTTCGCTCATCCAGCTCAAGTATCTGACCCCCGGCGACAGCCTGGCTCTGCTGGTTTTCCCGGCAGCGCTGGGCTGGTTCGGCGCATGGCTGTCGGTCGGCAGGCATCTGGCGCTGATCGAGCCCGGAACAAATAGTTGATTTTCTAATACATTTTGTTTGCCGGGTCTGCCTCTAAACCGAGCTCAAGTCGGGAACTTTGAGGGGTTCGTGGCACTCTCAAGCCGAGAGTGCTAAAATTATTCCCAAGGGGGTTTAGGCCATGATTAGTTACAGCTTACCGATTCCGTCCGCGAACGGCAGTCTGGACAGCTATATCCAGACCGTGAAAAGCTTTCCGATCCTGTCGCAACAGGAGGAAACCGACTTGGCACGGCGGTTCCGCCAGTGCGAGGATCTTGGTGCCGCGCGGCAATTGATCGTGTCGCACCTGCGCGTGGTCGTTGCGATCGCGCGCGGCTACATGGGTTATGGTCTGCCGCAAGCCGACCTGATCCAGGAAGGCAATATCGGGTTGATGAAAGCGGTCAAGCGCTTCGATCCGGAACGCGGCGTGCGGCTCGTTTCGTTTGCGGTGCATTGGATCCGCGCCGAAATGCATGAATTCATCTTACGCAACTGGCGCATTGTCAAGATCGCGACCACGAAGGCGCAGCGTAAGCTTTTTTTCAATCTGCGCAGCATGAAGCCGGGCCTGGATACACTCGGCCGCAACGAAGTCAAGACGATTGCCAAACAGCTCGGCGTGAAGCCCGAGGAAGTGGTCGAGATGGAAATCCGCCTCGGCGGCAAGGACATTGCGCTCGAGCCGCTCGGCGGCGATGATGGCGAGGAAGTGTACGCGCCGATTGCCTATCTGACCGATACCGACGCCGAGCCGGGCCGCATCCTCGAGCACGAGCAATCGGCGCGGCTCAAGGGCGAGGGCCTGGAACAAGCGCTCGCGAGCCTCGATGTCCGCAGCCGCCGCATCATCGAAGCGCGCTGGCTGCGCGAACGGGATCATGCGACGCTGCATGACCTCGCCGCGGAATTCGGCGTATCGGCCGAGCGCATCCGCCAGATCGAGAGCAAGGCGATGCAGAAAATGCGGGGCGTGATCGACGCTGCCGCGGCCTGATTACTCCGCAGCTACCTTACCCGTTCTGCAGCAGCAGGCGTATGTCATGCAGCATCTTCGGCGCGCCCTGACCATACCCCGCGAACAGGCGCAGGCGCCCCGCCGTATCGTAGATGTAGGTGCCGGCGGAATGATCAACGCTGTAGCCGCCGCCCGGCAGCGGCTGCTTTTGGTAGAACACCTTGAATTCCTTCGCGGTGCGTGCCGTCGCATCGGCATCGCCATACAAGCCGAGGAAGTCCGGGTGAAACGCCGGTACGTATTTGGAGAGCACCGCCGGCGTGTCGCGCTCAGGGTCGGCCGTAATGAACAGGACCTGCATCCTGCCGGCGTCCTTGCCGAGCTCATTGGCTACGATCGCCAGCTCCCCGAGCGTGATCGGACACACGTCGGGGCAATGCGTGTAGCCGAAGAAGATCGCCACCACCTTGCCCTTGAAATCGGCGAGCGTGCGGGGCTTGCCGTTGTGGTCGGTGAGCTGAAAATCGCGCCCGAACTCGGCGCCGGTGAGATCGGTGAGCTGAAACGACGGCGGCTTGGGGGATGAATCACAGCCCGCGATCAGCGCCGCCAGCAACAACAGCGCGACTGTCGCAACACGTGTCATTGCAGGCTAGAAGTAGAAATAATGGTCGATCAGCAGCGCGGCAAACAACAGCGTCAGATACAAAATCGAGTAGCGGAATGTGGTTTGCGCGAGACGGTCGCTGTAGTCACGGTAGATTCTGACCGCGTAGTAGAGAAACACCGCGCCGAGCGCGACCGCGGCGAGGAAGTAAATCAGCCCGCTCATGCGCGTGGCAAATGGCAGCAGCGTCACCGCGAACAAAATGACGGTGTAGAACAGCACGTGCAGCCGCGTGAACTTGTCGCCATGGGTCACCGGCAGCATCGGCACGCCGGCCTTCGCGTACTCGAGCTTGCGGTAGAGCGCGAGCGCCCAGAAATGCGGCGGGGTCCAGGCGAAAATGATCAGGAACAACAGCAACGCCTGATACGGGATGTCGCCCGTTACCGCCGCCCAGCCCAGCACCGGCGGCATCGCGCCCGAGGCGCCGCCGATCACGATGTTCTGCGGCGTCATCGGCTTCAGCACGACGGTGTAAACGATCGCGTAGCCGACGAAGGTAGCGAGCGTAAGCCACATCGTCAGTGCATTGACCTCGGAGTATAGCAACGCCAGACCTGCCCCCCCCACCGCCGACGCGAATACCAGCGTTTGCATCTCTGTAAGCTGGCCGCGCGGCAACGGCCGCCAGCGGGTGCGCGCCATCAGCGCATCGATTTTACTCTCGACCAGGCAGTTGATCGCGGCCGCGGCGCCGGCAACCAGCGCAATGCCGACGGTGGCGGCGAGCGCCCTCGCGGCAAAGCGCATATCGAGCACTCCAAACGGCACCGCCAGGAACATGCCGATCACGGCGCAGAACACGATGAGCGACACCACACGCGGCTTGGTCAGCGCCAGAAACTGCGCCAGTCGCGAGGATGTCTGCTGCCAGGTCAGAGTAGTCATTTAGGCGGGGCGGCGGAAAAGAACGAAGTCTATCACCACCCGCATCACCCACAAAGCTGCTGCGAAGACGAACTTGCGAACCATCATCCGATCCTTGAAGTCTTCAGCAGCCGCACCAAGTCCTTGATGATCCCGCTCGGATCGGCATCGCGCGGATAGCGCAGCACCAGATTGCCGAGCGGGTCGACCACGTAAATGTGGTCGGCCAATGCGCGCTCGGCCGGCAATTGCCCGAGCAGTTCGCTGCCGGCGGCGCGGATCAGCCACGTGCCCTGATAATCCCTGACTACCGCAGCCGGCGGCGCCATGTCATCGCTGATGAGCCACGCGCGCTCGATGCGCTCCATGTCCTTGCCCTGCGTCAACCGCAGCTGCCGCAGGCCGAACAGCTTGCGCCGACAGAATTCATCGCAGTGGCCGGAATCCACCATCAGCAACACCCATTTGCCCCTGAGCCGGCTGAGTTGGAATGCCGTGCCGTCGGCAAGCTGCAGGCGCGCATCCGACAGCGGTCCGGTCGCAAGCAGTTCGCCGTAGTTGGTATGCCTGGCGGGCGGCGCGAAGTAAAACGCAAAATACGACGCCACCACCGGCGCCGCGCACAGCACACCGATCAACCACAGATTAATCCGGCTATTGCGAGCGTTTTCTGACATGAATTACCAGATAAAAAATCAGGATCGCCGCGGCGAGCGCGAACCACTGGAATGCATAACCGTAATGCGTGTTGATGCCGAGGTCGGGCGGCGTCCATTCGCGCTTCAAACCGTCGTCGAGATCGTTTTCCTGCTGGATCACGACCGGCTGGATCTCGATCGGGACTGCCGCGCGATAGCGCTCGAGCACCAGGTTCTGCCACACGTTGCCTTCGGCAACCTGGGTCGACAACTCGAGAAAGCGCTTGCTCGGCACCGTTGCCAGCCCGACAACGGTTACCATCCGGGACGGGGTCGCTATTTGAGGCAACTCGCTGCGGGCATTGGTTCCCGCCACCCAGCCGCGGTTCACCAGCACATAGCGCTCGCTGTCGCCGATCCTGAGCGGCATCACGATGTGGTAGCCGACGACGCCGTGCAACACGCGATTGTCGATGAATACCGCGTATTTCGGCTCGAAGCGGCCGCGCACCTCGACCCGGCGCCACGCCACGTCGTCAGGCTTGATCTCTGCGGACGGCATTGCGATCAACGCATCGCGGCTTGCCGACTTGATGCGCTCCGCGAGCGCCGCCTTGTCGTTGCCGCGTCCAAGCTGCCAGTTGCCGAGCGCGAGGGTCAACGCGATCCCGGCGGCCGCGGCAAGCGTCGGCCACAGCGATGGCCTGAAGCGCAAGTTCGACATTGCTGGCAAGCAGTTGGCGCCGGGGCTACACTCTAATCTGTTGCGGATTGCAAATGAAAATCATCGTCATCCTGTTCATCGTCATGATCCTCGCCAGCCTTGGCTCGGCGCTCTATTTCATGGTCAAGGACAAGGGCGCGTCCGAGCGCACCGCCAAAGCGCTGACGTGGCGCGTGGTGCTGTCGGTCACGCTGTTCGCATTGCTGATGCTGGGTTTTCACTTTGGCATTATCACGACCAAGCTCTGAGAAAAAAAACGCCGCACATCGGTGCGGCGCGGATCTCCCCTGCAGAGCCTCCCTGATGGTTCGTGGTTCGTGGCTCCTTTTAAAGCCAGTAAACGAGGATAAACAGCAGCAACCATACCACGTCGACGAAGTGCCAGTACCATGCCACGCCCTCGAAGCCGAAGTGGTGCTCGGCAGTGAAATGGCCGGCGATGCAGCGGAACAGGATCACCGTCAGCATAATAGTGCCTATCGTCACGTGGAAACCGTGGAATCCGGTCAGCATGAAGAACGTCGCACCGTAGGCGCCGGTCGAGAGCTTGAGGTTGAGTTCAGAGTAGGCATGGCTGTATTCATAGGCCTGGAAACCGACGAACGTTGCGCCGAGCGCGATCGTCATGATCAGGCCGAGAATGAGCTGCGAGCGGTTGTTCTTGAGCATTCCCCAGTGCGCCCAGGTCACGGTGACGCCGGACGACAGCAGCAGCATCGTATTGAGCGCGGGGATACCCCATGCCCCCATGGGCGTGAATTTCTCGGCGAGCCCGGGGCCGGCGGTCGGCCATTGGGCGGTGAATTCAGGCCAGATGAGCTTGTGCTCGAGGTCGCCAAGCCACGGCACCGACAGCACGCGCATATAGAACAGCGCGCTGAAAAACGCCGCGAAAAACATCACCTCGGAGAAAATGAACCAGCTCATGCCCCAGCGGAACGAGGAATCGACCTGCCGGTTGTACTTGCCGCCTTCGCTTTCGTGCGCGACGGCGCCGAACCAGCCGAATATCATGTAAAACAGGATGCACAGACCGGCGATAAGCACGAACTTGCCCCACGCCGCTTCGTTCATCCACAACGCGGCGCCGGATGCCATGCTGAGCAGCGCAGCCGAGCCGAAAATCGGGTACCGCGACGGGTCCGGAATGAAATAACGCGCAGACTGGCTCATCATGATGTTTTCTCCCTCGTAACTTTGGACTGCATTTCCATGGCGTCAGCTGGTGATGAAACGCACCAGCATGATCAGACTCAAGACAAGAACAAGCGCGCCGATGATGCCGGCAACGACCACCTGCGGCAGCGTCAGCGACACCGCGTCCTTCTCGTAGGCCGCGCGTTTGCGAATGCCGAAAAACGACCAGAATACCGCTTTCGCGACCTGTAGCGGCGTTGCCTTGACCGGCTTCTGCGCTTGTCTCATCGGCATCAACTCGATTTCTTTACCGCGCCTTCGACTTCGAAGAATGTATACGACAAAGTGATCGTATTCACGTCGTCCGGCAGGCCTTTGTCGATCACGAACACGACCGGCATCTGTTTCGCTTCGCCCGGCTGCAGCGTCTGCTGGGTGAAGCAGAAGCACTCGAGCTTCTTGAAGTAGCGCACCGCCAGCTGCGGGCCGTAGCTCGGGATTGCCTGGCCAGTGAC
Source organism: Betaproteobacteria bacterium (assembly GCA_003153455.1). Taxonomy (GTDB): domain Bacteria; phylum Pseudomonadota; class Gammaproteobacteria; order Burkholderiales; family SG8-41; genus PALSA-1004. The sequence goes on along the minus strand of PLYS01000227.1, from coordinate 16,199 downwards.
CGCGCGCCCGGAATTGTTCCTGATTTCGTACATCACGGTTGTCAGTTCGCCGGGATGTATCCGCACGTTTGTCTGCAGCGGACGGAACGTCCACGGCAGGTTGCTGCGCAAATTGGAATCGAACTCGATCGTGACAAAACGCGCCGCGTCGAGCTGCGTGTTCGTGACTTCGTCGGGCTTGAGCACGCTGTTGACGCCGGTCACCTCGCAGATCTTCTGGTAGAACGGCACCAGCGCGAAGCCGAAGCCGAACATCGCGACCGCGACGACGAGCAGTTTGCGCATCGTCAGCAGATTCGACTGCGTCTGGGTCACCATGGCCGTTGCTTGATGATCACACCGATGAAAAATGCCGCCGCGACGAAAGCGAGTATCAGCGCGATCGTGAAATTGGGCGTTTGCGACCCCATGGCGTGCCCGCTCACCTGACGACGGGCGGCGTCTCGAAAGAGTGGTACGGCGGCGGCGACGGCAGCGTCCATTCCAAAGTATCGGCGCCCTCCCACGGTTTGTCCCCCGCTTTTGCCCCGCCTCTGACGCACTTAATCACTCCCCACACGAAAAGCAGCTGCGCGAGGCCGAAACCGAACGCGCCGATCGACGCGAGCATATTGAAGTCCGCGAACTGCAGCGCGTAGTCCGGAACGCGGCGCGGCATGCCGGCGAGCCCGAGGAAGTGCATCGGGAAGAACGTGACGTTGAAGAAGATCATCGACAGCCAGAAATGCCACTTGCCGAGCGTCTCGTCGTACATGTGGCCGGTCCATTTCGGCAGCCAGAAATAAGCACCGGCAAAAATCGCGAACAAGGAACCCGCCACCAGCACATAATGGAAATGCGCCACCACGTAATAGGTATCCGTCACCTGAATATCGACCGGCGCGATGGCAAGAATCAGCCCGGTGAAGCCGCCGATGGTGAACACGAAAATGAAACCGACCGCGAACAGCATCGGCGTCTCGAACGTCATCGAGCCCTTCCACATGGTCGCNNGCGAACATGTGATGCGCCCACACGATGAACGACAGGATCGCAATCGATGCCGTCGCGTATACCATCGACGCGTACCCGAACAAGGGCTTCCTCGCGAATGCCGGGATCACCTGCGAGATGATGCCGAACCCCGGCAGAATCATGATGTAGACCTCGGGATGGCCGAAGAACCAGAAAATGTGCTGGAACATCACCGGATCGCCGCCGCCCGCGGCGTTGAAGAAGTTGGTGCCGAAGTGGCGGTCGGTCAGCACCATCGTGACCGCGCCCGCGAGCACCGGCATCACCGCGATCAGCAGATAGGCGGTAATCAGCCAGGTCCACACGAACATCGGCATCCGCATCATCGTCATGCCGGGCGCGCGCATGTTGAGGATGGTGGTGATGATGTTGATCGACCCCATGATCGACGATGCGCCCATGATGTGAATAGCAAAAATTACGAGGTCCATTCCTGGGCCCATCTGCGTCGAGAGCGGCGCATACAAAGTCCAACCTCCCGCAGGCGCTCCGCCCGGCGCGAAGAACGACGCCACCAGCAAGAGCGCCGCCGGCGGCAGCAACCAGAAGCTCCAGTTGTTCATGCGCGCGAACGCCATGTCGGGCGCGCCGATCATCATCGGGATCTGCCAGTTGGCGAAGCCGACGAACGCCGGCATGATCGCGCCGAATATCATGATGAGCCCGTGCATGGTGGTCAGCTCGTTGAAGAATTCCGGGCGCCAGAACTGCAGTCCAGGCTGGAACAACTCGGCACGGATGCCCATCGCGAGCAAGCCACCGACGAAGAACATCGTCAGGCTGAATATCAGGTAGAGCGTGCCGATGTCCTTGTGGTTGGTGGTGGTGATCCAGCGCATGAGGCCCGACGGATGATGCGCGTGACCATCATCGTGGCCATGTGCGTGGTCGTGTGCGTGTGTTGCTTCCATGGAGCTCTCCTGAATGCCTACTTGCGTAATGTCTTGACTTCGGCCGGCGACACCATATCACCGGTTTTGTTGTTCCACGAATTGCGTTCGTAAGTAATCACGGCCGCGATTTCGACATCCGACAGCTGCTTGAAAGCCGCCATTGCGGTGCCTGGCTTGCCGTTGAGCACGCGGTCGATGTGGCCATCCTTGGGACCGGTCGCAAGCGTGGAGCCGGACAGCGCCGGGAACACGGGCGGCTGGCCCATGCCGGTCACCTGATGGCACACCTGGCAGTTGGCCGCGTAGACTTTCTCGCCGCGCGTCTTGAGCTCGTCGAGCGTCCAGGCCTTGTTGGGATCATCGGCCTGTGCCGCCATTTTTTTCTTCTGCTTGGCGACCCATAGCGCGTATTGCTCGGGCTCGACCGCCTCGACCACGATCGGCATGTAACCATGCTCCTTGCCGCACAGTTCGGCGCATTGGCCGCGATAAGTGCCGGGCTTGTCAACCTTGAACCAGGTATCGCGCACAAAGCCGGGAATCGCGTCCTGCTTGACGCCCAGCGCCGGCACCCACCACGAGTGGATCACGTCGTTGGCGGTCATGATGATGCGTACTTTCTTGCCGACCGGCACCACTACCGGGTTATCGACTTCGAGCAGGTAGTTCACGCCTCTGGGCGCCTTGCCTTCGAGCTGATCGCGCGGAGTGGCGAGACTGCTGTAGAAGCTGATACCCTCCTGCAGATAGTCGTAACCCCATTTCCACTGATAGCCGGTGGCCTTGATCGTCAGGTCGGGACTGGAGGTATCTTTCATCGCGATCACGGTCTTGGTCGCCGGATACGCCATGCCGATCAGGATCACGAACGGGATGATGGTCCACACGATTTCGACGGTGGTGTTTTCGTGGAACTGCTCGGCTTTATGGCCGACCGATTTGCGATGCCTGAAGATCGCGTAGAACATCGCGCCGAACACGACGACAAAAATCACGCCGCAGATCGCGAGAATGAGCGTATGCAGATCATAGATCTCGTGCGCGATGACGGTTTGCGGCGTCTGCAGGTTGTAGCGGTCGGCGCTTGCCAGTGCCGGCGCCAAAGCCGCGACGGCCACTAAACACTTTATCCACTTACTGATCATGCTTGACTCCAACAGTGCGTCAACGAGCGCTGGCGCCTAAAAAAAGAAGGGGAATCTATCACAGTTGGCATCCCCGAGGCAACCGGAAAGCCGAGAGAACTCATCAAGATCAAGCTGCTGAAACGAGCGCGTGCGCGCTTCGTGCGGCGCTTCAGCCGAGGCGCGGCAAAGCGATCAGCGCGGCAATGCGCTGTGGGTCGGGCGCCACCGCAAACTTGACCTTTCCCAGGAGCGGAGCGGCCAGGCGTTCCGCCAGCGCTGCGACGTTCTCGTCGGCGGCCGCCAGCGCGGGGTCGATGCAGTTGGCAATCCACCCGACGAGCTGAAGCCCTTTGGCGCGAATCGCCTGCGCGGTCAAAAGCGCATGATTGAGACAGCCCAGGCGCAGGCCTATCACCAGTATCACCGGCAAGCCCAGACGCTGCGCGAGATCGGCGCTGTCTTCATTGTGATTGAGTGGCACGCAGAATCCGCCGATGCCCTCGACGATCACGATATCCGCGACGGCCGCGAGCTGCCGGTATGCGTTGGCGATGGTCGCGAAATCGATCGCGGCGCCGGCTTGCTCAGCCGCCAGGTGCGGCGCGATCGGCGGCTCGAAGCAATAGGGATTGACGAGATGCGGCGGCGCCTCGACATTGCTGGCAGCTCGCAGCAACGCCACATCGTCGTTGACCAATCCGTCTGCGCTACGGATGGCTCCGGCAGCGACCGGCTTCATGCCGATTACGGATTTGCCAAGTGCGGCAAATCCGTACAGGAGAGCGCAACAAACCAGCGTCTTGCCGACGCCGGTGTCGGTGCCGGTAACAAAGAAACCGCGGGGCGTGGGGCGTGAGGCATGAGGCGTCATAGCGGCGACCTTTTACTCACTTTAATCGGGATAACAGTTTTGCCGTCCGCGGTGGTTCGCGGCTGCGGCACCCACGCGTGGCCGTAGATGACTTCGAACGTCGCCGGCAACCGTCCATCGCGGCGCAACGCTTCGTAATTACACTCGACCGCCGCAAGGGTCGCACGCGCCGTCATGCCCTGCCTGCGCCCGGCGGTCACGTTGTGCGCGCCGATCGCTTTCAGGTCATGCATCAGCGCCAGCACGTCGGTGTAGGTCAGCGTCACGTATTCCATATCCATCACGGGGTCGGCGAAGCCGCCGTGCACCAGCATGTCGCCGAGATCGTGCATGTCGATGAAGCGGTTAATGTGCGTGTAGCGGTCGGTGCCCCGGTAGGCTGCGCGCAGCTCTTTCAGCGTATCGGGACCGAAGGTGCTGAACATCAACAGCCCGCCCGGAGCGAGTACGCGCCGGAATTCGGCGAATGCACGCGGCGCATCGTTCACCCACTGCAACGCGAGGTTGGACCACACCATGCCGACCGCGGCGCCGCGCAGCGGCAGCCGTTCGATGTCGCCGCACACCGGCACTACGCCGCGCCCGAACAGGCGCCGCCACCACGGCGCGCGAGCGCGCGAGCGCCGCACCATCGCCAGCGCAATGTCGAGCGCATACAGCGTGGCCTGCGGATAACGCACGCGCAACGCCGCAACGACGTTGCCCGTGCCGCTGCCCGCGTCGAGTATCGCCGCCGGCCGGTGCTTGATGTACTCGAGCCGCATCAGCATGCGCCGGCATATCTCATGCTGGAGCACCGCTGCGGCATCGTAGCCGGCAGCGGCCTTCTCAAACGAGCGCCGCAGCAGGCGCTTGTCTAGCGCGAGTTCATGGTTCACCGCAGAACTCCGTGATACGCCGAGCGGCGCGCTGCGGCTGCGCAAGGAACAGCGCGTGTGCCGTGCCGGCATACACTTCGATTACCGCGTGCGGCAGGACGCGCTGCAGATATTCGCCCGCCGCCAGCGGCACGAGGGCGTCGCGCTCGCCGTGCAGTATCAGCGCCGGCTGCATTATTTGTACCAGTCTGTCGCGCAAATCGGTTTCCTTGAGCAGCCGCAATCCCGCTCCTAGCGCTGCCACATCCGGCTCACCGTGCGCGAGTATCTGCCCGCGCAGCCGGCGCAGCACGGCGCGCGGGTGAGCATCGCCCTGCGCCTGCAGCGCGAGAAAGCGCTGCAGCGTGGTGCGGTAATCGTGGGCCAGGCCGTGTGCGAAACCCTCGAGCACGGCAGCGTCGATGCCGCATTCCCAGTCCGCGCCGCGCACGAAGCGCGGCGTGGTCGCGATCAGCACCAGGCGCTCGACCTGGTGCGGTACACGCAACGCCCAGTTGAGCGCCACCTGTCCTCCAAACGACCAGCCGCAGACGGCCACCCGCCGCGGCAGCGCTGCCGCAAGCACGTCGGCCAGCGCGTCCAGCGTGCAGGGCGCGCACGCGCTGCTGCCGCCGTGGCCAGGCAAATCAACGCAATGCAAGCGAAAATGTTGCGCAAGCTCGGGAGCCGCGTCGTCCCACACCGCTGCATTCATGCCCCAGCCGTGCAGCAGCACTAGATCGGGCCCGCTGCCGTTGCTCTCGACATATAAACCCATTAAAGCTTTACCGCGAAGGACGCAAAGGTAACCAAAACACCAATCCTTGCAGGGATTAATACTCATGCCAGCAGATGATTGCCGCCACGGTTTAATCGTATTCGGAACTCGAAGTTCCTTCGCGTCCTTTGCGGTTCAAGAATTTTTCTCAACCTCAAGCAAAGCCTCGACAAGCTGCGCGACGTCCTGCTCGCTGTGCGCAGCCGACAGTGAGATGCGCAGCCGGGCGGTGCCCTCGGGCACGGTCGGCGGCCGGATTGCCGGCACCAGCAACCCGCGCTGCGCAAGTTGTTCCGAGACGCGCACCGCCTCGTCGTTGGCGCCGATCATAAGCGGCTGGATCGCGGTATCGGACGGCAGCAACCGCCAGCGCAGTCCGGCAACATCCCGCTTGAGCCGCGCGATGAGCTGCGCCAGCAGCTCGCGCCGCCACGTCTCGGCAGCGATGATTTCGAGGCCGGCAAGCAGCGTATGCGCCAGAAGCGGCGGCATCGCCGTGGTGTAGATGTAGGGCCGCGCGCGCTGCACCAGTATTTCAATCAAAGCAGGTTGTCCCGCCACGAATGCGCCGAACACGCCAGCCGCCTTGCCGAGCGTGGCCATGTAAACGATGCGCTCGGATGCGACACCGTAATGCTGCAGCACGCCGCCGCCAGTGCTGCCTAACACGCCAAAGCCGTGCGCGTCGTCGAGCACCAGCCACGCGTCGTAGCGCTCGCATAACCGCAGCAATGCGTGCACCGGCGCGATATCGCCGCCCATGCTGAACACCGCGTCACTTACCACCAGCTTGCGACGCGCTTGGGACGCCGCGAGCATATCCTCGAGCGTGGCGAGATCGCGATGCGGGTAGCGCCTGAAATCAGCACGCGATAACAGCACTGCGTCGTTCAGCGATGCGTGATTGAGCTTGTCGGCGAACACCGCGTCGTCGCGCCCGGCGATCGCGGTCACGATACCGATGTTCGCCATGTAGCCAGTCGAGAACAGCAGCGCGCGCGGCAGCCGTACGAATTGCGCGAGCGACTCCTCGAGCGCGTGGTGCGCAGCCGCATGGCCGAGGATCAGATGGGAAGCGCCGGCGCCGACGCCGTAGCGCGCCGCGCCCTCGCGCGCTGCCGCCGCCAGCCGCGGATCGCCGGCGAGCCCCAGGTAATCGTTGCTGCCGAACGCCACCACTTCGCGGCCGTCGACCACGACATGCGCGCCTTGGGGGCTTTCGAGTATGCGGCGGTGGCGCTTGAGGCCGCGTGCATCGAGCATGGCGAGCTCAGCGGCCAGATCGGCGAATGGCATGCAACGAAAATGAGGCGTCTGAAAGGCGGCGTGAGGAGTAAACGGCAAAGCTGAAGCAATACGGACCTAACGATCTTCCGCCTCTCGCCTCTCGCCTCTCGCCTCACCCCACATGGGATACATGCCGAGCTTGTCCATCAGTGCCCGATCACTCGCGGCCTCGGGGTTGCCGGTAGTGAGCAGCTTGTCACCGTAGAAAATGGAATTGGCGCCGGCGAAAAAGCACAATGCCTGGATGCCCTCGGGCATTTCCTGGCGGCCGGCCGACAGCCGTACCATCGCCTTCGGCATGGTGATGCGCGCGCACGCGATGGTGCGCACGAACTCGAGCAAGTCGAGCTTGGCGGTGCCGTACAGCGGCGTGCCCTCGACCTGTACCAGATTGTTGATCGGCACGCTTTCGGGATAGGGGTCGAGATTGGCGAGTTGCGCGACCAGCGCTGCGCGCGTGCGGCGCGCTTCGCCCATGCCAACGATGCCGCCGCAGCAGACATGAATGCCTGCAGCGCGCACTTGCCCCAACGTGTCGAGACGGTCGTCCTGGGCGCGAGTGGAGATGATTTCGCCGTAGAACTCGGGCGCGGTATCGAGGTTGTGGTTGTAGTAATCGAGACCGGCCGCCTTCAACTGCCCGGCCTGGCCTGCTTTCAGCATACCGAGCGTGACGCAGGTTTCCATGCCAAGTGCGCGCACCGCTTTCACCATTTCGATCACGCGCTCGAGATCGCGCTGCTTTGGACCGCGCCATGCCGCACCCATGCAAAAACGCGTCGCACCATTATCTTTGGCCGCGCGCGCCGCCACCACCACGGCATCTACGGCGAGCATCTCTTCGTTTTCGACGTTGGTGTGATGGCGCGCCGCCTGCGGGCAGTAGCCGCAATCCTCGGGGCAACCGCCGGTCTTNNCCGCGACCTGATCGACGCTCCAACGACCGCTGCGGGCACTGTCGGCGGCGGTAAGGGTAGGTGCGTTGTCAGTAATGGAGTCCATGGCGATAGGCCTGCGGGTAAATACGCGATTGAGAGCAAAAACTGCCGTTAGATCATGAGTTTCGAATCATCAGCGATCGTCCGCCAGTTGTCAAATTGCAGCAGATTATTATTGAACAACTGCCTGTACTTTGCTCAGCACGTACTGCCGCAGCAATGCCTGTTGTGCACCGCGCCAGCTGCAGCAAAGCCGGTCTGCACTGACTGCTATGCGCGCTTGCCATGGCTCACGGCGGCGCGCTGCCCACAATGCGCGTTGCCGACCGGCGACGGCAGCTTCTGCGGCGCGTGTTTGAGCCACCCGCCGCGCTTCGACGGCGTGAGCGCGGCGTTTGCCTATGCTTGGCCGCTAGCGCCGCTGATCCACCACTACAAGTACGCGGGCAACCTCGCGCTCGCGCACTTGCTGGCGCAGGCGCTCAGCGAACGACTGACTGAGTGCGCCGATCTCATCATTCCGATGCCGCTCTCACCGCAGCGCTTGCGCCACCGCGGCTTCAACCAAGCGCTCGAGATCGCGCGCGTGGTGAGCCGCCTGACCGGCATGCCGCTTGCGGCAAGCGCGTGCCGGCGCGTGTGCGACAGCACGCCGCAGGCAGCGCTGCCCTGGAAAGAACGAGCGAAGAATATTCGTGGCGCGTTTGTTTGCGACGCCGATCTGAGCGGCATGCGCGTTGCGGTCATCGACGACGTAATGACGACCGGAGCGACCCTCAACGAACTCGCGCGTAACCTGCACAAGGCGGGTGCCGTCGAGATTCAAGGTTGGATGATAGCGCGGACGCTGCCGCGATAAGGAAACTGTGGGTCGCGAGTTACGGGTTTTCAGTTTCAACTTAGATGTAGCAGCATGTTCTCGAAATAGGGGATGGTTTTCCTGAGCCCCTCCGCGAGGGGCATAGTCGGCTCCCAGCCGAGTTCGGCCTTCGCGAGGCTGATGTCGGGGCAGCGCTGCGTCGGGTCATCGCTGGGCAGCGGCTTAAACACTATCTGCGAACCGGACCCGGTCAGGCCGATCACCTTTTCGGCCAGTTCCCTGATGGTGAATTCAGTGGGGTTGCCCAAATTGACCGGTCCGGTGAAATCGTCGCTGGAATCCATGAGGCGCAGGAAGCCATCGATGAGATCGTCCACATAGCAGAAGGAACGTGTCTGGGTGCCTTCACCGTAGAGGGTGATGGGCTGGTTGGTCAGGGCTTGCACGATGAAGTTCGACACCACCCGGCCGTCGTTAGGATGCATGTTGGGGCCGTAGGTGTTGAAGATGCGAGCCACCTTGATCCGCAGCTTGTGCTGGCGGCGATAGTCGAAGAAAAGAGTTTCGGCGCAGCGCTTCCCCTCATCGTAGCAGGAGCGGAACCCGATCGGGTTGACGTGCCCCCAGTATTCCTCCCGTTGGGGATGTATTTGCGGGTCGCCGTAAACCTCGCTGGTGGATGCCTGGAATATCTTGGCCTTCACCCGCTTGGCCAGCCCCAGCATGTTGATGGCGCCGTGGACACTGGTCTTGGTGGTCTGCACCGGATCGAATTGGTAGTGGATGGGAGAGGCCGGGCAGGCCAGGTTGTAGATTTCCTCCCCCTCCAGATACAGCGGAAAGGTTATGTCATGCCGTATAAACTCGAAATGCGGATTGTCCAGCAGCGGCAGGATGTTGTCCTTCGTGCCGGTGAACATGTTATCCACGCACAGAACGTCGTGCCCCTCTTCAAGCAATCGCGTACACAGGTGGGAGCCAAGAAATCCGGCTCCGCCCGACACCAGGATGTGCTTGCGCCTAATATCTTTCATTTTGGGAGCCTGACATTTTGCCTCGCTTAAAGTTTGACATCACAAACCAGCAGGTGTTGCCGCACATGGTCAACCTGGTGCCGGGATCTTGCCCAAGCTAGCGTTCGACATCATAAAGCAGCTTTAACCCTTCCGCGAAGCCGACTGCAGGAATCACGCTGACTGCGTACCACAAGAACGCCCGTTTCGTGGACGTAGAAACGGCACGCGAGGTGACCGCAAGCTTGCATCCCATGCCAAGAATGGATCGCCCGGAGTAATATTACAAGGTGGACGGGCATTGGAACTGCGCCGGTCATCGCCATGCGGCGGCCGTGCTGGCGGTATCTCGCGCAGCAATTTGATCGTCCGGATTTCAGATTAGTCTCCCACATGTTCGAGATCGTCCTGTTTGAACCCGAAATCCCGCCCAATACCGGCAACGTGATGCGGCTTGCCGCGAACACCGGCTGCCGCCTGCACCTGGTGCGGCCGCTCGGGTTTTCACTGTCGGATAAACAACTCGAGCGCGCCGGCATGGATTACCGTGCCGGGATCGACTACACGTTGCACGACGACTGGGAACGTTGCCGGGAAACACTCGCGGGACACCGCATCTACGCGATAACCACCAAAGGCACGCAGCATCACGATCAGGTTCGCTATCAGGCGGGCGATGCATTCGTGTTCGGCCCCGAAACCCGGGGCCTGCCACCGCATATCCTGTCACAATCGGCTGCACAACTCAGGCTGCCGATGCTGCCCGGCAGCCGCAGTCTCAACCTGGCGAACGCGGTCGCCGTCGTGATTTACGAAGCGTGGCGGCAACTCGATTTCGCCGGCGCCACCTGATTCGGTCGCAGTGAATGAGTGAACAAGCCTTATTCCTCCCGCATCTCGTCTCTCGTCACGCCGTCGGATCAACGGCGCTCCGGCTTGGGGTCGCGCCGCAACAGTTCCCGCACCGCTTCGTGTGCGGGAACGTTCTCGTCCATCACGCGACACACCGCGCGCGTAATCGGCATGTCGACGCCGATGTCGCGCGCCAGGCGGTCGACCGCGCGCGCAGTGTAAACGCCCTCCGCAACGTGCCCGAGGGCCCGCAGCGCTTCCGGCAGCGTGACATGGCGCGCGAGCTGCAGCCCGACGTTGCGGTTGCGCGAAAGATCGCTGGTGCAGGTCAGAATCAGATCGCCGGCGCCGGCCAGCCCCATGAATGTTTCGAGGCGTCCGCCGAGCTTGAGTCCGAGCCGCGTGATTTCAGCCAGCCCGCGCGTAATCAGCGCGGCGCGCGCGTTGTAGCCGAGCCCGAGACCATCGCAAATGCCGGCTGCGATCGCCATCACGTTTTTTAGCGCGCCCGCGACTTCGACGCCGATCACGTCGTCGCTCGAATAAATGCGCAGCGCACCGTCGTGCAGCTCGTTCGCGACGCGCAACGCGAATTCCGCGTCGCAGCTCGCGAGCGTCAGCGCCGCCGGCAGGCCGCGCGCGATCTCGGTGGCGAAGCTCGGCCCTGACAGCACCGCGCGCGACAGCGTCGGCGGCAGCTCGCTCGCGGCGATTTGATGCGGCAACTGCGCCGATTCGGCTTCGAAACCTTTACACAGCCATACCACCGGCGCCGTATTGCCAGCGGCCGTGAGCCGCCGCAGCGTCGGCCGTAACCCGGCCGTGGCGGTCGCCACCAATATCACGTCACAAGCTTCAAGCGCAGCCGCAAGCTCCACAGTAACCGCAATCGCGTCCGGAATGGTGAACCCGGGAAAATAACGCTGGTTGGCGCGTGTTGCGGCAATTTCGCGCGCTTGCTGCGCGTCACGCGCCCACAGCACGACCCTGTGGCGCTGGACAAGGCTGATGCTGATCGCAGTGCCCCACGCGCCGGCGCCGAGCACGGCGAGCTTCATACGCCCCAGACCTGGCTCAGTTTAACGTAGCCGCCTTGCCCGTCACGGTGCGTAACGCGCGCCCAGCCGGTGCCGGTCAGTTCAACGAGATCGAGCAGCACGCTTTGATCTGCCTGGAATACGAGCGGCGCATGGTCATCGGCCGCCTGGCGAATGTCGGCAAGACGCGTTTTCACCATCACCGTGCGGCGCGCGTTCAAGTCCTTCGATTCAATCCACGCCAGCTCGCCGCTTGCGTCGCGGATCTTGACCCAGCGCTCGATCACCACGATCACTTCGACTGGATAACCGCGTCCGATCACGTAGAGTTTTTTCGCCCTCGCTGACGGTGCGTCGTAGAGCACCGCTGCATTCTCGGCGATCGAGCAGAAATCGGCGGCACGCGCTGCACCGTGCGCACATGCCAACAGCATCGCGACACCGAACGTCAGGGAACGGGGCAGCGTCGCCATGGCAGGCTCAGTTCGGTTTGACTCCCGATTGCTGTTGCGCCTGTTGCGCTTGCATCTGCTGTACTTGCTGCTGGTAAATGCCTTCGAATGTCATCGGCGCCAATACCACCGGCGTAAAGCCAGCGCGCGAGGTCACCGCGGAAATCGTCTCGCGCACGTACGGGAACAACGTATTAGGACACGCGATGCCGAGCAGCGGCTCGATGTCCTGCTGCGGCACGTTGCGGATCTGGAACACGCCTGCCTGCGCCGCTTCCACCAGAAACATGGTCTTGTCCTTGATCTTGGCGGTGATGGTGACTGTCACCACCACCTCGAACAGTCCATCCTGCACAGACCTGGCGTTGCTGCTGATGTTGACATCAACAGTAGGGACCTCGCGCTCAAGAAACACCTCCGGCGCATTCGGCACTTCGACCGATAGATCCTTGAGGTAGATTTTCTCGATGGCAAAAACGGGTTGCGGTGATTCGCTCATGGCAATTCCTGGGAAGATTTATCGGGAGATCAGGCACGCAACAATGCATCGAGTTTGCCGGCCTGATCGAGAGCGGCAAGTTCGTCGTAACCACCGACATGGGTTTCACCGATGTA